>JAFLVI010000001.1 GCA_022508405.1 Clostridiales bacterium
TTTGGAGGAGAATTGTGGAAATCACCGAGGTAAGACTCCGCCTCGTTAAAGAACCCGGCAAGCTCAAAGCCGCTGCGTCCATCACAATAGATGACTGTTTTGTGGTGCATGACTTGCGAGTGGTAGAAGCCGAGGGCGGTCTTTTTGTGGCAATGCCCAACAAAAGAATGGGCACAGGCGAATTCCGCGACATCGCACACCCCATAAACAACGAAACTCGCGATTATATTGCTAAACTGGTAATCGAAAAGTACAAAGAAGAATCAGACCACGCTAATTCTGCTCCGCAATAATACTTTCTAAGTACAAATCGGGTGATTTGTCGCCGCTACATATTTTTGTATTTAAAGCCATACAACGTGTATGGTTGGTTTTGTTTTTTAAAAATTTGGAGTAATTTTAATATTTTTGCTCGTTTTTTACAAAAATCAAGTAAAGTTTTTTGTATTATAGTCAAAAAATGCTTGCTATTTGGATTTTGGTATGATACAATAGTTAGGCTGTAAAAAGGAGATTATTATGTATTCCGCTTTATCGTACGTAAGAATAGTCATTATATCGCTCATGGTGCTTATTGCACTGGCGTTGATTGTTGTTATTATGTTTCAGCCTTCGTCGTCGTCCGGTATGGGCGCGCTCACAGGTCAGCGCGACACCTTTTACGCAAAGGATAAGTCAAAGTCGCTCGAGTCGGTCATGAAAAAGCTTACCGTTATACTCGGTATTATCGAGGGTCTCTTGGCGGTAGGGTTCTTTGTGACGTTGCTGTTTGCACAATGGTAATCAAAGCTGTGGAGCGATACGCTCCACTTTTTTTTGCGGTAATTTATAGGATATAATTAGGATATAACATGAAAAATACCAAGCATTACAAACATCCGCGCGGAATATTTGACGGCGGAATAGATATTGTTACCGGAGTTATCGACTGCAAGGGCGACAGGTTCGGGTTTGTCGGCACCGAAAAGGGCGACGTGTTTATTGGCGGCAACAGCCTTTTCGGCGCTCGGCACGGCGATACCGTAAGGGTGCTTATTACCGAAGACAGACCGTCGTCGCGCGGAAACGGCAGACGGCGCGAAGGGCGCGTTATAGAGATACTGGAAAAGAATCCCATGGGCATTGTCGGAACGGTGGTTTATTTTGACAATAGTTTTTTTGTTCTGCCCGACGACAAACACTACGGGGAAAAACTGGAGCTTGTCGCGTCTAACGGAGCGAGCGTACACGATAAAGTTGTAATAGAGCTTGTTATTACTTCCATGGGCGATAAGGCCAAAGTTGTGTCCGTGTTGGGACGGTCCGACGAGATCGGCATGGACGTTAAATCGGTTATAGCGTCGCACAACCTTCGCACAGAATTTCCCAAGGGCGCAATAGACGAAGCCGAGCGCTTCGGCGATAAGATAGACCAAACAGAAGCTAACGCGCCGTACCGCCGTGACTTTAGGGACAAGATAATATTTACCATAGACGGCGCGGACAGCAAGGACTTTGACGACGCGGTGTCTATTGAAAGGACTGCGGACGGGTACACACTGGGCGTGTATATTGCGGACGTAGCGCAGTACGTTACGGAAAAGTCGTTTTTGGATAGGGAAGCGTTGCTTCGCGGGACAAGCGTGTATCTTGCCGATCGCGTTATTCCCATGCTGCCCGAAACGCTGTCTAACGGACTGTGCTCGCTAAACGAGGGGGAGGACCGACTGGTGCTTGCCGCAATAATCGAGCTGGACGACGACGGCAACCGCATTAAGTCCGAAATTTGCGAAGGCGTAATAAGATCCGCCGCGCGGCTTACTTACACCGGCGTGCAAGCAATGCTGGACGGCGACGATAATCTCAGGCAAAAGTTTACTCACGTCGTGCCGTCGCTTGAGATAATGAAGGAGCTTGCGATTAAGCGCATGAAGCTGCGCAAAAGTCGCGGGTCTATCGACTTTGATTTGACCGAAGCGGAAATCAAGTTTGACGAGTTTGGGCGGGTTACCGATATAGCCAAAAAACAGCGGCTTTTATCCATGCAGATAATAGAAGAGTTTATGATACTCGCCAACTGCGCCGTTGCCGAAAGGTTTAACGGAATAGCCAAAATGCCGTTTGTGTACCGCGTCCACGAGCGCCCTTCTGCCGAAAAGATTGTCGCGCTCAACGACTATCTGGAAGCGGTGGGAGTAAGGCTCAGCTGTCCCGTCTGTCCCGTGCCTTCGCAGGTGGCAAAGCTACTGGACAGCGTACCCGATGATATTTCGGCGGCGGTAAGCAAGGTTACGCTTCGCGCCATGCAAAAGGCCGATTATCAGCCGGTAAACAAAGGTCACTTCGGACTGGCGGAAGAATATTACTGCCACTTTACTTCGCCCATACGCAGATATCCCGACCTTGCCATTCACCGCATTATCAAGGCGTATCTGCACGGCGGATTTAAAGCAGCCGTAAAGTACAGGGATTTTGTGGAAGACGCCGCCAAAAAAAGCTCTAAGGCCGAGCGCATAGCGCAGGACTGCGAGCGCAAGGTGGATGACTTTAAAAAAGCGGAATACATGTTGCACCACATAGGCGAAAGGTACGGCGGCACAATAAGCTCGGTGACAGACTTCGGATTTTTTGTGGAGCTGAGTAATTCCGCCGAAGGGCTTGTGCGCATGAACACTCTTCCGCCCGCCGCTTCTTTTGACGGTAAGCGCATGTGTATTTCCTGCGGCAGAGCCTCGTTCGGTCTGGGCGACAAAGTGAATATAATCGTGGACAAAGTGGAAGGCGACAGAATAGACTTTCTCTTGGCATAGCCAAAAGAAAGTCTTAATTCGGAATTTCTAATTAAAAATAGTTTGAGATTGTTCGGCGTTGCATCATAATGATAAAACAATAATGTGCAATAATTTTTTTTGTCATAATGAGAAAGATTGCAATCTCATATATAATGCCGTTTGGCGGCTGATTACACATTCTTAATTTCGCATTGAATTTGCTTTGCTTGACATGATAATTTATATATTGTAAAATATATTCAATATTTACTTGGAGCGAGTATGAAAATCGGAGTTGTAGGTCTTCCCAACGTGGGCAAGAGTACGCTGTTTAACGCCATTACAGAAGCCGGCGCGGAGTGCGCAAATTATCCGTTTTGCACAATCGAGCCCAATGTGGGCGTTGTCGCCGTTCCGGACGAGCGTCTTGGTGTGCTTGAAAAAATGTACAATAGCAAGCGCGTCGTGCCCGCCGTCATCGAGTTTGTGGACATTGCGGGGCTTGTAAAAGGCGCGTCGCACGGCGAAGGACTGGGCAATAAGTTCCTGTCGCATATCCGCGAATGCGACGCCATTATAGAAGTTGTGCGTTGTTTTGACGACGAGAATATAATCAACGTGTCCGAATCGGTGGATCCGGTGCGCGACGCCGAAACGATAAACACCGAGCTCATGCTTGCAGACCTTGAAAGCATAGAAAAGCGCCGTGCGCGGTTTGAAAAGGTTGTTAAAAGCGGTGATAAAAAAGCGGCGGAAGCATTGGAGCTTTTGACGCGCATGACCGAGTGCATAAACAACGGCAAGTCCTTGCGTTCGCTCAATCTCGATTACGAAACGCTGTGCACGGTTGACGGACAGTTTTTGCTTTCCGTAAAGCCCATTATTTACTGCGCCAACATTTCCGAGAGCGACATCGGCGCGGCGGCAAACAAGTACGTGCAGGCAATAACCGAATACGCCAAAGCCGACGATGCGGCGGTAATAGATATTTGCGCCAAGGCGGAAAACGAAATATCGCAGCTGCCCAAAGACGAGCGCGCCGAATACCTTGAAGCGCTGGGGCTTTCCAAATCCGGCTTGGAGCGCGTAATCACGTCCGGATACGAACTTTTGGGGCTTATGAGCTACCTTACCGCGGGCGAAAAGGAAGTGCGCGCGTGGACGATAGAAAAGGGCACTACCGCACCTAAAGCGGCGGGCAAAATCCACTCCGACTTTGAACGCGGATTTATTCGCGCGGAAATCGTATCCTATTCCGACCTAATCTCTTGCGGCTCGCTTGCCGCCGCCAAAGCCGCAGGCAAGCTAAGGAGCGAAGGTAAGGATTATGTTATGAAAGATGGGGATGTGGTTGAGTTTAAATTTAATGTATAATTCGAGCGCGTATATGCATCGTTATGCGGCGTTAACCTTCGCGGCGTCTCGAGTCATGTAGGTGGTTGCACACTCCTCTTCGCCGCCGCTCGGTTGCCTTGCCTAACTGCTTCTCCGCGCTCTCATATACGTTCTAAGAAAATTTAACTATAATTCCGAATTCCGAATTCCTCATTCCGAATTTACTACATATTCACAGGTGAACATATGTTCGATTATAAGACTTTAATATACAATTCGGCAAAAGACGTGCTGGAAGGGTTGGAGATAAGCGACGTTGCCGCATCCGACGAGTTTTGCGACTACTGCATTCCGTGCTTTAAGTTTGCCAAGATTTTGCGTAAAGCGCCCGCAATGATTGCTGCGGACGCCGTATCTCGCATTAAAATAGACGGAATAAAGGCGGAGGCACTAAACGGCTATCTCAATTTTACTATCGAGCGCAACGCGTTTGTCAGGCGTGCGTTTGAAAGCGGCGGCGAGTACAAGCCGCTTGCCGGCAAAACCGTGTGCCTTGATTATTCATCCGTCAACATAGCCAAGCCATTCCATATAGGACATCTTATGACGACAGTCATAGGCGGATCGCTGTGCAAAATCTTTCGCGAGCTGGGTGCGCGGGTAGTAGGCATTAACCACTTGGGCGACTGGGGCACGCAGTTTGGCGGGCTTATTTCCGCATACAGGCGTTGGGGTGACGAAGGTCGGCTGAACGCGCGCGGACTGGACGAACTTTTGGAATTGTACGTTCGCTATCACAGCGAGTCGGAAAAGGACGAGGCCGTTGCCGCCGAGGCGCGCGAGTGGTCCAAAAAGATAGAAAGCGGCGACCCCTACGCGGTGGGACTGTTTGAGCGGTTTAAAGCGATTACGCTCGAGCAGGCCAAAAAGGTGTACGCTCGGCTTAACATAGAGTTTGACAGCTATCTCGGCGAAAGCTTTTATGTGGACAAGGTTCCGGCAGTCGAAAAAAAGCTGGAGCAAAAGGGCTTGCTTAAGATGAGCGACGGCGCGGAAATAGTGGAGCTTACAGGCGACATGCCGCCCGCGCTTATAAGGCGGAGCGACGGCGCTTCGCTGTATATTGCGCGCGATCTTGCCGCGGCGTATTACCGTCACGAAAATTATAATTTTGATAAATGCCTGTACGTGGTTGCAAGCCATCAGGCGCTGCACTTTAAACAGCTTTTTAAGGTGCTGGAGCTACTTGGCGAGCCGTGGGCGAGCGATATGATACACGTCAGCTTCGGCATGGTGTCCGTGGAAGGCATGGCGTTGTCCACTAGGCGGGGCAATGTTTTGTATCTTAGCGACGTGCTGGATTCGGCTGTGGAAAAGGCGGCTGCAATCATTGCCGAGCGCAATCCCGACCTGCAGGACAAAACGCGCGTTGCGGAAAGCGTTGGCGTGGGTGCGGTCGTATTCGGCGCGCTGTACGACGGCAGACAAAAGGACAAAAACTTCTCGCTGGAAAGTGCGCTCAACTTTGACGGCGAAACAGGTCCGTACGTGCAGTATACGCACGCGCGCTGCCGCTCGGTGCTTGCCAAGGCAAATTACGGCTGTTCGCAAAACGTGGATTGCAATTTGCTTACGGACGACGAGGCGTACGAAGTTGTTAAACTGCTTGCCGACTTTGACGAAAACATACTCGCCGCCGCTGTCAAGTACGAGCCGTCCGTAGTGTCGCGTAGGCTTGTAAAAATCTGTCAGGCGTTTAACAGATTTTACAACGCGGACAGAATTATGTGCGGTGGGGAAACGGAAAAAGCAAGATTGGAGCTTACCTTACGCGTAGCGGACGCATTAAAGCGCGGGCTGTCCCTTGTGCTACTTGACGCGCCGGAAAAAATGTAGCAAATGCAGAATTTAGAATGCAGAATGCAGAATGTAAAATAATGATTTAATTTATTGGAATTTAAAAAACGAAAAATGTAAAACAGTAGTTGCCGTGTCACCGACAAACTACTGTTTTTGTAATGCGAATATTTTACGGTTTATCGGAGTGACAAAAACCACACAGTTTATAACTGTGTAGCAACAACGCAATGCAAAATGGCAAGCCGTACCAACTTTCATTCTGCATTCTTAATTCTTAATTCTTAATTAGAAAGTGTATCCGTCGTCGCGCCTGCACCGGTGGTAATTGTTGTTATTGTTGTCGCCGTCGTTGTTTTGCGCGTTCATCAGCAAAAACATGAGTATAAGCTGGTTTATGTTTTCCGTGCCGCCGCCGTTTTCCATCATCAGGATTAACATTAAAAGATTGAAAATATTGTCCTGCATATGAACCTCCACATTACTCGCCAAAAGTGTATATGCAAAAATTGTCGAAATTGTGCAGGTGCACGCTCATAATACTATAACGGTTTCGACATTATTCGTGTCGGCTCGAATTTTTTCGGCGTTGACAAACAACGATATATATGTTATATTGCTCATATGAACACGTTGTTATTGGACAGTCTTACCGCCGCAAAGGTGGAAAACAGCTTGCCGTCTCGGTCGGGATTGTTGGCGCTTTCGTCATTTTTCGGCGCGCTGTCCGACGTCACGCGGCTTAAAATTCTTTCTGCGCTTACCGTGTCCAAAATGTGCGTAAACGATATTGCCGCCGTTACCGGTCTTAACCAGACCACTGTGTCCCACCAGCTGCGCATACTACGCGACGCTCGCATAGTGGACGGCGTTCGTCAAGGCAAAGTCATTTTTTACGGTGTGGATAATACCGACATCTCAAGCATAATGAACGCCGCAGTCCGTGCCATCATGGCGTCCGAATATTAACCAAGGAAAAAATTTTATGATCATCACCGAAAAATGGGACGAAAAGTTATCCGCCGAATACGAAAAGCCGTATTTTAAATCGCTAATGGAAGCGGTCGACCGCGAGTACAGTAGATACACCGTGTACCCGCCGCGCGACCGCATTTATGCCGCGTTGCAGCTTGTGGACTACGACGCCGTGCGCGTTGTCATCTTGGGTCAGGATCCGTACCACGGCGCGGGTCAGGCAAACGGGCTTGCCTTTGCCGTCAATAACGGCGTGGAAATGCCGCCTTCGCTTGTAAATATCTTTACCGAGCTCAAGTCCGACCTTAACGTTCAGCCGAGTGACGACACCACGCTTGTCGGGTGGGCCAATCAGGGCGTACTGCTGCTTAACGCGTCGCTCACCGTCCGCGCCGGCGAGGCGCAGTCCCATGCAAGCTTGGGCTGGCACCAGCTGACCGACGCGGTTATCCGCTCGCTTAACGACCGAGAAAAGCCGGTGGCATACATTCTTTGGGGTATGAGCGCGCGCGAAAAGACTGCGCTCATTTCCGACCGCAATTTTATTGTGACTTCCGCGCACCCCAGTCCGCTTTCGGCGTACCGCGGATTCTTTGGCTCCAAGCCGTTCTCCAAGGTGAACAGCTGGCTGGTAAATAACGGCATGCCGCCCATTCACTGGCAGATGACCGGAAGATTCCAGCCCGCCGACTACTACAAAAATTCGCATAAGATTTTCCGAGCTTAAATTGTACTGTTGCAAAACCTTGCCCGCCGCAAAAAATGCGGCGGTTTTTTATTGCGTTTTTACGCCGTAATGTCGAAAAAGGCGAGTACTTATTAAGTTCGACAATCAGTTGTTTAATGTCGAAAATAACGGGTATTACAACAATTCGACATATGTCGAATACATATAATACTCGACGTAATCGACAATTATTTCGTTACGCCCATCCGGTCGCGCATTGATGTTGACAATATCCTGTAATTGTGGTAAAATACCGATATGGACGAACAAAAGCAAAATCCGGATTTTAATATTGAAAGCGAATCAAAAGCGCCTGCGCCCGTCGACGCCGTGCCGCCTATAAGCGACATGATGCTTCCGCGCGATCAATTACCGCTTGTCGCCGTTAAACCCGAATTGCCGGCAGAGCCCGCGCATGTAACTAGGTTGGAAGACGACGGTGCGGATGAGAGCATGCACGGCGGATATGCGTCCGTAAAAGGCACACCTGTACACAAGCGAGAGAATCGACTTGTTTGGATTGTGATTGCCGTTATGACAATCATGTGCATTGCAGTGGGCATTTGCTCGTCAGTCATCACCGCAAGGCTGGTGCAAAAGGGTATGAAGCCATGGTATGTCAAATCGGACGGGGAAGTTCAGCAGCACATTTCCGCTATTGTAACCTTGCGCAAGGACAGCATTGTGGAAGTGCAGTGCGGTACTCTTAGCGGCAGCGGAATTGCAATGAAGCGAGACGGCAAAGAAGTTACGGTTTTGACCAATGCTCACGTTATTACTCAGTATGTGGACGGAGTCTTGTCCGTAAAGCCACAAGTGCGGTTTGCAGGCTATGACGATTTCTATATTGGAGACGTCAAGGGCTATGACGAGCATTACGACGTGGCGGTGATTATAGTTACCGTCGATGACGAACTTCCTATCTACGATATAGACGGCAGCTACGTTGTGTCGCCCGACGTAACGTTTAAAGAAGGCGACTATGTTGTTTCCATAGGCAATGCCATGAGCATGGGCATTGCTTCGTACGACGGCATAATATCGCGCAAGGCCGAACTTTTCGACTGCGACAAACTGTTTGGAAAAGGCGGAACAAAGACCGTGCCGGTATTTCGTACCACAGCCGTAATCAACGCCGGCATGAGCGGCGGCGGCGTGTTTGATATGGAAGGCAGGCTTGTGGGACTGGGCACGTACAGAATGAGCAGTTCCGTCGACTTTAACCCCGATGACCCGTCAACTCATAATCCGGCGTTCGATGTGGAAAACACAGGCTTTGCCACGCCGATATCCATTGTGTATCCGGTGTATAAGCGCATACTCGCAAGCAGCGGCGGTCAGGTGGGATTGTTTTCGGTAGAGAACAAAAAAACAAATTCCGCCATAGGACAGGTGGACTTGTCGCAGATAGGCGTAACTTGCGAATATAAAAACGGCAAGCTTGTAGTAGTCGGCGCAAACAGCGGAAGCGGAATTCAAGTAGGCGATATTATTACCAAGATTGGAAATATCGAAGTCTATAAAAAGGTATCCGGCGTAGAAGTAGTAGCGGATATCTGCGAGGTGACGGGAGCGTTTTTAAGGTATCACCGCAGCGGATCGGGCGACGTGCTTAAATTAACCGTTTTGCGCGGCGACGTAAGCAAAACCGCCACGTTTAACGGATTCCGTTATGCGATTTAGCCGAAAGCTGTTTTTGTGTTTTGCGGCGATTGTTGCTTCGGCCGTAATGCTGTGCGGCTGCGGCATGGATATTACTTCACCCGACATACAGCCGCATATTTCCGCGGCAAAATCCGCGCATGCCGTGCCCATAGACGGGTACGAGCAATTTATAATGCCCGAGTTTTCCGGAGCGCTTTCCGCCAAGCAGTATCGCGAGCGCGTTTCGCTTTTGTACGACGCTGTGGTGTATGACGGCAAAAAACCGGTTTTTATAGACGGCGATCCCGTCAAACCGATATACGACACTGCGCATAATTTTTTGTCGACATACATTCACGACGAATGGGACGAATCGGTGCGCGAGATAAACACCGTGCATGCAATTCACGACTGGCTGATTTACACTACCGACTACGACTTTGCGCTTTACGATTCGTACAAGGCGGGCGGCACCGACTATGCGGATAATCCCGCCTTCAACATAGACGGCGTGCTGTTAAACGGCAAGGCGGTGTGCGACGGACTGGCGCGGGCGTTTAACTTTTTGTGCGCTATGGAAGGGCTGCAAAGCGTGCGCGTTACCGGCTCGTTTGCGTCTTCGCTTCACGCATGGAACAAGGTGAAAATAGGCGGGGAGTGGCTAAACGTGGACGTCACGTCGGACGCGGTGCATTACGCCGTAAGCGGCAAAAGTTACAAGCAGATTGCGCACGGCTTTATGCTTGTGTGCGACGATACGCTAAAAAGCTTTGCGCCCAACGGACACGACTTTGTGGATACGCCGTTTACAGCAAACGCCGATTACGATTACTTTTCGGGCGAAATAATAAAGATAGGGAACAAAACGTATTCGCGCGTGGTTAAGTCGCAATCCGAGCTTAACGCAATTTTTTCCGCCGTGTCCGCGCAAAAGGGCAAGATAGGCAAGATAGAACTCAAGCTGGAATTTTCCGGCAAAACGCAGGTGAACAGCGCCGATATGTACTCCGCCGAAATACGCAAGGCGTACGGCAAGGTGGACAACATAGGTTTCGATATATCCAACGGCTACCCGTATTTTCGCTTTCCAAACGGAGTATATCTGTTTCTTATCTACAAATGAAATTTGTAGATAAGAAACAATTCGTAATTCGGAATTAAGAATTAGAAAAGGTTGAAAAATAAAACCGACACCGCAACGCGGTGTCGGTAATTGTTTTTAAAAGTTTTATTTTTCCAGCATGTCGCTAAGGTCGCCGACGGTTACGATTTTGTCCATTACGTCGTCGTCCAGCGTTTTGCCAGTTTCGGATTCCAGACTGAACATAAGTTCCATCAGCGCGAGTGAGTCGGCTTTTAGGTCGTCCTTAAAAGTGGTTTCGCGTGTGATTTTGCTTGCGTCTATTCCAAAGTAGTCGGCAAGCTCTTGTTGGATTTTTTCAAACATGATATATCTCCTTTTTGATTAAAATTTCTTTTTGAGAACCGCGCCTTCCGCGGCGGTGGTGACTAGATTTTGATACCTTAACAGCCAGCCTGTGGCGTTGGGGTCTTTGGGACGAAGCTTTTTTTGTCTGGCCTGAAGCTCCTTTGCGGGAACTTCCAGCGACACCTTGCCGCCCGCTATGTCTATTTTGATTATATCGCCGTCCTTGACGAGCGCAATCTTGCCGCCGTCCGCAGCCTCGGGGCAGACGTGGCCTATTACCGTGCCGCGCGTTACGCCGGATATCCTGCCGTCCGTGACTATTGCCACGTCGTCTTCAAGACCCATGCCGACTATTGCCGCCGCCGCGGCGATCATTTCGCGCATGCCAGGGCCGCCCTTAGGTCCTTCGTAGCGAATTACCACTACGTCGCCCTTTTTGATTCTGCCCGAATATATGGCTTCTACGGCGTCTTCTTCGCGGTCGAAGCACTTTGCTTTGCCGCTTATTGTGCCTTTGCTTGCATTTGTGCGCTTTGCCAGCGCGCCCATTTCCGCAAGGTTGCCTTTTAATACAGCTATGCCGCCGGTAGCGATCGGATTATCTATCTTGTGTATTACCGCGCTGTCCTTTACGTGCGCATGCTCGTAAAGGTCGGAAAGCGAACTGCCTGAAACGGTGCGCAGCGAGCCGTCTATAAGGTTGCTTTTTGCAAGTTCGTGCAACACCGCTTGCACGCCGCCCGCGCGGTGGAAGTCCGCCATGTCCGCCTCGCCGTACGGCTGAAGGGATACAAGCGTGGGGGTAGCGCTCGATACGGTTTGAACATAGTCAAGGTTAAGCGGGATATTGCATTCCGCGGCAACCGCCATTAAATGCAAGACCGTGCCCGCCGAGCCGCCTAGCGCCGAGTCTAACCTAAGCGCGTTGGTAAATGCGCGCTTATTGAGTATCATTTTGGGCGTTTCCGCATTGCGCACTAGATCGCAAACGCAAAGTCCGCTTGTTTTGGCAATGCGCGTGCGCTCACTGCCGATAGCCGGCGCCGTTCCGTTGCCGGCAAGCGCCATACCCAGCGCTTCCAGTACGCAACCCAAAGGATTGGCCGCATACATGCCGTTTGCACTGCCCGCCGCGGAGCAGGCTATTGCTTCGGCATTTGTCAATTCGTCAAGGCTAACGGATCCGCGCTTTACATTGCCTACGCCTTCGTACAAAGACGCAAATCCGATTTTTTTGCCGTTTAGTATGCCGCTTTCCATGGGGCCGCCCGTCACGAATACGGACGGAATGTTTACGCGCGCCGCGCCCATAAGCATGCCCGCAACGGCGTTTTTGCTGTTTGGAATAAACACCGCGCCGTCAAACCCGTGCGAGATGAGCATTGTTTCCACGCTGTCGGCAATCAGTTCGCGCGTGGGCAGGGAGTAGCGTAGCCCTGCGCCGCCCGCCGCTATGCCGTCGCACACGCTGATAGACGGAAGCGTTACCGGCGTGCAACCGCCCGCGCAAATGCCACGCTTGACCGCATCCGCTATTTCGTCCAAATGCATATGCCCCGGCACAATGTCCGAGCGCGAAGAAATTACGGCGATGAGCGGCTTGTTCAGCTCTTCGTCCGTAAGCCCGAGCGCCTTGAGCATGGCACGTTGCGGCGCTTTTTCCATTCCTGTGTAAAGTTCCTGCGACATAAAAACTTCCTTTATTGATATACTTTATTTTAACACTAACGCCGCCGTTTGTCAATTTTTAAACAACAAAAAAGGACTAAAACAATGCGTTTAAGTCCTTTTTATGCCCATTTTTTACTGTTTTTTGGATTTTACAGCATCAGCGGGATGTTATTGTTGGCAAAAATGTAGTTGTAAACCGTAGGAACGCGAATGGCTATTGCGCTTGCTATCAGGAATAACGCCAGCGTCAAAAACACCAAACGCAAAATCCAGCTTTGCGTCCACCCCAGCGCGTTGTACAGCACCACTACGTACATAAGGCACAGCACCACCGTGCGCGTTATTGCCATGGCGGTTATTACACCTTCGGGCACCGAGTTGTACGCCATTATCCAAGATATCACCCATAGCACTGCGTACGCGACTAAAATTATAACCGATAACGTTCTGTCAAGTTTTTTCATGATTAACTCCTTGTCTTAATTATAAACATTATAGCACTTAATTCTTAAAAAACAATATGAGCAAGATTAGAAAACGATTAGAAATGCAACGCCGCCTATACGCATGCGGTTGACAATGATTCGGGCAGGGTATATAATGACTATACGTTTGCGCAAAGGAGAAGGTTATGAAGGTTTTGTCTAAGCAGAATAATTCGCATATGTGCCTTATTTGCGGCATGGAAAACACCGCGGGAGTGCGCGGTCAGTTTTACAATATGGAAGACGGATCGGTGGGCGCACTGTTTACATTCCGCTCCGAACACCAAAGCTACCCGGGAAGAGTGCACGGCGGAATGCTTGCCACCATGATTGACGAGCTTGCGGGCAGAGTGCTTTGGACAGATCATCCCGACCTAATCGCCGTCACTATGGACATAAACGTAAAGTACCGCAAGCCCGTGCCGTACGACGTGCCGCTCAAGGGTAGGGGCATGTATGTGGAAAAGCTGTCGCGCGCGTATTCCGCAAAGTGCTATGTTATGGATATGGACGGAAATATCCTTGCCGACGGCGAAGCCAAGTACTTGATTTTGCCTGCGGAAAAGGTTTCCCCCGATACGACCTTGCAAAAGGAACTTGATATTTACATACCGGACGACGTGACGGAAATAGAATTTTAATTCTGAATTCGGAATTCGGAATTAAGAGTGAGCCGCTAAAACGGCATTAAAAAAACGGACGTGAAAATCACGTCCGTTTTTGCTTTGGTTTAAATTTATTCGATTATTTGCCGAAGTAGCGTTTAAGAAGACCCGCAAAGCCGGCGCCGTGACGAGCCTCGTCCTTTGCCATTTCGTGCACGGTGTCGTGAATGGCGTCGTAGCCGAGTTCTTTAGCGCGCTTAGCCAGCATGAGCTTGCCTTCGCAAGCGCCCGCTTCCGCCGCCGCTCTGAGCTCAAGATTCTTCTTGGTGGAATCGGTAACCACTTCGCCCAAAAGTTCGGCAAACTTGGAAGCGTGATCTGCCTCCTCGTAAGCGTAGCGTTTGTATGCTTCGGCGATTTCCGGATAGCCTTCGCGTTCGGCAACGCGCGCCATGGCAAGGTACATGCCCACCTCGGTGCATTCACCCATAAAGTTGGCCTTAAGCCCTTCCGTGACTTCCTTGTCCTCGACCTTACCGTCGCCCACGTGGTGCTCGCAAGCAAACTTTGCTTCGACTACGGGCACAAATTTTGTCGCCTTGCAGACGGGGCAGACGTCCACGCCGTCTTCTACGATTTCACCGCAAACTGCGCATCTTTTCATGTTTATGTAACTCCTTTTGTAAGAATTTTTTGTTAAAGTATTTATAGCATAAACCCTTTGGTTTGTCAATCGTTTTTGTGCGACTGCTTGCTTTTGCGTCGGCAAAGATTTGACATTTTTTTGTTGCGGTGCTATGATGATTTTGTGAGCGATACGCAGGAGAAAAATATAGAAAATACCGGTACGGCAAAACACAAGCAAATGGATATGCTTAACGGCCCTATGCTTAAGAATATCCTTATTTTTGCGTTGCCGCTGGCGCTGTGCGGAATATTGCAACAGCTTTTTACTTCCGCCGATATGGCGGTTGTTTTTTGGTTTGACGGGAGCGTTGCGCAAAGTGCGGTCAACAGCAACGGCGCTTTGGTCAACCTGCTTATAAATCTGTTTTCCGGAATGTCGGTGGGCGTTACGGTGCTGATTGCCGCATATGTCGGCAAAAAACAGACTGACGACCTGCACAGCGTTGTTTTTACTTCGCTTGTTATCGCTACGGTCAGCGGCGTCATCTTGCTTGGTTTGGGCATAGGTGTTTCCGCGCCGCTGTTAAAGGCGATGAATACGCCCAAGGACGCGCTTCCGCTGGCTACAAAGTACCTGCGCATTTATTTTATAGGCATGCCGTTTCTTATGGTTTACAACTTTGGCGCGGCGGTGTTGCGCGGAGTGGGGGACACCAAAAAAGCGCTTATTATTCTTTTGGTGACAGGCGTGCTAAACGTCGGGCTTAACGTGCTGTTTGTGGCGGCGTTTAAAATGAGCGTTGCCGGCGTTGCGCTGGCTACCGTAATATGCAACATCGCTTCCGCCGCACTCGTTATGGTGTTTATAATGAAGGACGGACTGTTTAAGATACGCAAGTCTTCGCGCGTCAAAAAAGATTATATTTTAAGTATTGTAAAAATCGGAATGCCTGCCGGTCTGCAAGGCGTGGTGTTTTCGGTCGCCAACGTGCTTATTCAGTCGGCGGTTAATGGATTCGGCGCACAGGCGGTTGCGGGCAACGGCGACGCTGTCAACTTTGAAATGTACGTTTACTTTTTTATAAACGGGTTTGCGCAAGCCACCGTTACATTTTTCGGACAGAACTACGCGGCGGGCAAATTCGACCGGTGCAAACAGGTTTTTAAAATCAATATGCTTTGCTCGCTTGTGATTTCGGGCGTGCTGAGCGCTCTGTTTGTACCGCTGGCAAAAGTGTTTATTCGCATTTACACCAACGACGGTGTTGCAATAAAGTTTGCCGTTATGCGAATGTGGTGCGTGCTGTCCGGATCTTTGCTGTCCTGTTTGTACGAAATCCCCGGCGGTGCGCTTCGCGGCATGGGACACTCCATGCTGCCTGCGGTGTTTACCGTAATCGGATCGTGCGTGCTGCGCATAATTTGGATTTACACCGTATTCGCCGCGCACAAGGTGTTTTGGCTGTTGATTATTATATATCCGATTAGCTGGCTGGTAACTGGACTCGCCATGATTATAAGCTACTACATAATCTGCGTTAAGGCCGGTTTTTATGCGCGCAATCAGCAATCGGAAACAATCGAAACAGAAGACGTTATACTCGAAAATTCGGATATTGACATAGCGGTGTGATGTGATATAATATAATAAGTCGCTATTATGGACAGAATTGTCAATACCGAAAAACGGTAAAGACACAAAACAACCAATCTGTGATTGTGATATAATAGAAAGGCAGAGGTTAACCGTTATGACGCGAAAGATAAGACTGACGTGGCTATTCCGCGCTATGGCAATCCCGCTTGCCGTGGGCGTTGTTTTTTTGCTTTGCGGCTTAAAGTTAAATATAAGGCCTTTGATGATAACAGGCATTGTCGTGTTTGTCGTGGGCACGGCGTGCGGCGTGGCAATAAAGATAATTTCCAGACATCCGCCGATAAAGCTTGTAAAGCGGTGGAAGGCATACATAGCGCTGAAAGAAGATCCGATCACCGATTACGCCGCCGAACTGGATATGATCGACGGCAACTACCGCGCGGACAAGAGCAAGGACAAAAACATTTTCGACAAGCCCGTAATCAACGACGTACAGTCGTTTTGCGATTTTTCAGCACTGCAAAACGGAAAACTTTATTACGGATACCTTATGCGTGCCAACGAGAAGTTGTTTTTGCCGTCCGAAAATATCGACGAAGCTTTTCCCGCTATGCTTCTTTACAGCCGCGACGAGTACTACAAGGTTAATCCGCAAGAGCTTATAAAAATCGTTGACGCGCTTTACGCGGACAAGGATAACAACTTTTTGCGCTACGAAACGCTGTACCATTTTAACGAGCTGCTGGACAAAGGCCTGACGGACGGCAGGGAAGTGTTTGTTACCGACGTGCTTGCTTGCCGCGCGCACCTGCCCATGGGAATGCTTGGGAACTTGCGCATTATTCCGATTATTGCCGACCCCGAAAAGAGCAAGTCTTGTTTTGTGGTGGATTGTAAGTACTGGACAAACAGGTTTATTCATGCTTATATCACCGCCGGCGTGGACGAACCAAATACCTTACCCAAAGACTCGGACTAAATTAAAGGTGCGATTATGAGAAAACTGACGGTAAAACGCAAGTGGAGCATTGTGGAGTGCTTTCCCAAAATCTATCTGTACGTGCAGTGCGAAAGAAAGCATTCCACACACAACGTAAACGGAAATTACTTTATACGCATCCGCATCAAAAACGGCAAGACCGTCACGGCGGATATTACGGACGAGCCTACTATTATAATGATAGGCTCTAACACGGCATACACTCCGTACACCGTCCCCGCGGGTACGGACGACGTTAACCTGCTTACAAAACCGCACTACAGTCCCGCAAAGGGCAACCCGTTCACTTTTGAGAAATGTTAATCGGCTGTCTGACGCCAAAAGCCCAAGCGCCGCATTTTTGGCTATTTTGCCCCGTATGTCGCTTGACGTACGGCAAGGGTACGCCTGCGCTCCATAAGTGTCAAACTATCTCAAAACTTCGGTGCTTGGGACAAGCAAATAGGCGATATTTGCCACTGACACCTTTTGGCGCCGCCGCCGTTAACATAATGCGATTTTGTTAACGATTTTTGCACGGAAACTGTCCTATGGAACGAAAATTTAAAGGGAAAAGCCTGTTCGCGTTTCCGCCCGACTACACCGTTGTGGATATAGAAACAAACGGAATGGGGGATTTTTGCGAGATTATAGAAGTGTCGGCGCTTAAATGCCGCAACTTTGAAGTTGCGGACTCCTTTTGTTCGCTTATAAAACCGTCCGCGCCGATAGGGTGGTTTATTACCAATCTTACCGGCATAACGGACGAAATGGTGTCGGATGCGCCCGAAGTACAAAGCGTTTTGCAGGAGTTTTACGACTTTGTGGGTGATGATATAATCATAGGACACAACGTAAACTTTGACGTGAATATGCTGTACGACAAGCTGTGGCTGCACAATGGGCTTGTGCTTGACAATTCCTTTGTGGACACGCTTCGCCTTGCGCGAAAAGCTCTGCCCACGCTTTATAACCACAAGCTGGCTACCGTTGCCCAATACTACGGCATTGATACACGCGGCGCACACCGCGCGTTGAGAGATTGCGAGATTTGCAACTCCTGTTATATAAGCCTAAAAAGGGAACTGCAAAAAAATTTGTAAAATTTTGTAAAAAACTGTTGACAATACCGATTGTATTGTATATACTTATATTGAACAGTTGAAAGATTGTTCAAATATTGGAGGCCAAACATGGCG
The DNA here is from genome assembly GCA_022508405.1 of Clostridiales bacterium. Lineage (GTDB taxonomy): Bacteria > Bacillota > Clostridia > Christensenellales > Pumilibacteraceae > Anaerocaecibacter. Next base: position 17,881 of record JAFLVI010000001.1, read on the forward strand.
GAGAATATTAAAAGTACGGACGCGATAGAGAATATAAAAAGCAAATTGCCGCCCGACGACGTGATATACGACCTTGCGGATTTGTTTAAGATGTTCGGCGATTCCACGCGCGCAAAGATTCTGCAATGCTTGCAAATCAGCGACCTAAACGTGGGGGAGATAGCCGACGTTTTGGGCATGAGTATATCGGCTGTTTCGCACCAACTGCGCGTGCTGCGTGCCGCAAAGCTTGTAAGAGGCACCAAAGAAGGCAAGGAAGTAAAGTATTCGCTGGACGACGATCACGTAACAAAAATCTTGGAATACGGCTTGACGCACGTAAACGAGGATAAGTAAAATACTTAATCGACAGGGACAAATTAAGTCAATGTAAATCCCTGTTTTTTAACGGACAACAGTTGAACGATTACTCAATAATAAAAACGTTCAATAATCATATTTAAACTTTGGGAGTGTTATTATGAAAAAGGTTTTTAAACTTCAGGACTTGGAATGTGCAAACTGCGCCGCAAAGATGGAGCAGGCTATTGCCAAAATCGACGGCGTGACTTTTGCCAACGTCAATTTTATGACGCAAAAGCTGACCATAGAAGCGGACGAGAGCGCTATGGACGACATTGTCAAACAGGCCGCCAAAATCTGCAAAAAGATAGAACCGGACTGCAGGATAGTAATGTAATTCGGAATTCGGAATTGAAAATACGGTTAGGATTTTAGGCGCGTTATCGCGACTTCATTTTTATGACAAGACGCCAAAGGAAAAATTTAATACGCATACTTGCTTCGCTCGGCGCGTTTGCGGTGATATTTATTGTCGACAAGATAGTCGGGCTTGACGGCGTGTTTGACAGTCGCTACGGATTTTTGTTTCCGTTTGCGCTGTATCTGTGCGTGTACATCGTCATCGGATACGACGTGCTGTGGAAGGCTGTGCGTAACATAGCGCACGGACAGGTGTTTGACGAAAACTTACTTATGGGCATTGCAACGCTGGGCGCGTTTGCGCTTGCGCTCTACCGCGGCGCTACGGGACTGGAAATAGAAGGCTTTGACGAAGCGTGCGCCGTATTGTTGTTCTATCAGGTGGGCGAGTGGTTCCAGTCCTACGCTACGGGACGGTCGCGCAATTCGATTGCTTCGCTCATGGATATTCGCCCCGATTACGCCAATGTTGTGCGTGACGGCGGAGCGGTGTGCGTTGACCCCAGCGAAGTGCAAGTCGGCGAAACGATAGTGGTTAGCCCCGGGGAAAAAGTGCCGTTGGACGGCGTTGTTGTCAGTGGCGCGACTACTCTCGACACCAAGGCACTTACGGGCGAATCTCTGCCGCGCGACGTCTCCGAGGGCGGCGAGATAATAAGCGGCTGCGTCAACCTTACTTCCCAAATAGAAGTGCGAGTGACTAAGGCGTTTTACGACAGCACGGTAAGTAAAATACTCGACCTTGTGGAAAACGCGTCGTCGCAAAAATCCAAGGCGGAAAACTTTATTACCAAGTTTGCAAGGTTCTATACTCCCGCGGTGGTCGGTGTGGCAGTGCTGCTGGCGGTAATCTTCGGCGCGGTTACTTCCGATTGGTCTACCGGCGCGTACCGCGCGCTCAGCTTTCTTGTTGTGTCCTGCCCGTGCGCGCTTGTCATATCCATTCCGCTGTCGTTTTTTGCGGGAATCGGCGCGGCGTCACGGTACGGCATACTGATTAAAGGCTCCAACTATTTGGAAAAGTTTAACAAAGCCAATATATTTGTGTTTGACAAAACGGGTACGCTCACCAAGGGCAATTTTGCCGTTACTTCGGTTTCGCCCGAAAGCGACAGAGAAAAAATTTTGTATCTTGCCGCGATCGCGGAGCGCGACTCGGTTCACCCGATAGCGCAATCCATTGTATCCGCATACGGAAAAGATGTGCCCAGCGGTTACGTACTTACCAATGTTGCCGGCGCGGGCGTTATGGCCGAAAACGGCAATGATGTAATTCTGTGCGGCAACGAAAAGCTTATGGCGCAAAACGGTATAGAGTTTGCGGCAGTCGCCGACACGGGAACCGTGGTGTATGTGGCGCACAACGGAAAGTACGTCGGGTCGTTGCTCATTGCCGACGAGATTAAGGACGAGACTAAGCAGGTGATAGGCGAGCTAAACGGCATGGGCTGTAAGACCGTAATGCTTACGGGCGACAATGAGAGTACGGCTAAAAGCGTTGCAGGTCAAATCGGACTCACTTCTTACAAGGCGTCGTTGTTGCCGCAGAACAAGGTGTCGGAAGTGGAGTCTATGCTTGCCGCAAAAGAAAAGAGCGACGCGCTGTGCTTTGTGGGCGACGGCATTAACGACGCGCCCGTGCTTATGCGATCGGATATAGGAATAGCCATGGGCGGCGTGGGGAGCGACGCGGCAATCGAAGCTTCCGATATTGTTTTGATGAAGGACGACCTAAATGGTATTTCGCTTGCCAAGCGCATTGCCAAAAAAACCATGACGATAGTCAGAGAGAACATAGCGTTTTCCCTGATTGTAAAGCTAGCCATACTCGTGCTTTCCGCACTTGGCATTACCAATATGTGGGTGGCGGTGTTCGGCGATGTGGGCGTAGCCGTCATAGCCATACTCAACGCTATGCGAGTTAACGGTAAATACGGTGTAGAAAAAAACTTGAAAGAAAAATCGAAATCGAAAGCTTAATTTAATTCCGCAATGAATTGCTGCATTCTTTCGGTTAAAAGCCCGTCTTTCATGTTTATCAAGTCTGCTTGGCTTACCCACTTGTATGCTATTGTTTCGCCTTGTTGCAGCGTTATGCTGTCTTTTGCGCAGTCTGTGATACAAAGAAATTCCACGTAAATGGAATGGTTGGCGTTGTCTACCACACAGCCAACTTGCGTGAGATTGGAAGAATCAATGCCTGTTTCTTCCAAAAGCTCTCTTTTTGCGCACTCTAAAGGTTTTTCGCCGAGTAGCGCCGAGCCACCCGCGGTCGCTTCCCACATACCGCCGTAGGCTTTGCGCAAATCCCGTTGCATAAGCAAGTACGTTCCGTCGGTGTGCTTCACCAGAATATCGCAAACAAGATGGAACACTCCGTCCGGAATGTCTTGTCCGCGCACAAGCGTCATGTTTTCTATTTTGTTTAAATTCGCATCATACCCGTCCCAAATTTCCATCGCGATACTCCGATTACCATAATGTGTATTGAAAATGATTATAACATAAATGTACTGATAAGGCAAGGGCGCGGACTGATATATCACACAAAGATAATACACGCAGATAGCGCGCTAGTCGAGTTTTGCAAACTATTTATGTGCTCAAGATATAATGGCATATTTTGAGAATCTTTTTCCGACTTCATCTTTGTCAATTTTACGCTAAAGTAAAAAAGTAACGGCGAAAACAAAAAAGTAACGGCATACTGTATTTACTTTTTTTAGGCAGTTATGATACAATTTCTATAAACTAAAAAGGAGGCAGTTATGCAGTTTAGCGAAAAGCTTAAAGAATTACGTGCTCAAAAAGGCGTGTCGCAATCCGAGCTTGCCGAAAAAATTTACGTAAGCCGTAGCGCCGTAGCCAAATGGGAAAATGGTTGGGGATTGCCAAGTAACGAGTCGCTTGGGTTGCTTTCCGAATACTTCGGCGTGAGCAAGGAAGAATTGTATTCGGACGAACCCACCGAAAATGTTATAGTACAAAAGAACAAAGTAATATCGCACTCGCGCAAGTTGATAATTATAATTTCAACCGTGTGCGCTGTGGCATTAACCGCAATCATAGTTTTGTCTTTGGTTTTCGGCCTTAAATCTTCCGCACCTGCTAAGCCCGTCACGCCCAACCGCGATGTAAAAGAATTTACGCCTACCAAAATCAAAGGCACGTTGTATGGCGGCGCACAGTATGACCACGACGAAGGGTGTTGGACTACGCCGCATGAGGAGTGGAAGCGAAGGGGCTACAGAGATTTGGCGGCATCGGGTGAACAACTCTATTGGGAAAAGTATACGTTTACCACGGGTGACGAGCTTGCTATGATTGTAAGGTTCGATCCATACCGTATTGACGTCATTAGGGATTACTGGATTAACGCAGCGTGTGTGGGGTTAAAATATAACAGCGATGTCTTTGATATTGTTCGCGCAGGCGCCGAGGATGAATGTGAACACGGCGAATATAACCCGATATATTTGATTACAGTAAAAAAACCTTGCCAAAACGAGGAGATTGTTTTGTACATAGTAATGCCCGGAATGGAAATAACCAAAGACTCCAAGCCGTCGAGTAAGCTTATCATAACCGTCTTGCCGAGCTAAGAAACCGCATAAACTCATTAAGCAAACAGTGAATACCAAAAGCATATTTTGTGTACGGCGCATTACTCATTCCACGATTGCACCACCAAAAAAACACGCACAAGGCGTGTTTTTTTGGTGGTGCACCCAAAGAGACTCGAACTCCCAACCTTCTGGTCCGTAGCCAGACGCTCTATCCAATTGCGCTATGAGTGCATAAATTATTTAGTTGTTGTGTAAGCAATGTACATATTTTGCGCTAAAGCGCATCATTTGTTATTCTTGCTTACGGTGATTATTATAAACCACACATTGCGCTTTGTCAAGCGTTGTGACGCGGTTAATTTAAATTCGTTTTATTCGACAATGCTTTCGTAATCTTGCTTTATTTTGCGGACGGTGTATACGGCGACGAGTATAAGCGCGGTTGCCGCCGCAACGGAAGATACTATCATGCCGGCGTTGAGAAGCGGGGTTTGGTATTTGAATTCTATTTTGTGACTGCCTTGCGGCACAGCTATGCTCATAAAGCCGACATTGGCGCGGTTGACCTTTACCTTTTTGCCGTCTACGTACGCCGTCCAGCCTTTGGAATAGGTGATGGGTATAAACATTTCTCCGCCGTCGCTTTCTATTGTGCCGCTGAAGCCGTTGGGGTGGAATTTTGTATCTTGCAAGTATGGATTGGATTTTGCCTGTTCTATTTTGTTTAGAATCTCGGCGTTGTCCGCCGTGATCACCTTTACTTCCTTAAAATGCAGAGTGTTGCCGTAATTTGTTGTGATCGTTATATTTTCGCCGTGCTCGTCCAGCTTGATCAGAAAGTCCGTTTGTCCGGTATACATGTTTTCGCCGCGCGGCATTAAAAACTGAGATATATTCGTCTTTCCGCACGACACGGTAAATCCGGTCATGGCCTTTACTTTGTCGTATATTTTAAACGACAGATAAAGTTCGTTGTTTTTGCCGCCGAGTACCGGTATGGTTTTGCTTGTGCCGGCGCTGAGAGTAAGGTTTTTCATCTCGCTTTGCACATTTGTTATGGGGGAATATTCTATCTCTTTTCCGCCGTCTATTGTTACGGCGCTGAGCATGGCGTACTGGCGCTCTACCGCAGGCAGGCTTTTGTACTGCTTGGCGCTCATGGTGCTGCCGAACACCGTGCCGAACCGAATATACGTATCTGTCACATACAGGTCTTTTGTGTCGGTCGCTTTGTAGTGCTGCGGAACGTATTCGTCGCCGTTTGTCCTATAATACTTGCAGGCTAGAAGTGCCTGAAGCGCCGCTCTGCCGTTTACGCCCGACATGCCTAGATTTGTAGAGAACGAGAGTAAGTTGTTGGACGTTATAAAGTCGCCGGTGGCGCTCGCCGTCATAGTATTGTATATCATGTTGCCGCGGTAGCCGTTGTTGAGCGGACGGTTTTCCGAGTCGCTCCATCTGCCGTGCGTAACATTGTCCAGCCTATAAAACTCGTCGTCCTTTTCCATAAGCCGAGCGACAGTTTGTTCCGCTTCGGTGTTAAGCGCCGCGTAAAGAGTGCCGTCGTCGAAAATAGCGGAGTACGTAATATTGTGCGCGACCGCGCCCGCCAGCACGAGAATGGCAAAGCTTATAAACAAGTGTCGGTAGTTGAATATCTTGAGCGTTTTTATCGAGCGGAAGTCCTTTTTGAATATTATGTTGAGAACAAACGCGCTTAACAGCACTACGGCAACGGCGGCGATATATACAACCGCTTTTAAGCCGGCGGAAAGTCCGTCGGTAAACAATTCCGTACAAGCAAATAGCGCGGTGTCTATTATTAAAGCCAGTGTGAACGCACTGCCTTTTACAATATAGTTTGCGGAGTTTAGCGTTCTGTCCGAGCTGTCGTTTATGTGGAAGGCTATCATGGAAAACGCGCTGAATGTCAGCATAAAGCAAAAGCGATTGTTGGCGTAATTGAACATGTTAAGCGCATAGCCGACAAACGGCAAAAACGTGCAAACCGCTATCGCTGCCGCCATAACCTTGTGCGCGCTGCGCTTGGGCGTGGCAAACGCCGCAAGCGCAAGCAGTATTACAAACGGGCTGAACATTATAGGCGAGTACTTTGCGCCGGTTATGGGAAAGATAAAGCTTGCCGCTATGGACACCAGCTCGCCGAAGTTGTACGCGCTAAGTCCCTTTGACGAGCCGCGAGACGCCGTTAAATAGCCGTAGGCGACGGGGAACAGCACAAACGACGCGAGCAGCAGCCCTATAATGTAATACGCCGCGGTGGGGAAGACCACGGCAAAAAAGCTTTTTGCCGTCACCTTTTTGCCTTGTTCTTTTTGTTTGTACACAAAATACAGCGCGGCGTACGCCACCGCGTACACCGTAACCATAAACGCCATATAGAACGAGCTTGCCGTCATTACAAACACCGAAATAATCAGCAGAAACGGCGGCTTTTTGTCTATAGCCTTTTCCAGTCCGAGCGTGACTAGCGGCAGATACATTGCGCCCGCAGTCAAATCGGGGTGGCGCGTAAAAGTGTACAGCATGTATCCGCCCAGCATGTATGCCACCGCAAACACCGTTGCCGTGACAAAACGCACGCCGTGCTTGCCGAGATATACGTACATGAAAGTTGCGGTCAGCATAAACTTGACTGCAATCAATATCGAGTATGACAAAAGAAAGTTGTCGCGCGGCAGGATAAACAGCAAAAGGTTTATCGGGTCGAAAAGCATGTAGTACGAAAATGATACCGCATAGTCGCCGCCGTGACCGATATTATAATCGAATTCGCCAACGCCGCCGTAAAGGTTGCGGCCTGACATATACTGCAAAAAAGTTGCGTGCTGTCTCACTCCGTCATCGTACAGCACCAAATAGTTACCGCGAAAAATGTACGGCAACAGCGATACAAACAGCGCCGCCGCCGCAATGCCCAAAAACAACAGTATTCGTTTAAAAGTGAACGGGGAGTGTTCTGTTACGGTCATGCCCATCCGTCCTTTTAGGCGTCTATTTTGTCGGTTTCTTTTGTATCTGAGACGGTGTAGTCGTCGCAAGTGATTTTTATATCCGCATTGCGGTCGAGGTCGGCGTCCGTTTCCCTTACCAAATAAATGGGGCGCGCCTTGACCTCCCTGAATATCTTTTTTACATATTCGCCGATTACCACCAATCCCACTGCGAGCAGTGCGGCGACAAACAGCATGATGGGAGTTATTATAAACCATTCGTACATGGCATTCCCCAAGCACCACCACACGATGTCGAACACGGTAAACGCGAGCGACGAAACAAACAGCGAAATCGCAAGTATCAAGTTAAACTTGAGCGGGGCGGTGGAAAAGTCTTCTATACCGTTTACCGCGTATTTTGTAAGACCGCTGAAGCTCCATTTGGTTTTGCCCGCAACGCGCTCGGTGTTTTTGTATTCCAGCCACTTGGTTTTGAATCCCACCCAGCTGAATATGCCTTTACTGAACCGCTCGCGCTCCGAAAGCTCGAGTACCGCATTTGTCATAGTGCGAGTCATAAGCCTGTAGTCGCGCGCGCCGTCCACAATTTCCACGTCGCTCATCTTGTTAATAAGCCTGTAAAACATACGTGCAAACGCGCTTCGGATTTTGCTTTCGCCCTTGCGCGTAGTACGTCGGCAGCCTACGCAGTCGTATTCGCCGCTTTGCAGTCCTTCGTACATTTCAAGCAGCATTTCCGGCGGGTCCTGTAAGTCCGCGTCCATGAGCCCCACGTAGTCGCCGGTGGAGTTTTTTAGCCCTGCGTAGATTGCGGCTTCCTTGCCGAAGTTGCGCGAAAAGGAGACATACCGCACCTCGCTGTCCTTTAGTGCAAGCGCCTTTACAAGGTCGAGCGTTTTGTCGGTGCTTCCGTCGTCCACAAAAATGTACTCGAAATCGACGTCCAGCTTTTGCCGCACCGGCCGCATTGCGTCGTAGTATTTGTTGATGCACTCCTCTTCGTTGTGGCAGGGGATTATTATACTTACCTTCATAGTTTTTCGCCTTGCTCTTGATTTTGCGCTTCGCTTGCATCCTGCGTGTCGCCGCTGTCTTGCGTGCCGTCGCTGTTTTGCGCGTTTGCATTGCGCGCCGGAATGAACAACACCAAGCGTTTTGATATATAGTTGTAAATCAGGACTACTACCGTCAGAAAGATTTTTACAATCCATTCGTTTATGCCGAGCAGTGTGTAGCCTATATACATTCCGCCGGTGTGAATGCCCAGTCCGATTGCGCTGAGCCCCGCAAACACCGCAAAGCCGAACACCGATTTGCTCTTGCCCTTGTTGATAAACACGAACAGGACGGACAGCACATAGTTGATTATAAGCCCCGATAGAAAGCCGCAGCACGTGCCCACCACGGTTGCCGCCGTAGATGGGGATAATCCGCCGTACCAGACGTTGTAAAAAGCGGGGTACAGCGAAGGATCGAACGCGTACAGAACCACACCCATTACAAACATGTCTACAACCGTGGCAAGTCCCCCTACGATTATAAATCTGGCAAACTCGCACAAGGTAGGGTGCGCGGCAATAAAGGTATTAAGCTTGTCCTTTGTTTTAGACATAAATGCGGTCCTTGCGTTTTATCGTATCATTTTGTATAGCCGTTTGTCAAGTAATATGGTCAAAAAGCGGCGTTGCGAGCCGTATAAAAGCCAACTTATTATAATATAGCGCATGCAAATTTTTGAAAACACTTGATTTTAATATGGTTGTGTTGTATAATTTTTGTGTAAAATAATTTCCGATTGAGAGGAGTTTATGAACGCTAAACAGATTAAACAGTACGAGATTTTGAGCGAGTTTTTTAATTCCGACATGCTAAAGCAGGCGGCGGTGGATAAGTACTTCGGCGCTATGCTCAAGCTGGACTACGGCTTTGCCGAGGACCTTTGGGAATTTATGCTGATAAGAAACGACGCAGACCTTAAAAATTCTGCGTTTGCGGCGCTTTATATAGACCACATCTTTGGGCTTTTCCTTGACGCAGCGGCGCCTAAGGCGTTAAAGACCGTGATAGACCGCGCCGTTATAAACAGAGCTGTGTTTGCATTTTCGCCCACGGCGGACAAGGGCGAACTGTTTAATCTGCCCATAAATCTGCTTGTGGCAAACAAGGTTGATACCGTGGACGGTATCTTTAAAAACGCCATAAAGAACGAAGCCATGTCTTGCTCGTTTGGACACTACATGCTTGAATTCCTTGATAAGTTCTTTATTGAGATGATGAAAAAGAATGTGCAACGCAAAGTCGAGCTTAACCGCAAGCAGTCCACGCTTTTAATGTCGTACGCGCAAAAGGTGAAAGGCGACGAAAAAGCCATGCTTATTCAAAGGATTAAGGAAATACTGTAAACAATGCAGAATTAAGAATGCAGAATGCAGAATGAGCCGCTTCGCGGCATTAACAATAATAAAACCAATCATAGATACCTTTTATTTACTCGGAGGAAAAGGCTATGCGCAGAACAAAAATCGTTTGCACACTGGGACCGGCTACCGACGATTACGCGGTGCTGAAAAGCATGATACGCGCCGGTATGAACGTTGCTAGGCTCAATTTTTCGCACAGTACATACGACGAGCACAAGCGGCGTATGGACATGGTAAAACGCGCGCGCAAAGAGCTTGGCGTGCCCGTTGCCATACTGCTGGATACAAAGGGCCCTGAAATCCGCATAAAGACGTTTAAAGACGGCAAGGTGGAGCTTAAAAAAGGCAATAAGTTTACACTTACCACGCGCGAGATAGAAGGCGACGAAACGGCCGTATCTCTGTCGTATTCGGAATTGCCGCAGTACGTAAAAAAGGGTGCGCGCATACTCGTAAACGACGGGCTTATCGAGCTTTCGGTGGACAGCGTAAACAAGACCGATATTGTAACCACCGTTATGAACGACGGGTTTCTTTCCAACCGCAAGAGCATTAACATGCCCGACACGTTTATCGATATGCCGTACATGTCGGACGGCGACCGCGCCGATATAGAATTCGGCATATCGCAGGACGTGGATTACATAGCCATGTCGTTTGTCCGCTCGGTGGAGGACGTGCGCATAGTAAAGCGGCTATTAAACGAGAACGACGCCAACAATATTCAGCTTATTGCAAAGATAGAAAACCGCTCGGGCGTGGATAACGTTATGAGTATTCTTGCCGAGTGCGACGGCGTTATGGTTGCGCGCGGCGACATGGGCGTGGAAATTCCGTTTGAAGAACTCCCCGGCATACAAAAGGACATAATCTCGCGGTGCTACCGCAGCGGAAAAAAGGTTATTACCGCCACGCAGATGTTGGAGTCCATGATTAACAATCCGCGCCCCACTCGTGCGGAAATATCCGACGTGGCAAACGCCGTGTACGACGGGTCGTCCGCCATAATGCTATCCGGCGAAACCGCCGCCGGCAACTATCCCGTGGAGTCGGTGCGCACAATGGCGACCATTGCCGAGCGCGCCGAAAACGGCATCAACTACAAAAAGCGGTTTAACGCGCTGGACGCGGATATAAAATCCATAACCGACGCGGTGTCGCACTCCGCGTGCGCGGCGGCGTTCGATCTGGACGCAAAGGCGATAATCGCCGTGTCGCAGTCAGGCTACACCGCGCGCAAGATTTCGCGCTTCCGTCCGTCCGCGCCGATAATAGCGCCCACAACATCGCACAAGGCGTACAACCAACTCGCCATGAACTGGGGCGTTGTGCCTGCCATAAGCAAAAAGCAGGAGTCGTCAGACGAGCTGTTTAAACACGTAATCAACTGTGCGCTCAATACCGGCATGGTGGAGGAAGGCGATCTTGTGGTGATTGCCGCGGGCGTGCCCGTTGGCGTGTCGGGCAATACCAATACAATGCGCATTGAGACGGTTAAAAGATTTTAGCAAATGCAGAATTAAGAATGCAGAATTCAGAATGAGCCGCTTCGCGGCATTAAAGATTGTACAATTACGCTGAGGCAAATACAGTGGATAAAAAGAGCATACTTATAGTCGAGGACGAGGCGCAGATTTCGCGGTTTTTACAGCTTGAGCTGGAACACGAAAACTACGCATGTACCATTTGCGGCGACGGGCGGGAAGCGCTTAATATTGCGCTTGCTACCGACTTTGACTTGATCATTTTGGACGTTATGCTTCCGTCGCTTAACGGCATAGAAGTTTTGCGCCGCTTGCGCCAATCCAAGCAGACGCCCGTTATTATCCTTACGGCGCGCGATCAGGTGGTGGATAAGGTTACCGGACTGGATATAGGCGCAAACGATTACATGACAAAACCGTTTGCCATAGAAGAGCTTTTGGCGCGCATTAGGCTGCATACAAAAAACAGCGCGGTTGTCTCCGACAACATGGTGTGCGGAAAGCTTTCCGTCAATCCCGAAGCGAGAGTGGCAACATACGCCGGACACCCCATTGACCTTACCAAAAAGGAATTCGACCTGTTGTTGTATCTTATGCAACACCGCAACGTGGTTGTTTCGCGCGAGACCCTTCTCGACGAAGTGTGGGGATTTGCCTTTTACGGCAGTACCAATGTGGTGGACGTGTACATAAGGTATCTTCGTGCCAAGATTGACAATACTTTTAATGTGGAAATTATAGAAACCGTGCGCGGCGCGGGCTATGTTATAAGATGAACGGGGACGACAAGCACAACGCTTTCGGCGAAGAAAACAAGGAAGCCGTAAAGCAGACAATATCGGAAATCAAATCCGCAAATTCGGAGCGCGTGGATCAAAAATCCAAGTCGCGCTCTATTGCGTTTAAGGTGATTTGCATAATTTTCTTTCCCATAACGCTGTGCGTAATAGGGTTTAGACCGCTGATTAAAAAGCTTAAAATGGGCATAACCGCCAAGACTACCGTAGTCTTTACCGTAGTCTTCGGGCTTATGCTTATAGGCTACGCCGCGTTTGTGCTTGCCAGTATAGGCACGCTGGAAGGCGGCGTCGTTTCCGAAGAATACATGCAGCGGCTTGTTATAACATCCGCCGTTGTTGTGCTTGTGTTTATTGTGCTGGGCGCGGTGCTTGGCGGCTTTTCCAGCCAGTATATGATAGAGCCGGTGCGCAAGATAACGCATAGGGTAAAGGAAATTTCCGAAGAGAATATTTCGGCGCGGCTCGATCCCGTGGACACGCAGGACGAGCTTATGGAGCTTACCAAGCAGATAAACTCCATGCTCGATTCGCTTCAACAGGCGTTTGAACGGCAGGAAAACTTTGTGTCCGACGCTTCGCACGAGCTTAAAACGCCGCTGGCCGTTATAGCCGGTTACGCCAACCTTTTGCGGCGGTGGGGCAAGGACGACCCAAAAGTGCTGGACGAAGCGGTAAACGCCATTTCCAGAGAGAGCGAAAACATGAAGCGCATTGTGGAACAGCTTTTGTGGCTGGCTAAGCTGGGTGACTTTGCGCTTAACTGCACGGTGTTTAATCTGTACGAAACGGTCGCCGACGTTGTGGAAGGATATAAGCTGCTAAACACCGGTCATCAAATAGAGCTTTCCGGCGAGCTGTCCGTTACGCTTAACACCGACAAAAACCTGCTTACCGAGGCGGTGCGCACGCTTGTGGACAACGCCATAAAGTACACGCCGGCGGATAAGGGCGTCATTAAGCTGTTTATAGAACTGGTGGAAGGCGGCGTGGAAATAGCCGTGCAGGACAACGGTATGGGCATATCTGAGTCCGATCAGGCGCAGATTTTCGATAGGTTTTACCGTTGCGACAAGGTGCGCGGCAGGGAGTCCGGCTCGAGCGGACTCGGTCTTACTATCTGCAAGCAAATAGTGGAAATGATGGGCGGAAGGATTTCCGTAGAAAGCGTTTTGGGCAAGGGAAGTACATTTACCATTTCGCTAAACTGCGTGGTGGAAAATTAAGAATTAAGAATGCAGAATGAACCCCTTTCGGCGCGTTCACACCACTCCAATGCCCCCCAAGTGGGGAATGTTAATAACTTTGCGCGCTAAACAGCGCGCTTTATTATTTTTGACAATATTCGTATAATTGCGCGTGCGGATTATTCATATATTACAGTATGAAGTTTGTCGAAACGGTTTTAATCTTTACCGCGGCGGTGATGTTGGTTGCCGTTGTAGGGTGGGTGATGCACCTTAAAACGCGCGGAATATTGCGCATTGTAATAAACTCGCTCGCCGGCGGCGCACTTATTGCGGGGCTGTCGGCGTTTAATATTATCGCTCTGCCGCTTAACGTGTTTAACGCGCTTTTGGTCGGCATATTGGGTCTCCCCGGGGCGGGGATAGTGATAGGCGCGGCAATATTGCTGTAAATTCGGAATTCGGAATTCGGAATTAAGAATTGAAAATAAGGATGAAATTAAAAGATAATTTTTTCTCTTTTCTGCGTTAATTTATAATCAGAAATGCTGAGCATAATCCATATCATTCCGAATTCATAATTCCGCATTAAAAAAACCGCCGTATGGCGGTTTTTTGTTTTAGATGTTGTAGCTTAGCTTGCCGTCCTTGTTGTGGACTATAAGTTGTGCTTCCAACTTTTTGGCTTGCTCGCGTGCTACCGGCAACGCTTCTTGCTTGGTTGCAAAGCGTCTGAACGCTTTGCCGGCAATGTCCGAGCGGTAGATTGCCCAGTTGCCTTTTTCTTCATCAAACTTGAGCGTTACTTTGATTTCGGAGTTTTCGTCGCCGAACTCGTTGTCGTACTCGTCATCGTTATCGCTTGCTTCGGGCGCCTTGGCTGCCGCAGCTTCCTTAGCCGCTACCTTAGCGGTCTTTTCCGCCGTTTCTTTTGCGGCCTTTTGCGCTACTTCCTTGGCTACCTTTTCCGCGGCTTCTTTAGCTACCTTTTCCGCGGCTTCCTTGGCGGCTTTTTCGGCAGCTTCCTTAGCCGCTTTTTCGGCGGCTTCCTTGGCGGCCTTTTCCTGCTTGGCCTTTTCCTGCGCTTCCTTTTGCTTGGCGGCTTTCTCTGCGGCTACTTGTTTTGCTTTTTCCGCAGCGGCCTTTTCCTTAGCGGCTTTTTGCTCCGCCGCTACCTTTGCTTTTTCCGCCGCCGCTTTTTCCTGCTTTGCTTTTTCGGCTGCGGCTTTATCCTTGGCGGCTTCCGCCTTTACCTTGTCCACGGCCTTTTGCTTAGCCTTTTCCGCCGCGACCTTTTGTTTGCCTTGCTGTTCCTTAAGGTTGGCAATTTCTTCCTGCAACTCGATTATCTGGTTGTGGTACTGGTTGTTCTGGTCGGTGAGCAGGCGGTTCTGCAACGTCAAGTCGGTGACCGACTTGGACATTTCCGACGTGGTGGTGTCGCTGGAAATAGCTTCCGTTGCGGCGTTTGCCGATTCAAGCGCTTTGCTGAGCTCGGTTATGCGTGCGTCCTTTTCGTCCAAGCGCTTTTTAAGTCTTTCAAACTGCTCGTCGGACATAGCGGACTGGGGCGCTTTATCTTTGTACTCAAGTTCGACTTCTCTGCGGATAATCGGCTCGATTTCGTTGCGGATGCGGTTGCGCAATTCGGCGTTGTCCTGCAACACCTGTTCGTTGGACGCACCGCCGCCGTTTTTGAGTTGGTTCTTTTTCTTCTTGTTTTTAACAGCCAAAACGATGACCGTAATCAAAAGTATAACCACTAATACAATCATTATAGCGGCTACAAGCGTCATGGCTGTAAACAGACCGGCAAGCTTTTCGAAGAATGCTTTGTTTGTAGCATCGACCGTTTCCGGCACGGTAAGCCCGAATAGCTTAGCCATAAATTCAAAAAGTTTTTGCATCATTCCTCCTAAATATGGACAATTTTTTACTATTATATCACCGATTATTTTTGTTGTCAATAGTCATATCGAATATAATTCGACAAAATTAGTTTTGCCGTTACGGTTTTTTGCGCGCATGCTTGACAAAAATACGGCGGTGTTATATATTTAATGTATTGAATTTTAAGTGAATTATACCGATACACGTGGAGGATAAAGTGGATAGAATAATCTCGTCGGAAAGCGTTACGGAAGGGCATCCCGATAAAGTATGTGATTATATAGCGGATAGTATTTTGGACGCCGCGCTCGAAAAGGACGAAAACAGCCGAATCGCTTGCGAAGTGTGCTGTGCTACAGGGCTTGCGGTCGTGCTGGGCGAGTTCAACACCGAAGCCGATTTTATTGACGTTCAAAAAATCGCGCGCGATACCATTAAGGAAGTGGGATACACAGACCCCGCGCTCGGCTTTGATTACCGCACTTGCGCGGTGCTAAACTGCATTAACGGACAGTCGCCCGACATAGCGTGCGGCGTCACTACGTCCATGGAAACGCGATTGGACAGGTCTTCCGATCCGTTTGACCGCGTGGGCGCAGGCGATCAGGGCATGATGTTCGGCTATGCCACCGACGAAACGGAACAGCTTATGCCCATGCCCATCACGCTTGCGCACGCGCTTACCAAACAGCTGTCTGCCGTGCGCAAGTCGGGAGAACTCGACTTTTTGCGTCCGGACGGAAAGGCTATGGTTGCGCTTAGGTATGAAAACGGTTTGCCCGTCGGCGTGAGTACCGTTGTCGTGTCCGCTCAGCACAGCGAAACAGCTTCCGAAAAAGACATACGTGACGGCATAATCGAATGCGTAATAAACCGCGTAATACCCAAAGCTATGCTTAAAGGCGCGGACATACTTATAAATCCCACCGGACGGTTTGTCGTTGGCGGGCCTGCGGGCGATACCGGCGTCACAGGCAGAAAGATTATTGTGGACACATACGGCGGTGCGATAGCGCACGGCGGCGGAGCTTTTTCCGGCAAGGACGCGTCCAAGGTGGATAGATCTGCGTCCTACTATGCGCGGTACGTGTGCAAAAACATAGTTGCGGCGGGACTTTGCAAAAAACTGCTTTTGCAAGTGGGCTACGCCATAGGTAAGGCGCGCCCCGTTTCGCTGTTTGTGGATTCTTACGGCACGGGCGACGACAGAAAAATACTGGAAGTTATCCGCCGTGTGTTTGACTTCCGTCCCGCGGCTATTGCGGACAAGCTGGGACTTAAAAAGCCCATTTACAGGCTGACAACCAACTACGGACATTTCGGCAAAAAAGACCTTCCGTGGGAACAACTTGACAGTGTAGAAAAAGTTAAGGCACAGGTGTAGTTTTGGAGCAGATTACCGGCTCGGTAGAGGAAATAAAGTTCAGAAACGACGAAAACGGGTGGACGGTGCTCCTTTTGGACAGCGGCGGCGAGCCCGTTGTAGCCTGCGGCACGCTTCCGCCGGTCACGCCGGGGGACTGCGTGGAGCTTGACGGGGAATTTGTTATTCACCCCAAGTTCGGCATGCAGTTTAAAGCGGTGGGCGCAAGGCTTAAGATGCCGCACACCGTGTACGGGATTATAAAGTTTTTGGGCTCCGGACTTATCGAAGGCGTGGGGGAAAAGACCGCCGCGCGCATAGCCGAAAAGTTTGGATCCGATACGATTGATATTATAGAAAACAGCCCAAAGCGGCTTGCCGAAGTAAAGGGCATTTCCGCCGCCAAGGCGCAAAAGATAGCCGATTCCTTCCAAGCGCTTCGCGCCGAGCGCGACGCCGTTATGTTTTTGGCCGGTTACGGGATTTCCGTAAACCTTGCGCTCAAGCTGTATTCCGTGTACGGCGCGGCAACTATTGCCACCGTCAAAACCAATCCGTATATTCTTATTGAAGACGTTGGCGGCGTGGGGTTTTTGACCGCAGATAAAATCGCTCAGTCCATGGGTGTGGATCGCTTGAGCGAGTTTCGCATGCGGGCGGGGCTTTTGTACGCCCTTAAATCGGCGTGCGAAAAAGAAGGCAACACTTTTCTCCCGCGCGAAAAAACGTTTGAAGCCGCAAAAGGCGTTTTGGGCGAGTATGACGAGAATATGCTTAACAAGGCGTACGACGGGCTTCTTATAGCGCGAAAGATTGTGGAACCGTTTGTCGGCGCGGTCATGCTTGAGCCGTACTTCCGCACCGAAAAATCGGTTGCGGCAAGGTTGGTGCGGCGTATGGATAACGCCGGCGGTGTACCGTCCGATATATCGGAAATTATAGACAGGTTTCAGATTATTAACGGAATAGTGCTGCACGAAGCGCAGCGCGAAGCTGTGGAAAAGGCAGTGTTTTCCGGCGCGTCCGTCATAACCGGCGGCCCGGGGACAGGCAAAACCACAATAATAAACTGCATACTTTTTGTGCTTGACTTTATGTCGCAAACGGCGACACTGCTCGCGCCCACCGGCAGGGCGGCAAAGCGCATAACCGAAGGGTGCAACAGAGAAGCTTCTACCATTCACCGCGCCATACTCGCGCTGGAGGACGGGGTTAAGTTTGCCACCTCCGCCGTCATAGTGGACGAGTTTTCAATGGTGGATATTTTTCTGTTTAAAATGCTTTTGGATAAGATTGCGGACGACACAAAGCTGATTATAGTGGGCGACGCCGATCAGCTTCCGTCAGTTGGCGCCGGAAACGCGCTACGCGATCTTATAGGCAGCGGGCTGATACCCGTAACAAGGCTGAACTTTATTTACCGTCAGTCAGAGACCAGTCTGATTGCGCTCAACGCGCACGAGATAAACGCAGGGCATATGCCCGACCTTACGGCAAAAAAGGGCGACTTCTTTTTCTTCCGTATGCGCGGGCAAGACGAAACCGCCGACATGACGGTGGAGCTGGCAACCACAAGGATTACCGATTTTTGCGGCATAGAGCCGTCCAAAATTCAGGTGATTGCCGCGCTTAAAAACGGCGTGTGCGGCGTGAACAGCCTAAACGCGCGCTTGCAAAAGGCTCTTAACGGCGACGCAAAAAAGAGCGTGACCGTGGGCGATATTTTGTTTTGCGTGGGCGATAGGGTTATGCACACCGTAAACAACTACGACCTTATGTGGACGCGCGGTGCGCAAAGCGGAGCCGGAGTGTTTAACGGCGATATCGGCATTGTGTCGCACATATTCGACACCGGCGAAATAGAAGTTGAGTTTGAAGACGGGCGCGTTGTTCTATACGAAGGGGAGATCAAGCGTCAGCTTATTTTGTCTTATGCGGTGACCGTTCACAAAAGTCAGGGCTGTGAGTTTGACGCGGTGGTCATGCCGGTGGTGGGCGGTTCGCCCGTCATTATGACAAGGAATTTGCTGTACACCGCAATCACGCGCGCCAAAAAAATGGCGGTGCTTGTGGGCGACGAGTACAACATAAAACGCATGGTGGAAAATAACTACGTCGCGGAAAGGTTTTCCGCGCTTAACATTTTTATAAACGACGCCAAAGCCGATATTCTTAAGCTATACGGAGAATAGAGTGAGTTATGACAAACAACAGCTACGACAAAATCAAGTATAACATACTGCGCGCCGCGCTTATATTGATAGGCGCGGGCACCGGATATCTCGCGCTGTGGCAGTATTTTTCGGTTTATCCGAACATTATACGGCGGGAATACCAAATTGTGATCACCGTGGTGTCGTCCGCGCTTACCGCGCTTATATTCGGCTTGTCGACAAAGGCCGTATACAGACTTGTGGAGTCTATTGTGAGCGCGGTAACGGGGATTAAAGAAAGGATGGGAGTGCGCGGCATTGTGGCCGTTTTGCTCGGCTTGTTGTCGGCAGTTGTGCTTGTAGTGGTTTTTGACATAGTTATACGCAGATTTATAGATATTTGGGCGGTGCGATTGCTCGCCGACGTCCTTGTGTATATACTGAGCGCCGCGGGATTTTGCGTAGGCTTTACCAAATGGCTCAACGCGCCCAAAACCGAAAAGGCGGACGCACCCGCCGTGGGGTATTTGCTTGCGGCGGAATGCTTTAAGGACGAGCGCGTGCTTACCGCCGTACACACGCTTATCAACGTAAAGGTGCTCGGCGGCGCGTACAAGGCGCTGTGTCTTTACGGCGGGGAGAGCGGCGGAGAAGCCGCAAAGCTTATGGACGCGCTTATAAACGGCGGCATGATTTCCGTACTTAATACCGGCAAGGATTTTAAGGACGGCGAAGAATACGAACAACTGGAACAGCGGACCGCCAAGGCAAAAAGGCTAAAGCGCATATCGCTTGAACCGTCACAAAACGAACTGTCCGTTTCGGCTTTTTCCTTGCCCACGGCGGAGATGAAGCAAGCCGCTTTGGCGTTGCAAACGGGTGAACCTTCCACGCAGTCGGAAAACGAAAAAAGTTCATCTTCCGGTGCGCCCGCAGAGGACGTTAACGGGCAAATTATAATTGACAAATAACCGCCGTTGTTATATAATTTCAGTGTGACGGATTTTATGGAATTTGTTGCAGTTTAATTTGGGAGCGAAAGCTTGAACACACGGGTGTACGAAAGCAAAGTTCATAAAATAGGACTGTCGTGCGATGCGTTTTCGACGGGCTGTCTTGTTATGTGCCTGCTGTTTTTTGTGCCC
Source organism: Clostridiales bacterium (assembly GCA_022508405.1). Lineage (GTDB taxonomy): Bacteria > Bacillota > Clostridia > Christensenellales > Pumilibacteraceae > Anaerocaecibacter. Next base: position 37,566 of record JAFLVI010000001.1, read on the forward strand.
TATGTTTCCGCCGTGGACACCACGATTATGTGGGTTATGCCGGTGCTGTGCATATTGCCGTTTGCGGTCATGCCGCTCGTGTACATGGTTATTCACAGGTTTGATACGTTGCTGTTTGGCAGATACCATTTTGTAATGCCGCTTTCCGCCTTTTTGTGCGCGCCGTTTTTTGTAATTGCGTGGAGCGCAAACGGAGCGGGCATGGCTCAAACATATGCTGTGTTTTTCGGCATGTTGGTGTTTGCTTTGACCGTTATGATTTACCGCTACTGCGCGTTTTCCGTGCGGGCGCGGCTGAGCGACATGGGAATAGTGGATAAGTACCCGCTGTACGAGCTGTTTTGCGCATTGGGCAGTATTGCCGCTTGCGGGGCGTTTGCCGGATTTTTGCATTACAATAGTCAAACGGTGTACGTCAACACCGCATACGTAATGGGCGGGGCTACCGTGCTTTTTGCGCTTATTCAGTACCTTATAACATTTTACGATATCCCGAGATTGGGCGGCCGGCGCGTGGAAGGCGTTAAAAGCGTGTTCAAGTCGTTCTACGGCGGAATAGACGTAAAGCTGTATCTGTCCGCGCTTTTGTTTGAGGCGGCGTTTGCGGTCAACGCGGCGCTAATCGTCTACTTTGCGTTTGCGCTCGGCGTAGATATTTACGGCGTGATGGCCATAGTCGCCACAGTTATCGTAGCGTATGGAATAAGCGCATGTTTTTGCGCACGGATTATCGTGCGGAGAAGTGTTTTTCTGTCCGTTATAAATATAATTTATATTGTTTTGTCTTGCGGAACGCTTGCCTTGCTCGCCGCACTGAACAAATCGGGGAGCGGCACGTTTGCCGGACTTATCATTGTTGCGGTTATCGTCGGCTTGGGCGGAGCGGTGGCGGTGCGCCAGACAAAACTGCGCCTACTTACCGTCAAGCCGCGCGTGACTACCGGCACAGTGTTTATTCTATCCGAGTTGACAATGTTTGCCGCTGTGGGCATTGCGCTTTTGGCCGCCGCTGTAGTGGTTGCGGTTTTGCAGTCCACTATGTCCGTAACGGCGTTTATATACGGCTTTGCCATTGCCGTGGTGCTTGCATTGCTTGCCATGCTGTTGCGCGTTTTTCCCAAAAAGCGCAAGCCTGCCGCTTTGGATACGGCGGAGAGTTCGGCGGACAACGCAACCTACGCGTCCGCAACCTATGCGCCCGCAACCGATATTTCCCGCACCCAATCTACAAAAGAGTAAAATAATTTTTGCGCGTTTGCGCCGAAAGGAGATAATATGAAGACCGATATCGAAATCGCTTACGAAGCTAAGCCTCAACCCATTGAGAGCATTGCAAAAAAGCTGAACATCACCGACATTTACCGCTACGGCGATTATGTGGCTAAGGTGAAGCCGGCAAACTCCCCCAAAGCGAAGATTATACTCGTTACCGCCATAAACCCCACGCCTGCGGGCGAGGGTAAGTCCACGGTGTCCATTGGGCTTGCGGACGGCATGAACCGCATAGGCAAGCTTACGGCCTTAGCGCTTCGCGAGCCGTCTTTGGGTCCGGTATTCGGCATGAAGGGCGGAGCCACCGGCGGCGGCATGGCGCAAATCCTGCCCATGGACGACATAAATTTGCATTTTACCGGCGACCTTCACGCGATAACCGCCGCCAACAATCTGCTGTGCGCTATGATAGACAACAGCATTTACTTCGGCAATCCGCTAAAGATTGCAAAGGTTACGTTCAACCGTTGCATGGACTGCAACGACCGCGCACTACGCTCCATTGTGGTCAATGCGGGCTCGGGTGCGCGCGACGACGGATTTAACATAACCGCCGCCAGCGAGATTATGGCGACACTCTGCCTTTCGTCCGACTTTGACGACCTTAAAGTCCGTCTGGGCAGAATTATTGTCGCGTACGACTACGACGGCAAACCGGTTACGGCAGGCGATCTCGGCGCGAGTAACGCCATGGCGGTGCTGCTTAAGGACGCGGCAAAGCCCAACCTTGTACAAACGCTTGAAGGCACGCCTGCATTTGTGCACGGCGGACCGTTTGCCAATATCGCGCACGGCTGCAACTCCGTAATCGCCACAAAGACGGCGGCAAGCTATGCCGACTATGTGGTTACCGAGGCAGGCTTCGGCGCGGATCTGGGCGCGGAAAAGTTTTTTGACATAAAGTGCCGCACGTCCGGCATACGCCCGTCCGCCACGGTGCTTGTGGCGACTATACGCGCGCTCAAGTACGGCGGCGGCGGAGATCTGGCGCTCGGCATGGGCAACCTTATCAAGCATATAGAAAACCTTACCAAAGTGTTCGGACAAAACGTGGTTGTGGCTATCAACAGGTTTACGGACGACACCGAAGCGGATATCGCTTCCGTCAAGTCGGCGGTGAGCGCCGCCGGCGCAACCGCAGTGCTTTGCGAATGCTGGGCAAAGGGCGGCGCGGGCGCGGAAGAGCTTGCGAAAGCAGTAGTCAAAGCGGCTTCCGGCGCGCCCAAGCTTACGTTCAGCTATGACGACGGCGACACCGTTACCGAAAAGGTGCAAAAGGTTGCAACCAAAGTATACGGTGCGGGCTCTGTCGTGTGGTCGGCTAAGGCCAAGAAGAGCCTAGAAAAAATGCTGCCTTTGGGCGTTGACAAGCTGCCCGTGTGCGTAGCAAAAACCCAGTACTCGCTGTCCGACGATCCCAAAAAGCTCGGCCGTCCCGAAGGCTTTACAATAACCGTGCGCGACGTTCAGTATCGCGCGGGCGCAGGCTTTGTGGTAATCATCGCGGGCGACATAATGCTTATGCCCGGGCTTCCCAAAGTGCCAAACGCCGTGGGCATGACCGTTGATAACGACGGGAAAATTACAGGACTGTTCTAAATAATTCGGAATTCGGAATTCGGAATTTAGGATAAGGTTAAATAAAGAATATTTTCGGAGACAGCTATGGACTTAGATAAAATTACACCGTCCAACTTTATAGAAGATATCATCTATAACGACTTGAAGAGCGGAAAGATAAAAAACGTTGTTATGCGTTTTCCGCCAGAGCCAAACGGCAGATTGCACATAGGTCACGCCAAGGCGGCGTGCTTTAACTTTACCACCGCGCAAAAGTACGGCGGTAAGTGCAATCTTCGCTTTGACGACACCAACCCCGTCAAGGAAGACGCAGATTTTTGCGATCAAATACTTAACGATATTAGGTGGCTGGGCTTTGAGCCGGCGGGAGTGTACTACGCTTCCGAGTACTTCGAGTACATGTACGACTGCGCGATTACGCTCATTAAAAAGGGTTTGGCGTACGTGGACGAAAGCACTCCCGACGAGATTAGGGCTATGCGCGGCACGCTTACAACCGCCGGCACGCTTTCTCCAGCGCGCAACCGCTCGGTCAAGGAAAACCTTGCGCTGTTTGAAAAAATGAGAAGCGGCGTTATTCCCGACGGCGGCATGGTGCTCCGCGCCAAAATAGATATGGCTTCGCCCAACATGAACATGCGCGATCCGGTTGTTTACAGGGTGCTTCACACCCCGCACCACCGCACGGGCGACAAGTGGTGCATTTATCCCATGTACGACTTTGCGCACCCCTTGGAAGACGCGGTGGAGGGCATTACGCACAGCTGCTGCAGTCTGGAGTTTGAAGATCACCGTCCGTTGTACGACTGGTTTATCGACAACTGCGAAACGGAAAACAAGCCGCATCAATACGAGTTTGCGCGGCTTAATATAACCGATACCGTAATGAGCAAGCGTTACCTTAAACAGCTTGTGGATATGGGTGCGGTGGACGGCTGGGACGACCCGCGCATGCCTACGCTTTCGGGACTGCGCCGCCGCGGCGTGCCCGCACACGCGATTGTGGCGTTCTGCAACGAAGTGGGGCTTGCCAAGTCCGTCGGCACAGTGGACGGCGCACAGTTTTACGACTGCGTGCGCGACGAGCTTAACGCTACCGCCAAGCGGTACATGGTTACGCCCGATCCCGTGGAGCTGGACATAGTTAACCTTGCGGACGATTTTTGCGAAGAGATAGAAGTGACCGAAGGCGGCGAGTACACCGTGCCGCACCCGACGGCAAACGATCCCGAAAAGCGCGAGACTCCCGTTGTTACGCGCAAGATAAGGCTTTCGCCCCGTCTTTTTATTAACCGCGACGACTTTATGGCAGACCCGCCCAAAGGCTATCACAGGCTTGTGCCAAACGGACTTGCTCGGCTTAAAAATTCGTTTATAGTAAGGTGCGTTGGCTTCGATACCGACGAAACGGGCAAGGTGACCAAAATCCGCTGCGAAAAAACGGACGAAGTAAAGGCCAAAGGCGTGATTCAGTGGGTGGACAGAGACTCCGCCGCGGATATAAAAATCAATTATCTTTCGGCAATCGTGCCGGACGGCGACGGCGATTTTACCGACCGCATAGACTTTGGTTCGCTCAACGTCGGCACCGCCAAAGCCGAAAAAGGCGTCACCGATTTGCCGATAGGCGAAGGCGTGCAGTTTTTCCGCATAGGCTACTTTGCGCGCGACAGCAAGGATACTAATTCCTTCAACCGCGTTGTGGAATTGAAATCCAGTTATAAGGCTTAATATTTGTTTACAGTTTTCCTACCTATATTCAGTTGATAAAAGGAGTGAAATTATGAAAATACTTGTCACCGGCGGAAGCGGGTTTATAGGCAAAACGTTTGTCAAGACGTACCGCAAAACATTCGATATAGTATCGCCCACGCAGGAAGAAATGGATTTAACAGACGCGCGCTCGATAGCAAAGGTTTTTGCATCGCACAAATTCGACGCGGTTGTGCATCTTGCGGGCGTGCCTATTATCGGCAATAAATCGCTGGAAGCGGACAATCTTATAATGTTTAAAAACATTCAATACATGTCCATTGCAAACGGCGTTAAAAAGCTTATCGTGCTGGGCGAAGGCGTGGACATGGACGCCTCCCGTCCCATTGAGGACATAACGGAAAATATGTTGGGCAAACACGTGCCCGAGGACGGCTACGGGCTGGGGAAATACCTTATAAGCCTTTTGGCGAGCAAGGACAACATAACAACGGTGCTTCGCTTATTCCAAGTGTACGGCGTGGGCGGAAACAAATATCCGATTAACAAGATTGTTTCTGCCGGCAGCCGCGGCAAAAAGCAAATAGTGATAGACCGCGACAAAACGGTAAGCGCAATATCGGTTGACGACGCGGTAAAGGCGATTGCGGCGTTTATCTTGCGCGACTACGCCAAGGGCGACTACAACCTTGTTGCAAGCGACAAAATGAGCTATGTGGAAATCGCCAAGACTGTTAAAAGGCTTGTGCGCAAGGACGGCGGCGATATAGAAATAGTCGTTAAAGACCCCACGCCCGATCTTGAATACAGCGCAAGCAGCGCTAAGCTTTTGGCTACCGTACCGATGACCATTACTTCCATGCAGAGCGGCATCAAAAAGCTGTACGAACAGCTCAAAAAATAAGCGGATATCGTTTTACCGTAATTTGTTACCGAAATAATTTTTGCATGATTTTCAGGAGATATTATGAAACTCACAAGCGAACAACTTCGCAAAAAATGGATTGACTTTTTTAAGGCGCGCAACCACACGCCCATATCGTCGGCTTCGCTTATTCCCGAAAACGACCCCACGGTTTTGTTTACTACGGCGGGCATGCACCCGCTTGTTCCGTATCTTTTGGGACAGCCGCACCCCGCGGGCAAAAGGCTTTGCGATACGCAAAAGTGCGTGCGCACGGGCGACATAGACGAGGTGGGGGACGCTTCGCACTGCACCTTTTTTGAAATGCTGGGCAACTGGAGCCTTGGCGATTACTTTAAAAAAGAAATGGTGCCGTGGAGCTACGAGTTTTTGACAAAGGAACTCGGTCTCGATCCCGAACGCCTTGCCGTCACCGTGTTTGAAGGCGACAGCGATTGCCCGCGCGACAACGAGACCGCCGAGCTTTGGGAAAAGTGCGGGATAAAAAAGGAGAACATCTTCTTTTTGGGCAAAAAGCACAACTGGTGGGGCCCTGCCGGTCAGACCGGTCCTTGCGGCTCGGATACCGAAATGTTTTTCGATACCGGCAAGCCCAAGTGCTGCGATACCTGCTCGCCCGCGTGCGACTGCGGCAAGTACGTCGAAGTGTGGAACGACGTGTTTATGCAGTTCAATAAAAACGCGGACGGCACGTTCAGTCCGCTCAAGCAGAAAAACGTTGATACCGGCATGGGTCTAGAGCGCGCGCTCATGAACGTGCAGGGGCTTCCGTCCGTGTACGACACAGACGTGTTTGTGCCCATTGTCCAAAAGATAGAAAGCCTTTCGGGCAAGTCGGTGGGTGACGAAGCATATGTCAGGGCAATCCGCGTGGTTGCGGACCATATCCGCACTTCCACGTTTATAATAGGCGACGAACGCGGCGTAACTCCGTCCAACGTCGATCAGGGATATATTTTAAGGCGGCTTCTTCGCCGCGCTATCCGATTCGGATCGGGACTGGGACTTAAGGCGGGCGACTATTCGGCTATCGCGCAGGTCGTGGTGGATAAGTACAAGGACGTTTATCCCGAGCTCGCCGCCGCGCGCGAAAAGATTGTTCACGAAATCGACGAAGAGCAGGCGCGGTTTGAAAAAACGCTGGAAAACGGCATAAAGGAATTTGAAAAACTGTGCAAGTACTTGCAGACAGATACTATCCCTGGGAAGTCCGCGTTCAGGCTTTACGACACGTACGGCTTTCCGCTGGAAATGACGATAGAGCTTGCGCGTGAGCGCGGCTTTAAAGTGGACGTGGACGGGTTTAACGCTAAGTTCCAAGAACACCGCGAAAAGTCGCACGCCGGCGCGGAACAGCGGTTTAAGGGCGGGCTTGCCGATACGGGCGAGCTTACGGCAAGGCTTCACACCGCGACGCACCTTATGCACCAAGCGCTTAAAGAAGTGCTTAACGATCCGACTGTAAATCAGCGCGGCTCCAACATTACACCCGAGCGGCTCAGGTTTGACTTTTCGTTCGGCAGAGCGATGACGGCGGAAGAGATTAAGGCGGTGGAAGACAAGGTTAACCAAGCGATCAAGGCGGACGTTGCCGTCACATGCGACGAGATGACGGTGGAAGAAGCCAAGGCGCAGGGCGCTGTCGGGCTGTTTACGTCTAAGTACGGCGAAAAGGTAAAGGTGTACACCATGGGCGGCTTCAGCAAGGAGATTTGCGGCGGACCGCACGCCTCGCACACGGGCGAGCTGGGGCACTTTAAGATATTAAAGGAACAGAGCAGCAGCGCGGGCGTAAGACGCATTAAGGCGGTACTGGAATAATGCGGAATTCGGAATGCGGAATTTAGGATAAGGAATGTGCGGAGCGCAACCTAAATGATAATCTCTTATTTCTTATCTATTATCTAAAAAGGATAAACTATGAATCACAACGAGATAGAAAGAAAGTGGCAGGGTATTTGGAACGATGCCGGCATAAACACCTTTGACGATAAGGCAAAGGGCGAAAAGCATTACGTGTTGGAAATGCTGCCGTATCCGTCGGGAGCAAAGCTCCACATGGGGCATTGGTACAATTACGGGCTCGCGGACAGCTACGCGCGGTTTATGCGCATGAACGGCAAAAACGTTTTTCAGCCCATGGGGTTTGACGCGTTTGGCCTGCCTGCCGAAAACTATGCTATCAAGACGGGCGTACATCCCAAGGCTTCCACAGATATCAACATCGCCACCATGGAGCGCCAGCTTAAGGACATGGGCACCATGGTCGATTTTTCTCACGAGTTTCGCACCTGCGCGCCCGATTATTACAAGTGGACGCAATGGCTGTTTTTACAGCTTTACAAAAACGGACTGGCGTACCGCAAAAAAGCGCCCGTCAATTATTGCCCGTCCTGCCAAACGGTAATCGCCAACGAGCAGGTTGTGGACGGCAAGTGCGAGCGGTGCAAGACCGAAGTCGTGCACAAGGAAATGACCCAGTGGTTCTTTAAGATCACCGATTACGCCGAAAAATTGCTTGACGGCATAGACGCGCTTGACTGGCCGGAAAAGACCAAAACTATGCAGCGCAACTGGATAGGCAAATCGGTGGGCGGCGAGGTTGTGTTTGACCTTGTAACCCCCAAAGGCGACGTAAAAAGCATAACCGTATTTACCACGCGCGCGGACACGCTTTTCGGTGTGACGTATGTCGTTTTGGCGCCCGAACATCCGTACGTGGACGTGATTGTAACGGACGGGCAACGCAAGGCAGTGGATTCTTACGTGGCTGCAGCCGCCAAGCAAAGCGAAATAGAGCGCACTTCCACCGCAAAGGACAAGACGGGGGTGTTTACAGGCGCGTATTGCATTAACCCTATAAACGGCGAAAAAGTGCCGGTATACGTGGCGGACTATTGCCTTTCCACATACGGCACGGGCGCGGTTATGGGCGTTGCCGCGCACGATACGCGCGACTACGCGTTTGCGCTCAAAAACAACATGCCCATTAAGCGCGTTATTAAGGGCAAGGACGGAAACGACGATCTGCCGTTTACCGAGTACGGCGTCATGGTAAACAGCGGCGAGTTTGACGGGCTTACAAGCGAAAAGGGTAAAATCGCCGTGCTTGAAAAACTGCAAAAAAGCGGACACGGCGGCAAAAAGATTAACTACCGCATGCGCGACTGGTCGGTCTCCCGTCAGCGGTACTGGGGCGCGCCCATTCCCATGATTTATTGCGAGCATTGCGGCGAAGTGCCTGTGCCCGAAAAAGATCTGCCGGTGACGCTCCCGCAGGACGTAAACTTCACGCCTGACGGCAAGTCGCCGCTTACCAAGTGCGACGAGTTTGTTTCTACCGTTTGTCCGGTGTGCGGTCGTCCCGCTCGGCGCGAAACGGATACGCTTGATACGTTTGTTTGCTCAAGCTGGTACTACCTGCGCTATCCCGACGCGCACAACGACAAAGTTCCATTCGATAGGCAAACGGTAAACAAAATGCTGCCTGTGGATTGCTATGTGGGCGGCGCGGAGCACGCATGCACGCATCTGCTGTATTCGCGGTTTATCACAAAGGTTTTGCATGACCTTAAGTATCTGGACTTTGACGAACCGTTTAAGCGGCTTGTGCATCAGGGTGTAATTTTAGGTCCGGACGGATACAGAATGAGCAAGACGCGCGGCAACGTTATTTCCGCCGATCCGCTTATAGAGCAGTACGGCTCGGACGCACTCAGGCTTTATCTTATGTTTGGATTCGATTACACCGAGGGCGGACCGTGGTCGGAAAACGGTATAACGTCCTGCGCCAAGTTTATGGACAGGATTGAAAGGCTTGCGGAAGAAGTAAAGGACGAAAAGGCGGTAGATAACGGTGCGCTCGATTACGAGCTTAACTACTGCATAAAGGAAGTCAAAAAGGATATTCCCGAGTTTGGATTCAACACAGCTGTGGCGCGGCTTATGGAGCTTGTAAACGCCATGTACAAGTACCGCAGCGCGCCCGAATATAAACCAGCGTACTTAAAGCATGTGCTTACCGTTTTGGTAAAGCTTATGGCGCCGCTTGCTCCGCACTTTTGCGAAGAGCTTAACGCAATGCTGGGCGGAACAAAATCGGTATTTCTGGAAAGCTATCCGGTTTGCGACGAGAGCAAGCTTGTAAAGTCGTCCACCGAATACGCAGTGCAGATAAACTCCAAAATACGCTGTAAGATTGTTTTGCCGCAAGGGTTAAGCCGCGAACAAATAGAAAAAACCGCATTGGAAAGCGGGGAAGTAAAGGAAGTGCTAAACGGCGCAACCCCCGTCAAGGTGATAGTAATCCCCGAACGACTGATAAACTTTATAGTAAAATAGACATAAAAAAATCGGCGACTTTTATATCGCCGATTTTTATTAAATATTTATCAGTTTGCAAGGCTTTTGCCAAAGTTGTATGCGTCGGCGATGTATCTTGACTTTACGGTTATATCCGGTGTACCGCAGCCCTTGCCGAGTATCATGCCTTTATCGGTAAAGTGCATATACTGCGTTATAGACCTATATTGCGATACAAGCGGTTCAAACCCCCGATCCTCGGCATTCCAAGCGACAGCGATCAATGCCGACTTCATATTCTTTTTTTGCAAGGGGGTAGTAAACGCACAAAAGCGGTCGAGAACGGTTTTCAGTTGTGCCGTCATTCCGTAATAATATATCGGCGTAGCAAAGACAACCATGTCCGCGGAAAGTATGTGATTTTTAATCTTTTCCATTTCGTCGTTGCTGACGCACTGACCGTTGTAGCCGCAGCGTAAGCAACCCATGCACGGCCGCACCGCAACCCTTGTGGCGTCTATCATGCCTACGACATGGCCGGCTTCTCTTGCCCCACGCATAAAATACTCGGCAAGCAGATTAGTTGAACCTTTTTGATTGTAACTGCCTGTCAAAACAATAATCTTCATCGTACTTCTCCGTGCGATAAATGTAATATACGTATATCATACCAATTTTGTGTGATTTTGTCAATATAATACGGCACAAAAAATCGGCAGTACGCGGTGTATGCCGATTTTTGGCGTGCCCACAGGGAATCGAACCCCGAACTAAGCCTTAGGAGGGCTTCGTTATATCCGTTTAACTATGAGCACATACGGGTACTATATAATTGTACCATACCGGCGCATTACAGTCAAGCAAAATGCGGTGGTGTAAGTATGCTTGACAGTTGCGGCAGAGTGTGATAAAATAACAAATGAGATTTTTATTATTTAAGATTCTCAACCTTATTCTTATTTATAATTCCGAATTCTTAATTCTTTATTTTTCCGGAGGAAATCTATGCAGGGTTGGATGATAGCGTTAATCGTGGTTGCGGCTTTTATTGCGCTTGTTGCGATTGCGTTTTTGGCGGGAATGTTGATTTTTGTTCACGCCATTTTGGGCAGAAGAAAAGAGCTTAGCGAACAGGCCGGACAGAAAAAGGGATATACCGCGGATAAGTTCGGCGTCGATCCCGTGTGGTTCGATTTTGCGGAAAAAACCACTTCGCAGGCCACAATCACCGCATACGACGGGGTAAAGCTTGGCGCGCGTATTATTCGCCAAAGTGAGCCCACGGGCAGGGTTGCGGTGCTGTGCCACGGCTACGGCGCAACATTGCGCTCCACTCAAGTCCAAGCCAAGTTGTTTTACGACCGCGGATTTGACGTATACATGCTTGCCATGCGCGGACACAAAGGCTCGGGCGGCAAGGTGGGCATGGCGTGGATAGACCGCTTTGACCTTTCGCGCTGGATAGACAGAATTGTCACCGATTACGGCGAACAGGTTCAAATCGCGCTGTTCGGCGTTTCCATGGGTGGCTCCACCGTCGTCGCGTACGCGGGCATGGAACCCAAACCGCAAGTGAAATGCGTTATCGACGACTGCGGATTTAGTACGCAGTACGACGAATATATCGCTTGCCTAAAAGCCGCGCGGTTGCCCAAGTGCTCCATTCATCTGTTTAACGCGGGCGTAAAGCTAGTCCACGGCTATTCGCTTTACGACGCCGACATAACTAAGCTCGCCGCAAGTATGACTTGCCCCGCGCTGTTCTTCCACGGCACCGCCGACGACTTTGTGCCGTTTGATCTCGGGCAAAAGCTTTTTGATTCGTGCGCTTCGCCCGAAAAAAGCTTTGTGGCGATTGACGGCGCCGGTCATGCTTGCGCGTATATTACCGATAAGGAAAAATACGTTTCGGCGTTTACCGAGTTTATAGACGCGCACATAGAAGGCAGTCAGTTAGTGCATGAACCGTCCGAATATACCGATTACCTTGCGGCTTTGGAAGCGGAACGGCAGGCAAAGCAGGAGCAGGAACAGCAAGCGGAAGAAAGGGCGGAGCAAGCGACTTCCGAGCAGGAACAAGAAGAGAGTGAAACACCAGCGGAGCAAGCTGCGGAAAGCGTCACTCCCGCAGAGCAAGAAGCTACGGAGCCTGCGGAAGAGAATGCCACTCCCGACGCACCCGCCACGGAAGAAACACCCGAGCCTACGGCCGCGCTGGACGACTAGAGAATTTAGAATGAAGAATGAAGAATGAAGAATAAAAATAAGGTTGAGATTTAAGATAATAAATAATCAATAAAAGCGCCGAATGGCGCTTTTATTGTGTCGTATAAATTATTTTATAGTGGTGCATTGGGGACATACATATGTCAGTAAAGACGTATTATACTGCGCTTGTATAAAACGAAAGGAGAAGAGTTATGTCAAACATAGGGCGAAGAATAATACGAGCGATAATACTGATAAATCCGTTGCTTTTCGGATTGCAGGATAAAATAGAAAAAGAGCAGGAAGCGGTGATTGCCGACATGACGTCACCTGCGGACAAGATTGTAAAAAAGCTTATAGAACTTGACAATAGGCGTATCGATTTGTGCAACTTAAAAGTGCTTTACGGGTTTATCGAGCGCGGACTGGGCGAAAAGTTCGAGCTTTTGCGCTCTTGTGCGTTTTCGGGGATAAACTGCAATCTGTACACAGCTGCGGAAAGGCAAATAGAGCTTGCGGGCTACACCGCCGAGCGTGCGGAAAAGGAATTTTCCTATCTGTTTAAATTGCTAAAGCATAAGGGCAGAATAAAAAAGGTGATGGGCGGAACGTCATTTATGAGAAGCCTTGTTGCTACCTAATCGTTTTTGGGCTTTTTAAACAGATAGTACATGATGAACGGGACGGGAATGCACAGCGCGACTATAAATATTATTGCGGCGGTGGTCGGCATGCCGCCGTCGTCTTCGACTATTTGCGGCGTTGCGTCTGTGGGGACGTCCGGTTGGTCTTGTTCCTTTTCTATTATGTTGGGCGGGATTTCGTCCGCTTTTACGTACGCGTAGTAGACGTAACCGTGTTTGCCTTGTGCGCTTACGTAGTACCAGTCGGTGCCGGCGTCCTTGATCAGCGCTTCGCCTTCCACCGCGCCGTAAAATCTGCCGGTTGAGTTGTCGCTTAGTACGTCCAGCACTTGCGCGGACTTTTTGGGCGCGGCGCGCAGCCTGACAGGTTGACCGTCGTTGTCGCAGGTGAACTTTGCCGTCAGCTCGTATTTGGTTTTGGGCGTGTAGTCCACTTGCTGTACCGAATCCGCCTTTACGTATCCTTCAAGGTCATCGTACGTGACCTTTATATATCCGTCCGGCGCGTCGTAATCGCTTTGCAAAACAAAATAGCCGGCGGGAAGAAAAACCACTTCCTGCATGTCGAAGTTATAAAGCATTGTTTTGGACGGCATATAAAAAAATGTGAGCGCCGCCATTACCGAGCATAATATCATACGCCTTGTATGATAGCGTAATTGATAGGCGGAGTTTTGACAAGTTTTGTCGCAAAAGCGGTTTATTATACGCTTTTGTCATGCCGTTAAAACGAACAAAGGGGAAAGAGTTTGCGAAGTATTATAGAAAAAATATTGCGCATAGAGCGCGAGCAAAAACGGCGGTACGACAATAACGCGCTAAGCCGATACAACACCGAAAAAGTGCATATTAAGCAAATGGAGTTTCACCGCTGTGAAAAGCGCAACCGTTGGGTATTCGGCGGCAACCGCACGGGCAAGACCGAGTGCGGCGCGGTGGAAACGGTGTGGCTGGCGCGCGGCATTCATCCGTACAAGCAAAACAAGCGCACGGACGGCTGGGTGGTGTCGCTGTCGCGGCGTGTTCAGCGCGAGGTGGCGCAAAAAAAGATTTTGCACTACCTAAACCCCAACTGGATCGCCGATATCGTTATGGAAAGCGGAAAAAGCCAAAACCCGTCCGGCGGCATAATTGATTACATATCGGTCAAAAACGTGTTCGGCACAATAAGCACCATCGGCTTTAAAACGTGCGAGGCGGGACGGGATAAGTTTGCCGGCGCGTCGCTCGACTACGTTTGGTTCGACGAAGAGCCGCCGGAAGACATCTACGACGAGTGCGCCATGCGCGTTGTGGATAAACGCGGGCTTATATTCGGCACGATGACTCCGCTGCTCGGCTTGACCTTTGTGTACAAGCGCATTTATCTTAACAGCCAAAACGATCCCGAGATGTGGCATATCTTTATGGAATGGGCGGACAATCCGTACCTTGACGAAAAGGAGGTGGAGCGCGTGTCCGCCGCAATGACGGACGCCGAACGCGACGTGCGCCGCTACGGCCGTTTTGTGGACGCAAAGGGTGCGGTGTACACCGAGTTTGACGAGCGCGTGCACGTAATACCGTCTACGACGGAAATTCCCGCCGACTGGCAGGACAGGCTGTCAATCGACCCCGGGCTAAACAATCCGCTGTCCTGCCACTGGTATGCGGTGGACTACGACGGCAACGTGTACGTGGTGGCGGAGCACTTTGAGGCGGGGCGGTCGGTAGACTACCACGCGCGCGAGATAAAAAGGATAAGCGAAAAGCTAAACTGGCGCACCGACCGCAATGGAAGGATAGAAGCGCTTATAGACAGCGCGGCGTCTCAGCATACGCTAAACGCGGACAAGTCTGTGGCAGAGCTGTTTTGCGACAACGACATACTTGTGGACACGCGCGTAAACAAGGATTTGTTCAGCGGCATCAACCGCGTAAAGCAATATCTTATGACGGACGGGAAACCGCGCCTATTCATATTTGACAGCTGCGTCAATCTTATCCGCGAGCTTAAAAGCTACCGCTGGGGCGACGGGGACAGGCCTGTCAAGACGGACGACCACTGCCTTGACGAACTAAGGTACTACCTTATGAGCCGACCTGTTCCGCCGACACGCTCGGACGTAAAGACGGAGATTCGGCTAGACAAGGAGCGGCTTATTCGCCGCCACGGCAGGGTTGGCAAAAGGGGGAGTAAATGAAAACGCGCGATGAGATTTTGGACGCGGTGGTGCGGCGTGCGTGCGGATACGAGGCAAAGGAGACGGTGGAAGAATACGCGGTGGTTGACGGTTCGCTCGAGCTTGTAAAGCGCAAAATCACCACCAAGGACGTTCCGCCCGATATTGCCGCCGCCAAGATGATTATGGACGGCGGAGATATTTCCGATCTTTCGGACGAGCAGTTGGAAGCCGAAAAAAAGCGGCTTATAGAGCAGTTGAACAACTTAGGTGAAAACGGCGAGTAGCCGTTTTAATTATAAACGGGTGTTTGTCCCCAAAGATGTATTTTTACGGCAAAATCACGGTCTATACGCCCGAAGCGTCGCTTGACGTACATTACTCCGCAGTACGACTGCGCTCCGTTTCGGTCGCCTTTTCTCGTTATTTTGCTCGTAAAAACGCTTTGCGCCAGAATGGTGCATCATTGGGAACTGCACACCCGTTAACACAAAAAACGGAGGGAATCATGGAAGTAATAGAATGTAAAACACACGTGCGGTGCGAGCTGGGCGCGTGCAAGAACCGCGCGACAAAGGCTGTCAAGTTTGACCGCGTGGGCATACGAAGCCGCATTTACGCGTGCGACAAATGCCTTGAAGAGCTGCATGCGGCCATAGGCGCAAGCATTGTGCCCAAGTCCATAGAAACAGCCAAAAAAGGCAAGGTGAAAAGTAAATGAAACGGGAATTCAAAGAAGACATAATAGCGAGCGTTACGCGCGACTATCACGAACGCGCCGAAGCGCGCCGTCCGTACGAAACGCAGTGGCGGCTTAACCTAAACTTTTACATGGGCAACCAGTACTGCACGGCGCTGCCCACCGGCGACATCGCGGACGTGGAGCGCGAATACTACTGGCAGGAGCGAGAAGTGTTCAACCATATTTCGTCGCTGGTGGAAACGCGGCAGGCCAAGCTGAACACCGTGCGCCCGTCGCTTACCGTGCGCCCATTTTCGTCAGACGACGACGATGTCAAGACCGCAAAGAGCGCTACCAAAATCCTTTCCGCCGCGTGCGACAAGCTGGACATGGATAGGCTGCTCACCGAGGGCACAATGTGGTCGGAAATTTGCGGCACGGCGTTCTATTACATAGGCTGGAACGAAAAGGGCGGACTTAAGATTGCGGACGGCGTATACGAAGGCGAAGTTTACGCGGCGGTCGTTTCGCCGTTTGAGATTTATCCTGACAATCTGTTTGCGCAAAACACATCCGACTGCCGCTCGATTATCCGCGCGCGATCCGTGGACGTGGACGAAATAAAGCGCATATACGGCAAGACGGTGGAGCCGGAGGAAAACAACGTAATAGGCGTGTCGGCGGCGGCTGTGGGCGGCGGACTTACGGCGGACAGCACGCTTAACAAGCTGTCCGTAAAGAGCGCCGAAAAATCCGCGGTGCTTATCGAGCGTTACACAATGCCGAGTGCCGACAAGCCGGACGGCGAGTACGCCGTTGTGGCAAACGGTGTGCTTCTTTTTTACGGCGAACTGCCGTACATAAACGGCGTGGACGGCACGCGCGGCATGCCGTTTATAAAGCAGGTGTCGCTTGTAAACGCGGGGTGCTTTTTCGGCTCGTCCATAGTGGAACGTTCAATACCGGTTCAGCGCGCGTACAACGCGCTTAAAAACCGCAAGCACGAGTTTATCAACAGGCTTGCCATGGGCGTAATGGCGGTGGAAGACGGATCGGTGGATATTGACAATCTCGAACAAGAAGGCATATCCCCGGGGAAGATATTGGTATACCGCAGGGGAGCTACGCCGCCGCGCATGGTGGACGCGGGCTCGGTGCCTACAAGCTTTGACAACGAAGAGTACAGGCTGCTTTCCGAGTTCACTCAGGTGAGTGGCGTAAGCGAAGTAATGCGCTCGCACGAAGCGCTTTCCGCCAACTTGAGCGGCGCGGCGCTTCAGCTACTTATAGAACAGGACGACACGCGGCTGTCGCTGTCCGCGGAGTATATCAGGCTGGCGGCGCGCGAGATCGCAAGGCACATACTCCGATTATACAAGCAGTTCGGGTCGGATGCTCGGCTGTCGCGCATTGTGGGGAAAAACGGCGATGTCGAACTGATAAAGTGGTCGGCGTCCGATATATCCAGCGACGACGTGGTGTTCACAACCGATAACGAGCTGCTTTCCACGCCCGCCATGCGCCAGAACATGATGTTTGAGCTGTACAAGCTGGGGCTGCTGTTTGACGAAGACGGCAAAATGTCGAACAGCGCAAAGCACAAATTTTTGGACGCTTTGGGCTACGGCGGCTGGGACAGCGCGCTCGACCTTTCCGGTACGCACATATCGCGCGCGGAAAAGGAAAACGAAAGCGGCAAGTTAGAGCTTAACGAATTTGACGACCACGCCATCCACATTGACGTGCATATCAAATATTTGCTGACCGAGTGCGCGCCCAAACGCGCCGAAAAGCTTAAAGAACACATAAGGCAGCATAAAAATGCCGCCAATTCGGAATTCGGAATTAAGAATTCGGAATTAAGCATGCAGAATGAAGAATTAAAATAAGGAGAAAATGTTATGTCCGATAAAATTGTGGAGCAAGCCGAAAAATCGGCTTCCAAAATAGGAAAGTTCAACACGGCGGAAGATTTGCTTGCCGCTTACAACGCGCTGGAAAGCGAATTTACTAAGCGCTGTCAACTTTTAAAACAGTTACAAACAGAGCTTGATTCTATCCGCGCGCAAGCCGCTCAGTCGCCGCAAACGGACGACGCGCCCGCTCCCGAAACAGACACTCGGCCCGTACCCGAGGCCGAAGCGGAGCGCGAAAAAGACGTCGTCCCCACGGCGCCGCCCGCAATTTCCGACGATGTGCTGAACGCAATCTTGCAAAACGCGCGTGACTACGCCGACGTTTTAAGCGCTATTCCCGAAGTGATGAGCGCGTGCATTGCAAGGTACAAACAGCGGCTGATAAGGCCGTATCCCGCGCCTGCGCCCGCCGGCATGGCCGTGATAGTGCCGACCGAAAGGCCGAAAACGCTGTCCGACGCCAAACGCCTCGCCGACGCACTGCTTGCGGGAAACTAGAAATTAAAAGGAGAAATATATGGTAACATTACAAAATGCGGAAAACGCGTTAAAGACCGTCTATCTCGGCACGATGACCGACCTGCTAAATACCAAAGTCAATCCGCTGCTTGCAAAAATCGAGCAGACATCCGCCGACGTGTGGGGTAAGGAAATACGCACTGCGGCGCGGTTTGGCGTAAACGGCGGCATAGGCGCAGGCGACGAGGACGGCGATCTTCCCACGGCATACAGCAACAACTATTTGCAGTTTGTAACCACGCTGAAAAACCTTTACGGTCAGATTGAAATTTCGGACAAAGCCATACGCGCGTCCAAGGACGGGAGCGGAGCGTTTACCGATCTGTTAAACGCCGAGCTTGAAGGGCTTCTTACCGCGTCCAAGTTCAACCTTGGCAGAATGCTGTACGGCGACGGCAGCGGCAGGCTTGCAATCGTTTCGTCATGTTCGGACGGGGTGGTTTTGTGCGACTCCGTGCGCAACATAATAGAAGGGCTGGTTATTGACGTGTATTCCGTTTCCGGCTCAAAGAAGGGCACGGTGCGTGTAAAGTACGTAGACCGTGCCGCAAAAAAGATTAAGACGGACGGCAATATCGTGTATAATTCAGGCGACAATTTGTACGTTCAAGGCTCCAGAGACAAGGAGATTACCGGCATAGGCGCGCTGTTCGATAACAACAGCGAAAGCATTTACGGCGTAAACAAGAGCGAGCATCCGTTCCTTACTCCGTACAGCAAAAACGTGAACGGCGCGATAGACGAAATAATCTTACAAGAAGCGATTGACTCGCTGGAAAACAATGCCGGCTCCACCGTCGACTATATCGCTTGCTCGCAGGAAGCCAAGTACTCGTACATAGACTACATGTCGTCCTACAAGCGCAACATAGACGTTATGGAGCTTGAAGGCGGATTCAAGACGCTTTCGTACAACGGCTTGCCGCTTGTATACGACAGATTTGTGCCGGAAGGCTGCATATATCTACTCAACACCAAGTCGTTTAAGCTCCATCAGCTTTGCGACTGGCGGTTCCTCGAAACGGAAAACGGCAAGATACTTCGTCAGAACCAAGGCAAGCCCACCTACACAGCAACGCTTGTCAAGTACTGCGATTTGATTTGCCAAAAGCCCAACGGTCAGGCTTTGCTTTGGGGTATAAGGCGCAGTTGACAGGCCGCGTAATAGAAGATGATTTGTTCGGGGTGGCAAGGCGGCTCAAAAGCATAGACGACGGGTACTTCGTGTTTCTCAATTACAGGACCGGAAAGTTTGAGGTTCACAACAGCAAGGACCGCAGAACTCTGTGTTTGGTTCTGCCGTACGACCGCTTGGACGAGCGCACCGTGCGCCACGTGCTGTACACGCGCGCCGAACGTGCGCGGGAGATCGTGGAGCGTATGGAACGCGAAAACGCACGTCTCGAAGCCGAGCGCCAAAAGCAAGCTCTTAACAAAGCGCTGGCTAACGTAGGGTAAAGGATGGGTGGCGGTCGGGCGGCTTTACATAAACCCGACCGCCGACTTATTCACTCTACACTATTACTTTAATTTACGGAGTAAAATATGACCGGATATCAATTAGCAGAGCAGAGCGCGCTGTTACTTCAGGACAGGCTTTTGCTTAACGCATTGCAGAACGAGCAGACGGAAGACGAGTATGCGCAAAAGATTTTCCGTGCGCTGCGCGACGCGCTCTCCGAAGTTTCGCGGGACTTTCCCGTATTGCAAAGCGCGGACGTGACGGCAAAAAACCGCACAATTCCGTATTCGGACATTTGTTCGAACGGCACGGTGTGTGTAAAGCGAGTTGTAAAGTGCGGACGGGACGTACCGTTTACCACCGACTCAAACGGTATTTACGTGCGTGATGACGGCAATTACACGGTTGTGTACTCCGCCGATTGCTTTTTTGCCGATTTGCCGGGAGAGCTTCCGGTGTCGCGCGAGGTGAGCGTGCCCATGCTGGCGCACTTAACGGCGCGCAACTACTGCATTATGTGCGGAAGACCGGACGAAGCGGTGGTGTACGACAGCCGTTACGATGAGTATGCGCAAAGTTTGCGCATTAAACGGCGTGCGCACGTTCCGGCGCGCAAGTTTGTATAGGAGCATGTTATGGGACTTAAATTGCCTAATATAAAGCGGTACAAAAAGCAAATGCCGAAGTTTGCTTCCGCCGACTTCAAAACCGACCGCAGCCTATTGCCGTTTTCATCCGCGAGCAGTTTTTACAACTTTGACTTTTCGTCCGGCGTGTTGCGCAAGGGATACGGCGTGGCGGAGCACGAGTACGTTCCGCGCGGCGCCGCAAGGTATTGGATATACAGGTTTTATTCCGAAGAAAAGGAAAAGTATATAGACCAGTACATCTATCAGTACGGCAACGGTTTGCTTGCGTGGTTCGACGCGGACAAAAACAAGGAGATATACGTTTCGGGCATAGGCTTCAAACCGCTGGACGTAATCAATTACCGCGTAAACTCCAAAGACGTGTTGCTGCTTTCGTGCGAAGGGCGCAAGCTTGTTACGTGGAACGGCAGACACCTAGAAGAGTACAAAAACAGCCCGAGTATATCGTCTATGGCAATCCACTACGAGCGCCTGTTTGTCACAAGCCGCGACGAAAAGACCAAGCTGTACTTTTCCAAAAACCTTGACCCCACGCAGTGGGAAATAAGCGTGGACGGCGGCGGGTTTATAGAGATGTTGGACGAGCGCGGTTACTTGAACAAGGTGGTGTCGTTCGGAAACTACTTGTACATATTCCGCGATCACGGCATAAGCCGCGTTACGGCATACGGCGACCAAACGGAGTTTTCGGTTGTAAACATGTTTGTCACGGCGGGGCGAATATTCCCGTCCAGCATTACGACTTGCGGCAACTGCATTATGTTTCTCGCTTCGGACGGGCTGTACCGCTTTGACGGTTACGAGTGTGTGCGCGTGCTTTCGGATATTTTTGTTACGATACAGCCGGACGACAACTGCGCCTGTGCGTACTTTGACGGCAAGTACTACCTTGCGTGCAAAATGGATTTTAAAGACGACGCCGTAGTGGGGTGCGAAAGCGCAGATTACAAAACCAACGGGCTTATAGTTTACCAGCCGTCGTCGGGCGAGTATTCCGTTTCGCGCGGGCTTGACATTAGCTTTATGAACGCGTGCTCGTACAACGGCACCGACTATCTAATGTGCTGCGAAAGCGACAGGGGCGGAGTTGTCAAGACGGGCGCGGCGCGGTTTGAAAAGGCTTTGCCGTCATGCTGGGTGAGCGGCTTATCGGACATGTCCGCGCCCGACAAGGTGAAATACGTTACCGACGTGCTTTTCAACAACGAAGGCGGCAAGAGCAATCCGGTGCTTTTAAAGATCCGTGCGGACGGCGCCGCATACGAAATAGCGGTAGAAAGCTCGCAAGCGGAGCTAAAACTTAATCTGCACGGAAAGGCGTTCTGTTTTGAACTTTCCACCGTCTGTAATGAAATAAATATAACGCCGCTGTGCATTAAGTACAATACTTATTAGGCGTGCGCTAAAAGGAGAGTAAACATGGACAAAACCGCAACCGCGCTCATTGCCACCGAGGACAATACTGCGGCAATACGCGCGCTTAGCAACAAGCTAAATACGCAGGCGGCTTTTTGCTCGGCGGCGATAGACGATCTTAACAGCCGTTTGGAAAAGCAAATAAGCAATACATGTATATCAGGCAAATCGGTAAACGGCATACTATCTTTCGGCGTGATGGCGTCCGACGGCAATACATGCGTTGTGCTGTCGTTTGACGATTCGGCAATGCGCACAGTCAAGTTTGGCAGCACAACGTTCAACGCCATCCACTCGCCTTTGATTATGGTATTGCCGAAGGGTTCGGGAGAGCTTACAATATCCGCACCCTTGCCGGCGCAAGCGCTGATATTAGGTTCGCCGACAAGCAAACTGTAAACGGCATAACGTTGTCGGCGGATTATAAAAAAGGGGGAAAATATGGACGAAATCGTATCGCTCGTAGTTGCCAACGGCATATTTGCGGTGCTGTTTTGCGGGCTGCTTGTTTTTGAGCTTCGCGACAGCCGCAGCCGAGAAGGCAGGTACGAGAAAATAATCAGTTCGTTAAACGATAGGTTAAAAACGGTGGAAGACGTAAAGGCCGACACCGAACAAATAAAGACCGATATCGACGAAATCAAAACGGACGTAAAAATATTACAATCGGCGGTCGAACGAAAAAAGCGGGAGACAAAGCCGAGCAAAAAAGGGGGCGGGGAATGCAACACGCTTGCGGCGGTGTAGATTTGTTTACGTCGCCGCTTGCCGCCTTCGGCAATCTGGATACATGCCGCGGCGTAATGCGCGCATACGCGCTGTATCGCTATAATTTGTTTAAGGAGAAGTACGAAAACCATGGCAGACAAGATTAAGACCAACGAGGGACGGGATAAGCTGCAGGAAGAGATAGACAGACTGGAATCAAACTCTTCTTCGGCTATGAAGCCGTCGCTGCCGCAGGTAAGCCTGCAGGAAAAGGAGTACAACGCGCCCGACGACGACACTCTAAAGAGAAAGGCGGAAAGCGAGCTGGACGATTACCGTCGCAGTACGGAAAACAGTCTAAAGCAAAAATCCGCTTCGGAGGAGCAGGAGCTTAACGCCAAGCGCGACGCATACGCGGACGCCAAAAAAAACACGGAAGCCGAGTTGGAAAGGCAGTACGAGGCGGCGGCGCGCGCCATAGATAACGACGCGGTAAGGCGCGGACTTGCGCGCTCGTCAATAGCGTCGGTGGAGCGCGGGGCATTGGAGCGCGAGTATTTGAACAAATCTGCGGATGTGGCGCGCGAGTACGGCAATAAAATAGCGCAGCTGGAAAGCGATATCGCGTCGGTCAACAAAAAGCTTCAGGACGCGCTCAACGACTTTAATCTATCGTACGCCGCCAAGCTTACAAATCGGCTTAACGAGCTTAAAGCGGAGCGCGAAAAAAAGATGGAAGAAGTTATCGAGTACAACAACGAGATAAAGCGCAAGCAGGCGGCGCTCGACTACGACCGGATGAAGACCGAAAACGACCTGTATTCCGCCGCGCTCAATCAGGAAAAACAGGAAAAAAGTCTGGACGGAATCCCCGCCGAGCGGCGTGACGAAATATACAAGGCGGTGTACCAAAGAATGGACGAGTTTTTGGGCTCGCTCGATCCGGCGCAGGCGCTACTTGAAATTCGCAACCACTCAATGTACCGCCAGCACCTTTCCAACTACTACTACAACAGGCTGTACGACAAGTACGGGAGAGAAGTTATATGATAGAGCGCATAAAAAGCACAAGCTTTTGGGTGGGGCTTATAAGCGCGGTGTTTCTTATCTTAAGCGCGTTCGGCGTGGAGATAGGGGACGAGACGGCAAGCAACGTCATAAACGGCGTATGCTCGGCGCTTGTAATGCTGGGCATTGCTTCGCCCATAGGCGACAAGTCGGACAAAACGGACGACAAAACCGAATAAAAATGAAAGACGGAAGGAACAATCCTTCCGTTTTTTTGTAAAAAATTTTTACAAAATTTTGCGATTTTTTTCTTGTTATTATTGCTTAAAACGACCGGCTGTGCTATAATCATATTATATACGCGAATTGCGCGCATTGGAGTACTAATGGATATCAAGACTAAATTAAAAAAGTTGGTCAAAGATAAAAGATTTATCTACGGTGTAATTGCTTTCATAACGGTGGTTGTTGTTACGATTACGATAGTGCTGTATTCGCTGTTTGCGTCCAATCTCATCAATGAGGAAAGCGCGGAGCACCTTACCGAGATATATTCGCAGGCCAATGCCGGTTTTTACCAAAAGGTAAGGAGCAATCGCAACCTTCTTAAGAGCTGGAAGCCGTACATAGACGATATCGTAACAGACATGAACAGCGACGACGAGCAAACAAAAACCGCTGCCGAACAGGAGTTTGGGGACTTTATGCTCGAGCAACTGCTCAGGTTTGACTTTACCAAGTTTTACTTTATAGGTGAGCAAACCGAATCCACCCATTACGAAGATTATGAATATAAAGTTAAAGTAAAGGCAATAGAAACGTCTAATAAGGTTAACGGCGAAGTCCAGTTTGACGAAAACGGCAATACGATTGAGCATATTCAGGACAACGACGTAGTAGACGTGCGTACGCGGCGCGATGTTAACTTTTTGCTGGCAAACGACCGTTGCGGTGTTGCCAGCTTTGTTGACAACGGTCAAATACACGCGCCCGAACCGGAATTTTTGATGCTTGCAATACCCACAACGGAAAATACATACAAGGGCTTTACTTATCGCGCTATAGGCGTGCGCTTTGAACTACGCGACGTCAGCACTCTTTTGTCTGCCCAGACGTTTGGCACCAGCGGCATATGCTACGTAATTCTTCCAAACGGTCAGGTGCTTGCGCACTCGGGCGACGACAGATACCTTAAGTCCGACTATCTTGCATTCCTAAAGTCCGATCAGTGCGAGGTGTTGGACACCACCGTCGACAAAATCTCGAGCGACTGGAACAAACAAAAATCGGGATCTTTCAGACTGAAAACGCGCGATACCGAGTACTACCTTACATATATGCCGGTAGACCCTAGGGTGGAGACCGATCCCGAAAACGCATGGGACTGGATGCTACTCGGCATTGCCCCCAGCGAAGTGGTCAACTCCAGCATGAATTATTTCCGCAACATCACCATGGTCGTTATGGCGGTTATATTCGTCGTGATTGGCGCGGTTGTTGCGGCGCTTATCATACTCAACAGCCGCCGCAAGGTGGCTCATACCGTAGCCGCCGTCAAGGGACGGGACAAGCTTTTGGATTTGCTGTCCGTCAACACCGATGATATGTTTATCATGTTCTCGACAGAAACGTTCAGGGCGGATTATGTAAGCGCCAATGTCGAGCAGGTTTTGGGTATTCCGCAGAGTAAGATTATATCCAACGTGATGGAAATAATCCCTGCGTCGCTGGAGGACAGCAGTCCGCTAACCATAGACGACTTTAAGAATATGCCGACGGACAACACTTGGGAGCGCGACGTCAGCCTGCAAAATATGGAAACTATGGAGAAACGCTGGTTTAGGCTTGCGCTTCACCACTCCAACAGTAGCGACAAGTGCGTGCTTGTTTTGTCAGACCGCACAGAGGACATAAAGATGCGTGAGCAGCTTGAGGAAGCGCTCCAGATTGCGGAAAACGCCAATGCCGCCAAGAGCCACTTCCTGTCCAACATGTCACACGATATTCGTACGCCGATGAACGCCATAATAGGTTACGCCACTTTGCTCGGCAAGGACGCAGACAACGCAGACCGTGTGCGCGATTACGTGCGCAAGATAACATATTCCGGCCAGCACCTGCTCAGCCTTATCAATGACATTCTTGATATGAGCAAGATAGAAAGCGGCAAGACGTCGCTTGCTCTCAACGAGTTCCGTCTGCCCGAGTTTATAGAAGAGCTTTACTCCATGATGGTGGCGCAAGCCAATGCCAAAAAGCAGACGTTTGACGTGCACACCAAGGGCACGCTTCCCGAATTTGTTGTGGGCGATAAGCTGCGCCTTAATCAGATAATGCTCAACATTCTGTCCAACGCGGTCAAGTACACTCAGGTTGGCGGAACCATAAAAATGAACGTGGAGCGTCTCAAGCAAAAGATCAGCAACCACGCGCACATCCGCTTTATCGTAGAGGACAACGGCATAGGCATGAGCCCCGAATATCTGAAAACGATTTTCGAGCCGTTCAGCCGCGAAACTACCGACAAGACCAAGGGCATACAGGGCACAGGTCTCGGCATGGCCATCACCAAGAATATCGTCGACCTTATGGGCGGCACTATATCGGTGGAAAGCGAGCTGGGCAAGGGCAGTAAGTTTATTGTAGAGCTCGAGCTTGCTATAGCCAATTCCGTTCAGGATGACGGCGATTTCTGGAAGCGCCACAACGTAACCCGTGTACTTGTTATAGACGACGAGGAAGACGTGTGCGTGGAGATAAAAGAGCTTATGGCGGACACCGGTGTGGAAATCGACTATAGGCTTAACGGCAAAGACGGCGTAAAGGCGGTCGAGGACGCTGTGGAAAAAGGCGAGGAGTACAACATTGTAATCGTCGATTGGAAAATGCCGGACATGGACGGCGTGGAAACCGCGCGGCGTATCCGTAAGCGCGTCGGGCGCGAACTGCCTATAATGGTGCTTACATCGTTCAGCTTTGAGGATATAGAGGACTCGGCAAAGGACGCCGGTATTGACCTATTCCTTTCCAAGCCGTTCTTTGTGTCCAATTTCCGCCGTGCGATTCAACAAATAAACACGGACGGCACGGAAGCGGAGGTCGAGCCCGAAAAAGAAGATATCTCCATCGAAGGACTCAAAGTTCTCGCCGCAGAAGACAACGAGATCAACGTGGAAATTCTTATGGAATTACTGGAAGACGAAGGCGTCAAGTGCGATATCGCTTACAACGGTCAGGAAGCGCTGGAAAAGTTTGAAGCCTCCGCCGTAGATCAGTACGACGTTATATTCATGGATGTGCAAATGCCGGTCATGGACGGTTACGGTGCGTCGCGCGCAATAAGAGCGTGTTCGCATAAGCGCGCCAAGACCATTCCGATCATCGCAATGACGGCAAACGCGTTTGACGACGACGTCAAGGCGGCGCTGGAATCGGGCATGAACGCGCACCTTGCCAAACCCATAGACATGGCCAAGCTCAAACAACTTGTTGCAAAACACGTACTTAATAAAAAGGATTGATAAGATGGCAACCGAAAAGAAATCAATACTCATTGTAGACGACTCCGAACTTAACCGTGCGCTGCTTTCCGACATGCTGTACGACGACTTCAATATTATAGAAGCGGAAAACGGCATGGAAGCCATTGCCATATTAAAGGAGCGCGAACTTGAAATTTCGCTCATGCTGCTCGATATTGTCATGCCGCAAATGGACGGCTTTGACGTGCTGGCAATGATGAACAACAAGGGTTGGATAAACAACATCCCCGTCATAATGATCTCCGCGGAAACAGGCTCCGCATACATAGACAGGGCGTACGACTTGGGCGCGGTGGACTACATTAGCCGTCCGTTTGACGAGCGTACCGTTAAGCACCGCGTTATGAGCAACTTTATGCTTGCGTTAAAACAGCGCGAAATGTCCGACCTTTTGGTGGAACAAATCTACCAGCGCGAGCGCGACAACAAGATAATGATAGAAATCTTGTCGCACATCGTGGAGTTCAGAAACGGTGAAAGCGGCTTGCACATTCTGCACGTAAGCACGTTTACGGAGATGATACTAAAGCACCTTGTGCTTATAACAGACAGGTACAAGCTGTCGCAGGCGGACATAAAGATGATAGTCAACGCTTCGGCTTTGCACGACGTGGGCAAAATGTCCGTGCCGGACGAAATACTTAACAAACCGGGAAGGTTCACTCCCGAAGAGTTTGAAATTATGAAGCGGCACACGGTGGAGGGCGAAAAGATGCTCGCCGCCATACCCGCACGCCGCAACGAGCCCATCGTCAAGGTCAGCGCGGAAATCTGCCGTTGGCACCACGAGCGCTGGGACGGCAGGGGATATCCGGACGGACTCAAAGGGGACGCCATACCCATCTCCGCACAAGTGGTGGCGCTTGCCGACGTGTACGACGCGTTAACAAGCAAGCGTTGCTATAAGGACGGTTTCCCGCACGAAAAGGCTATAGAGATGATACAAAACGGAGAATGCGGCGCGTTTAACCCGCTCATTTTGCAGTGTCTGGGCGATTTGCAGGCAGAGCTTAAGGAAGCGCTTCACAACAACTCGCCTACGGAAACATTCGATAGCGGCGCGCGCGACAACGTGGAGCATATGCTCAAGGCGAGCGGCTCGGACGTATCCAACCGCACCATTCAGCTATTGGAGCACGAGCGCATGAAGTTCAGATTTTTTGCCAGCCTTTCCCGAGAAGTCATGTTTGAATACGTTGCTTCGCCGGAGATGATTGTGCTTACAGACTTCAGCGCGGAATATTTGGAACTGCCGGAAAAGATACCCAATCCCGCAGAAAGCGACTTCGCTTCGCGCGTGTTCAACAAAGACGACTTTAATCATCTCATGACAAAGATAAAGGCGTCCACGCCGGAATCTCCCATTGTCGAGGGCAAGTACCTTATGACCATTCGCGGCGAACAAAAGTGGAACAAGGTCATAGTGCAGGCGCTTTGGAGCGATACCGAAAATCCCGTTTTGGAAGGCGCGCTCGGCAAGTGCTTGGATATAACCGAGGAAACCGAGGAGCTTCAGCAGCTGGAGAATTTGGCGGATAAGGACCAGATTACAAACCTGCTCAACGCCCGCGCCGCCAAGCATAAAATAAGCAATTTGCTTGCCGCGCCCAACGATTACCTTTACGCAATGGTCTTCTTTGATCTCGACAACCTTAAAAGAGCAAACGACGACTACGGGCATCTGTTCGGCAACAAGCTTATAAAGACGATTGCCGACCGCATGATTGCCAACACCCGTACATCGGATATTTGCGCACGGTTCGGAGGCGACGAGTTTGTAATATTCATGCGCTACAAGGATGAACACCAGATAGACCGTATTTTCCACGCTCTCACGGAAGAGGACTTGGACGGTTTCCCTGTGCGCGTCAGCATGGGCATAGCGTTGTCCAACGAGTGCGACGGCGACTACGACACGCTTTTGCACATGGCGGACCAAGCGGCGTACGCGGTTAAAAAGACCACCAAAAACGCGTACAAGTTTTACAATGCGCTTACGGAAGCGGAAAAGAAACTCACTCAATAATATAAAAATTATCCGGAGGATATTATGACTGTACAAGAAGCTTACGAAAAAATGGGCGGCGATTACGAAGACTGCATGAGCAGACTGCGTACAGACGACCGCATAAAAAGATTTTTGCAAAGGGTGGCGGACGACCAAAGCTTTAACAACCTTTGCGAAAATCTCAAGGCGCACAACATGGAAGAGGCGTTCCGCGCCGCGCACACGCTTAAGGGCGTAAGCTCCAATCTGTCTATTACCAGACTGTGCAAGTCGGCTACCGCAATCACGGAAGTGCTGCGCGGAAAGACCGAGTACAGCGCGGAGTTCGAGCCGTACCTTGCCGTAGTAAAACAAGACTACGAGCTTACTATCGAGTGCATAAAAAGCATTGATTAAACAAATTACGCTCTCAAAATAGGTTTACATTTTTACGTCACCGTGTTATAATATGTCCAATGCAGTGTTGTGGATTAAGTTATTCGCAATCAAAACAAGCACAATTTTTGCAGTATGGGACGGTGCGTTCAAAGGAAGGAACTATGTCAAGAAAAAGCGATTTGGAAAAGAAAATAAAGGAAAGCGAAGCGGAGCTGGATATGCTGGAGCAAAAGCGTCTCAGGTCCATGTCGTCTTTTATTGAAGCGCTGGTCAGACACGAAACTCCCACCGACGAGGACGTGGAGTACTTTAAGACATTTTCGGACTTAATCGAATTGGAGCGCGAAAACTTACGGCAATATAGGGACGAATTGGAAGTCCTTAAAGTAAAATAAACAAAAAGAGAGGAAAATCATGAAAAAGTTTTTCAAGGAATTCAAGGAATTCATCACTCGCGGCAACGTTGTCGACCTTGCCGTAGGTATGATCATCGGCGCGGCGTTTACCGCAATCGTCACCGCGCTGGTCAACGGCATATTTAAGCCGCTCATCAACGCCGTTCCCATGGGCGATGTGACCGGACTTATCACCATGCTCAAACCGGTATACACGTTGGACGAAACGGGCGCCAAGGTTATTGACATGGCAAACTCGGTGTACATAAACTGGGGCGACTTCATCATGGCCATAGTCAACTTTATTATCACCGCGTTGGTGCTGTTCCTTATTATCAAAGCAATCAACAGCGTCCGCCAAAACGCCGAAAAGCTGGGCGGCGCCAAGCTCGATAAACAGCTTAAGGCCGAGCTCAAGGCAAAGGGCATGAACAAAAAGCAGATGATAGAATACGTTGCCGCACAAAAGGCCGAAGAAGAAGCCAAGGCAAAAGCGGAAGCGGAAGCAAACAAGCCGGAGACCACCGAGCAAATCCTTTCCGAAATCCGCGAACTTCTTAAATCCTTACAGAAATAAGCAAAAACAAAATCCGTCTATAAAAGGCGGATTTTGTTTTGATAATCAACCTTATCAGCCTTCCCCACGTGGGAAGGGTGACCGCTTGCGGTGGAAGAGATTTTATCAATAATAAGTTTTGCATTTAAAAAAACCGCCATGCGGCGGTTTTTTTATTTTTTAAACAGTTTGGAAAATACGGATGATTTTTTGGCGGATGCGTCGGTTGTAGTCTCTGCCGGTTTTTGTTCCGACTTAGCCGCAGGCTTTACTTCGGGTTTTGCCGAAGTCGTGGGCTTTACTGCGGGCTTTGCGGCAGCTGTGGTCACGATCGGTTTTGCCGTGGGCTTTGCCGTAGCGGTCGGTCTCGCCGGTTTTACTTCCGGCTTTGGCGTAGCAGTAGTCGCCGTAGGCTTTGCTGCGGGCTTTGCCGGAGTGACGGGCTTGGCAACAGGTTTTACTTCGGGCTTTGACGATGCCGCGGTCACCGCCGGCTTAACTTCCGGCTTTGACACCGGTTTTACTTCCGGCTTAGTTACGGGCTTAATTTCCGATTTTGCCGTTGCCGGTTTTGCGGGCGTAACTTGCGGTTTTGCGGTCGGCTTTGCAGTCGGCGTTCCCGCTTTGGCGGCGGAAATTTCCGGCTTGGTAGGGGGAATATGCACTGTTGCCGTACGCGCCGGTCTTGCCGTTCTTAAGTCGGGCGTTGTTACCGTTTCCGTTTTGGTAATACTTCTTTCGGTTGCGGTTATCGGCGACGACGTAGGTCTTACCGCTCTTGCCGCAGGCTTTGTAGGTTCCGTTGTATCTGGGGTTACGCCCATGGCAGTTCTGGGTATTACCGATTTTTTGGGCGCAGTCGGCGGGGCAGCGGTGGCGTCGGACACGGTCTTACGCGGCGCGCGCGGGTTGTACAGTCCGTTAATCATCTGCTGGACGTCCTGATACCGTTTTTTCTTGTCTACCGCCAGCGATTTCATAAGCGCGTTTTCCACGCCCGCGTCAATGGCAAAGCCCATTTCGGACGGGCGTTTAATCGCTTCCTTGCCCATCATGATGCGAATTGATTCGGGCGGAAGCACGCCTGTTACAGCAAAGTAAAGTGTAACGCCCAGTGCGTACACGTCCGTCCACGGTCCTTGTTCGCCGTGTGTGTCGTACTGTTCGGGCGGGGCAAAGCCCTGCTTTAGCACAACGGACAGCGATTTGCCGTCGGGATTGGAATACTTGGCTGCGCCGAAGTCAATAAGCTTGACCTCGTTGGATTTGGTTATAATGATGTTGTCGGGGGAAATGTCGCGGTGGATAAGCCCTATTTTGTGCACTTGCACAAGCGAGTCCATGACCGGACGCATAATGGTGAGTATCTCGTCCGTGCCCACCTTGCCGCCGCGCCGTTGCAGGTACTTTTTGAGCGAAATGCCGTCCAAAAACTCCATTACTATGTACGCGGTGCCGTTGGCGGAAAAGAAGTCGCGGACGTTAACCACGCCGCCGAGATTTTTTATTTTGGCAAGCGCGCGCGCTTCTTCCACAAACCGTTTAAGGCCGCGGTTGCTTGCCGCTTGGTTCTGCTTGGAATTGATTATTACCTGATTGTTGCCCGCAACACGCGTTACGTAGCCGGACGGGAAGTATTCCTTGACGGCGACCTTGATTCCTTGCTGAAGGTCCCAGCCCAAATAGGTAATGCCAAAACCGCCCTCGCCGAGCGCCTTGCCGATAAGATATCTGTTTTGCGGTCCTATTACCGAACGCTGCGGCAGGTGGTGGGGCGGGGACGGGGTATCGTCCGCCTTGTGATGGCAATTCATACACACGCGATCGGTGTCCAAATCGCCAAAGCAATACAGACATATGTTTTTGTTGGTGCGTATTCTCGCCATTGCGTATTATCCTTCTTTTACCATGGCAATAATGGCGGAATAGTTATCGTTATACTTGGTTACGCGCTCGAGCAGGCGTTTTTCCATTTTTTCAAGCGCTTCCTCTGGCGTGGCGGAGGAGGCGAGATCTTCTTCCATTTCCTCCTCGTACACGTACTCCCAAAAGCCGTCCGTGCACAGGATAAAGGCGTCGCCCGCTTGCAGGGGACTGCCGTAAATATCGCAGTCGGGCGGAATATAGTAGTCCGAACCGAGCACGCGCGTCAGCTTGTTTTGATCCTTGTCCGTGCGAATATCGCGAAGCGGAATCTTGCCCATTTCCACCGCGAGTTGCGATAGGGAATGGTCCTTTGTCTGAAAGTGCAGCTTGTTGTTTTTAAAGAAGTAAACGCGAGTATCGCCGATATGCGAAATGACGGTGGTCATAAAGTCGGTAGTCAAGCATGCGACGGTGGTGCAGGACGAGCGAATTTTGGGATTGCGCTCTTTTTCGTCCACCACGCGGTTGTGCGCCGTCTGAATATAGCTTTGGCAATATTCGGGCTTGACTGCGCGTTCGGGGTCAACCTGCTTGACCTGCGAGTAAGAGTCTATAATCTGCTTGGCGCAAGTACAGCTTGCAACCTCGCTGCCGTAGTACGATCCCAATCCGTCGCACACCACAAGGCACGCGCCGTCGTCGTATACGATTTGGTCAAGGTAGTCCTGATTGTATTCGCGTCCACCCTGCTTGCAGATAGAACTTGTCAGTAGTTTCATAATTATTCCGCCTATTTCGCTTTGTGCATACTCATATGCGCTTAATATTATACAACAATATGCAACGTCAAGTCAAGAGATTTTGAAAATTAAGAATTAAGAATGCAACATGATATATAAGTTTTAGCTTGGCGTTTCTCATAATTTCGGTCGAATTCCGAATTCATTCTGCATTCCCAAATCGTTTGACATAAAAAAACAAAAGTATTATAATTATCGTAGATAATTATTTTGCGAGGTTGTCATGCGCAAGGTCGCTATAGTTTTAGGCTCAAAATCCGATTGGGACAAGGCTAAGCCAATAGTGGAAACATTAGAGCAATTCGGCGTGCCGTATTCGGCGCGCATTTTAAGTGCGCACCGCACTCCCGACGAGGCGGCGGAGTTTGCGCGCAGTGCAAAAAAGAGCGGCTTCGGCGCGATAATCGCTGTCGCCGGCAAGGCCGCGCACTTAGGCGGCGTGCTTGCCGCGGCGACTACGCTTCCGGTGGTCGCGCTTCCTGTATCCACGTCCTTCCTTGACGGACTGGACAGCGTGCTTTCCATACTTCCCATGCCGAGCGGCGTGCCCGTGGCGGTAATGGGCGTAAACGCAGGCGTAAACGCGGCGCTGTTTTGCGTGCGCATGCTGGCTGTGGACGACAAA
Organism: Clostridiales bacterium; assembly: GCA_022508405.1. GTDB lineage: Bacteria > Bacillota > Clostridia > Christensenellales > Pumilibacteraceae > Anaerocaecibacter. The sequence goes on from JAFLVI010000001.1 coordinate 70,904, forward strand.
GAGCTTGACAAAAAGTACACCGATTACGTTGCGTCCATGCGCGAAAAAACGCTGTCGGACGACGCGGAACTCAACAAAACTCTCAACAAATAACAACGCAATTACATCTTAGGAGAAAAACATATCATGGTCGAACAAAAGGAACAGTTGTACGAAGGCAAAGCCAAAAAGGTGTTTGCAACAAGCGACCCCGATTTGGTCATTGTCGATTACAAGGACGACGCAACGGCGTTTAACGGGCTCAAAAAGGGCACGATAGTCGGCAAGGGCGTAGTCAACAACAAGATGAGCAACTACCTTATGGGCTTATTGGCTAAGCAGGGCGTGGAGACGCATTTTGTGGAAGAGCTCAGTGATCGCCGCACGCTTGTTAAGCACGTGGAAATCGTGCCGCTGGAAGTGATTATGCGCAACGTGGTTGCGGGGTCGCTTTCTAAGCGCACTGGACTTGAAGAAGGCACTATTCCTTCCATGCCCATACTCGAACTGTACTACAAGTCGGACGAGCTTGGCGACCCCATGATAAACGCAGATCACGCATTGGCTTTCGGCTGGGCGACTTCGGACGAACTTAAGCAAATCGAAGCTATGGCGCGCAAGATAAACGACGTGCTTAAAAAGTTTTTTGCCGGCGTGGGCGTAGACCTTGTGGACTTTAAAATCGAGTTCGGTCGTTACAAGGGCAAGATCATACTCGCCGACGAAATCAGTCCCGACACGTGCAGATTCTGGGACAGCAAGACCAAGGAAAAACTGGACAAGGACAGATTCCGCCGCGACATGGGCGGTGTGGAAGGCGCATATCACGAGATGATGCGCCGTATAGGCTTAGCTGAATAAGTATAGGTTAATCGGCGTCTGGCACCATAAGTCCAAGACGCCGTTTTTTGGGCTATTTTGCCCCTTATGTCGCTTGACGTAGCGCTGCTACGACTGCGCTCCATAAGTGTCAAACTATCTCCAAAAATCGGCGTTTGTTTATTATGTTGCATCCGCCTCTTAACCTATGGGGTTGCATAAGAACAGCTCATTGCTGATGAAATTCGGAGAAATATTATGGCTGACAAAAAACAAAAAATAACATACGCCGACGCGGGCGTGGACGTAACGCGCGGCTACGAATCGGTGGCAAAAATAAAAAAGCACGCTTCGAGCACGTTTAACAAAAACGTGTTGCAGGGCTTGGGCAGCTTTGGCGGATTTTACTCGCTGGACGGAGAAGACGGCGACTGTCTGGTCGCAGGCACGGACGGCGTGGGCACCAAGCTTAAGTACGCGTTTCTATCCGGTCGCAACGACACCGTTGGCATAGATTGTGTGGCGATGTGCGTAAACGACATAGTCTGTCAGGGCGCTAAGCCGCTCATATTTTTGGACTACATAGCCACAGGCAGGATAAATCCCGATACCGTTGCCGACATCGTCAAGGGCGTTTCGGACGGCTGCAAAATGGCGGGCTGCGCCTTGGTGGGCGGCGAAACGGCGGAAATGCCGTCCATGTACGGCGACGGCGAATACGACCTTGCCGGCTTTTCGGTCGGGCTTGTAAAGCGCGAAAAAATAATCAACGGAAGCGGTATTACGGCGGGATGTGCGCTAGTGGGGCTTGCTTCCAGCGGACTTCATTCCAACGGCTTTTCGCTTGTCAGAAAGGTGCTTGGCGAAGACGTCAATGCGCTTTCTAAGGACAACTCCTTAGGTAAGCCGCTTTTGGACGTAATACTCACGCCCACGCGCATTTACGTAAAGAACCTGTTGGATCTATCGGACAAGTTTAACATTTTGGGACTTGCCAACATAACGGGCGGCGGATTTATAGAGAACATTCCGCGCATTTTCCCCGACGGCGTAGGTTGCAGAATAGACGTAAATTCCTTCCCGCGCCCCGATATTTTCTCGCTGCTTGCGGAAAAGTCCGGACTTAATAACAACGAATTGTACAACACATTCAATATGGGTATAGGAATGTGTGTTGCGGTCAAGCCCGAAGACGCGGACGCGTTCGTAAAAGCGGCAAACGCACTGGGCGAAAAGGCGTACATAATAGGCGAAACGGTTAAAGGCGCAAGGGTACAGCTGTGAAAAAAATCGCAGTAATGTTTTCCGGCGGCGGCACCGATTTTCAGGCGCTTATAGACGGCGAAAGGGACGGCAAGTTCGACGGTCATATTGTTGTGGCGGTTACGGGCAACGCTAAGGCGTACGGCATAGAACGCGCGAAACAAGCGGGCATAGACTGTTACTTATGCCGCAAGGCCGATTACTACAGTGTGGAAGACCGCGACAGCGCAATAGCGGAAATATTCGACCGCTACGGCGTGGAGCTTATTGTGCTTGCGGGGTATCTCGGCATTCTGACCGCGCCCATACTGGATAAATACAAGGGCAGGGTTATCAACATTCATCCCGCGCTGTTACCCAAGTACGGTGGCAAGGGCATGTACGGGTTGCACGTTCACGAAGCGGTGATCAAGGCCGGCGAAAAAAAGAGCGGTGCGACGGTGCATTATTCGGACAGCGGCATAGACACCGGCAAAATAATCTTGCAGCGCGAGCTGGACGTATTGCCCACCGACACGCCGGAGAGCCTACAGCAACGCATACTCAACGAGATAGAACATCCGCTTTTGGTGGAAGCGGTTGCGCTATTGTGCAAAGATTAGCGCTTTCAACTAAAGAATAAATTTTTAACGGGAGATATATTATGGCAGCAAATAAAAAGCGTCGTGCGCTTGTTAGCGTAAGCGACAAGACGGGAATAGTCGAGTTTTGCAAGGATTTGGAAAAGCTCGGATTCGAGATTGTGTCCACTGGCGGCACGCTTAAAACGCTTGTGGAAAACGGCGTAAAGGCAATTTCCATATCGGACGTCACCGGCTTTAAAGAATGTTTGGACGGGCGTGTAAAAACGCTTCACCCCGCGGTGCACGCGGGACTGCTCGCAAGGCGTGACATCCCCGAGCATATGGCAAGCCTTGACGAAATGGGCTACAACACGATCGACCTTGTGGCGGTCAATCTGTACCCGTTTAAAAAGACTATAGAAAAGCCTAACGTAACGCTTGAAGAAGCTATAGAAAACATAGATATCGGCGGACCCACAATGCTCAGGAGCGCCGCCAAAAATTACGGCGGTGTGCTTGTCGTGTGCGAACCCGCCGACTACAAGGAAGTGGTGGAGCGCATAAAAAACGGCACGGACGACATGACGTTCCGTTTGAGCTTGTCGTACAAGGTGTACCGACACACCGCGGCGTACGATTCGCTCATTTCGTCGTACATGCAGCAGTTACTCGGCATAGAGTTCCCCGAGCACATCACGTTTGCGTACGACAAGGCGCAGGACCTTCGCTACGGCGAAAACCCGCAGCAGAATGCGGTGTTCTACCGCGAGCAAACGGCAAGGGCGGGCGCGCTCACTTCCGCCAAACAGCTGTGGGGCAAGGAGCTTTCTTACAACAACATCAACGACGCCAACGGCGCGCTCGAACTGCTTAAAGAGTTTGACGTTCCCGCGGTGGTCGCGTGCAAGCACGCCAATCCGTGCGGTGTGGGAACGGGTAAAACGGTGTACGAAGCGTACATGCGCGCGTACGAATCCGACCCCGTATCGGTGTTCGGCGGCATACTTGCCATAAACGGCACGGTGGACAAGGACACCGCGACCGAAATTAACAAGATATTCATAGAAATCGTAATGGCGTCCGACTACACCAAAGAAGCGCTGGAAATTTTGGAGAGCAAAAAGAACATCAGGCTTTTGCAGATAGACAACATAACCGCGCCGCGCGCCAATACCGCGTACGATATGAAAAAGGTGTACGGCGGACTTCTCGTTCAGCAGTACGACAACACATTGCTTGCTGGCGAAGATATGTCGCTCTTTAGTACGCCCGCCGAGGTCAAAACCGAAGCTTTGCAAAACGGCAAGACAAAAACGGTTTACGGCAACGGCGTTGTAACCAAGCGCAAACCCACCAAAGAAGAAATCGACGCCATGCTGTTCAACTGGAAGGTTGTAAAGCACACCAAGTCCAACGCGATAGTCATAGGCAAGGACGGCAGAACTACAGGTATCGGTATGGGTCAGACCAACCGTATATGGGCGGCCAATCAGGCGATTGAGCACGCCGGCAAGGAAGCCGCAGGCTCGGTAATGGCGAGCGACGCGTTTTTCCCGTTTGACGACGTTGTGCATGCCGCGGCGGCGGCGGGCATAACCGCAATCATCCAGCCAGGGGGATCTTTACGCGACGCCGATTCCGTCAAGGCGGCGGACGAGGCGAATATAGCGATGGTGTTTGTCGGTGATAGACACTTTAAACATTAAACACTTTTTATAAAATGCAGAATGCAGAATGTAGAATGCAGACCTACTTCTTTTGAAAAAGAAGTAGTCAAGAAAACTCTAATTTGTTGTGCTCAGCCGTTTTTATAAAAGCACAGTCTAATGAACAATCATTCTGCTTTCTTAATTCTGAATTTTACTCGGAGGAACTATGTCCGAACAACAACTTACAAAGGTCGCGCGGTACGTGGACTTGCACGAAATATCTGTCGACGGCGACGACGTCTTAATAGTGGGCGGCGGCGGCAGGGAACACGCCATTGCGTGGAAGCTGCGGCAAAGCAGGCGCGTGGGCAATATTTACGGCGCCCCGGGGAATGCCGGAATGAACGTAATTCCCACCGATATAGGCGCTACCGACATAGATAAAATCGTGGAATACGTGGGCAGTCATCCCAACATAAAATACACCGTTGTAGCGCCCGACGATCCGCTCAGCATGGGGCTTGTGGACAAGCTTAACGCACGCGGCTACCGCGCTTTCGGACCGACTAAGGCGGCGGCAAAGCTGGAGTGGAGTAAAGCCTATGCCAAAGACGTTATGCGCCGTTACGACGTTCCTACGGCGGAATACGCCACCTTTACCGACGCGGACGAAGCTAAGGCGTATGCAAAGACCGCCAAATACCCGCTTGTAGTCAAGGCGGACGGACTTGCGCTCGGCAAGGGCGTAATCATCTGTAAAGGCAAGCGCGAAGCGTACGCCGCTATCGAGCAAATAATGCAGGACAAAAAGTTCGGCGAAGCGGGCAACGAGATAGTAATAGAGCAGTTTTTAAAGGGCTACGAAGTGTCGCTGCTCACCTTTACGGACGGCACGCATTTTGCGCTTATGCCCACGTCGTGCGACCACAAGCGCGCTTTGGACGGGGACGAAGGGCTCAACACGGGCGGCATGGGTGCGTACGCGCCGTGCGACAGGTTTTCTCCCGAGCTTTTGCAAAAGACGGTGGAAACGATAGTAAAACCTACAATCTCCGCCATGCAAAAGGAAGGCGCGCCGTTTAAGGGCGTGCTGTACTTTGGGCTTATGGTGTGCGGGGACGAAGTTAAGGTGCTGGAGTACAACGCCAGATTCGGCGACCCCGAAACGCAAAGCGTGTTGCCGCTACTCAAATCCGACATGTACGAGATTATGAACGCGGTGACAGACGGCACGCTTGACAAGGTGAATATAGAGTGGAGCGAGCTAAAGTCTATCAACGTGGTGCTGGCAAGCGGCGGCTATCCGCTGTCCTACAAAAAGGGCTGTCTTATCAGCGGGCTAAACGACGTGGCAAATGACGTAAACGTGTTTTTTGCGGGCGTAAGTAGCAGCGCGGACGGGCTTAAAACAAGCGGCGGCAGAGTGCTGTGCGTGCAGGCGGCGGCGGAAAACTTTGCGCTCGCGCGGCAAAAGGTGTACGACAATATAGCAAAGATCACGTTTGATAATTGCTATTACCGCAAGGATATAGGAAGCAAACTTTAGCGAATGCAGAATTAAGAATGCAGAATGCAGATTGACCGTAATCAAACCTTCCCCCTCGGGGAAGGGGAACCGCGTAAGCGGTGGATGAGGTAAACATTCCGCATTGAATAAAGGAACCGATCATGATAAAACGCATTTATACCGAAAGAAAATCATCAAACGCCGCGCTCACGGCGGATCTTAAGGAAACGCTGGGCATAGACGTATCCGCGCGCATGTTTATTCGCTACGACGTGGACGGGCTATCGGACGAGCAGTTTGACGCCGCCGTTCCGGTGGTGTTTTCCACGCCCGCAACGGACGACGTTTATTTGGAAGACTTGCCCAAAACTACGGGTGAGCTGTTTGCCATAGAATATCTCCCCGGGCAGTTCGATCAGCGTGCGGACTCCGCCAGCAGTTGCGTGCAGTTGCTGTTAAAGTGCGACAGACCGATAGTTCGCTGCGCCACCGTGTACGCGATAGACGGAAGCGAAAAACAGCTTGCGGCTATCAAGGAGTATTTGGTCAACCCCGTGGAAAGCAGGATTGCTTCGCTTGAAAAGCCGAACACGCTCGAGCAAAAAGTCGCCGACCCCGAGCCGGCGAAAAAGGTGGACGGATTTACGCAAAAGTCCGCCATGGCGCTTTCCGCGTTTTACAAGGAGCAGGGCTTTGCCATGAGCCTAGAAGACTTGCAGTTTGTGCAGTCGTATTTTCGCGGGCAAAAACGAGAGCCGACATATACGGAGTTAAAGGTTATAGACACGTACTGGTCGGATCACTGCCGTCACACCACGTTCACCACATCGCTCAAAACCAAAATAAAATCGGATAATCCGCACATAGAGCGTGTTTACAACGAATATACCGAGCTGTTTAACAGCTTATACAGCGGCAGGGACGATAAGTATGTGTCGCTCATGGACGTGGCGACAATAGGCGCAAAGGCGTTGCGCAAGCAAGGATATGCCGAAGCGCAGGACATTTCGCCCGAAATAAACGCCTGCACTATCAAGCAGGACGTGGTAAAAAAGGACGGATCAATCGAGCCGTGGTATATACTTTATAAAAACGAAACGCACAACCACCCGACGGAGATAGAGCCGTTCGGCGGTGCGGCTACATGCCTTGGCGGCGCGATACGCGACCCGCTTTCGGGCAGAGCGTACGTGTATCAGGCAATGCGCGTTACGGGCGCGGCGGATATAAACGCGCCGTTTGACAAAACGCTAAGCGGTAAGCTGCCCCAGCGCGTAATAAGTAAGCGCGCGGCAAAAGGATATTCTTCGTACGGCAACCAGATCGGACTTGCCACCGGCGAAGTGCGCGAGTACTATCATTCCGGATACGCGGCAAAGCGGCTGGAAACAGGCTTTGTAGTGGGCGCCGCGCCGCAAAGCAACGTAATCCGCGAAGTGCCCACGGCGGGCGACATAGTTGTGCTTATAGGCGGCGAAACCGGCAGGGACGGTTGCGGCGGCGCAACGGGATCAAGCAAGGCACACGACCTTCATTCCATAGAAACATGCGGCGCGGAAGTGCAAAAGGGCAACGCGCCCATAGAGCGCAAGCTGCAGCGGCTTATGCTTAACGGCGAGTTTACTAGGCTGATCAAGCGTTGCAACGACTTTGGCGCGGGCGGCGTGTCCGTGGCTGTGGGCGAATTGTCGGCGGGATTGGATATAGAATTGAGCGCGGTGCCCAAAAAGTATGCGGGGCTGTCCGCCACCGAGCTTGCCATATCGGAAAGTCAGGAGCGCATGGCAATGGTCATCAGGGAAAGCGACTTGGATAAAGTCGTGGAGCTGTGTCACGCCGAAAACGTGGACGCCACCGTCATAGCCAAGGTCACCGACACCGACAGAATGAGAATGTTTCTAAACGGCGAACTTATTGTCGATTTGGAACGCAGTTTTTTGGACACCAACGGTGTGCGGCAGGAAGCGACCGCGCTAATAAAAGACCCCAAGGTAGATTACTTCGGTTCGCTTTCGGTTGAGCGCGCCGCAATGTACGCAAAAGGCGATTACACAGGACTGTTGTGCGATATACTTTCCGACTACAACGTGTGCTCGCAAAAGGGGTTGTCGGAAATGTTTGACTCCACCGTCGGCGCAAACAGCGTGTTTATGCCGTTCGGCGGCAAAAAGCAGCTTACGCCCACCGAGGTTATGGCGGCAAAAATTCCCACCGACACCGATATGTGCACGGTGTGTGCGCACGGGCTTTCGGCGGTACTGCCCGAGTCGCCGTTTGTGGGCGGCATGTATTCTGTAATACTCGCTGTGGAAAAGCTGGCGGCGGCGGGCGTCAGACTCGATCATATCTATCTGACAATGCAGGAATTTTTTGCGCGAACAACCGATTCCGAAAAGTGGGGCGCGCCAATGAGCGCACTCTTGGGCGCACTCACCGCGCAAATCAACTTAAAGCGCGCGGCAATAGGCGGCAAGGATTCCATGTCCGGCACGTTTGAAAAGCTTACTGTTCCGCCCACGCTTATTGCGTTCGGACTGGGCGTAGCCGATAGCGCGGTAATAGTTGACAATACATTCAAAGCAAAAGGCGAAAGAGTGTACCGTTACACACTCAAGCGCGACGAGTACGGAATGCCCGACTTTAAAAATCTTTGCGACTTTTTGATGTTGCTCTCCGGCGAGATCGGCAAGGAAAACGTGAGCGCGGCGGCGGTTGTAGAGCGCGGCGGCGCGGCGGCGACCGTCATAAAATCGTGCTTCGGAAACGGACTGGGCTTTGCCTTTGCCCATGCCGATAGGGACTTGTTTGAAGAAAGCGAAGGCGATATCGTGTTTGCGGCGCGCACGGTCGACGACTTTTTCGGCTACGACCTAGACTTTTTGGGACTTACCACATCGGAGCCCGACTTTTTGTTCGGCGCAAGCATAACGCGCACTGCGGACGGCACGGACGTTGTGTACGACGGCAAAAAGGTGGACGGGAAAAAACTTTTGGACAGCTTTACCGGCACGTTCGAGAGCGTGTATCCCACTACGGCAAAAGCGGAAGGCGAAGCGTACAACGCCGATTATTCGGGCAAGGGCGTAAAGCGCGTTACGGCAAAGAGTAAGCCCAAAAAGATCAATGTGTTTATTCCGGTTTTCCCGGGGACCAACTGCGAAATAGAGACCGCCAAAAAGTTTGAACTGGCGGGCGCCCAGCCGCACATTTTTGTGGTGAAAAACCGCAACCAAAACGACGTTAAGGAATGCGTGCAGGCAATGGCAAAGGCGATTTCTTCCTGCAACATACTCGCGCTCCCCGGCGGATTTTCGGGCGGCGACGAGCCTGACGGCAGCGCAAAGCTTATTGCGGCGTTCCTGTCCAACCCCGCGATAGCCGAGCAGGTGGAAAACCTTTTGTACAAGCGCGACGGTTTGGCGATAGGCATATGCAACGGCTTTCAGGCGCTTGTAAAGTTGGGACTACTTCCCAGCGGACACATACACACGCCGCAAAAAGACGATCCCGTACTCACGTTCAACAACATCGGTCGGCACGTAAGCACGCTTGCCGATATTCGCGTGACTTCCACGTTCAGCCCGTGGCTCAGCCACCTTAGAGTAGGCGACGTATACCAAGTTCCGGTAAGCCACGGCGAAGGCAAGTTCACCGCGGATAAGGCGGTGATAGAGTCGCTTTACAAGAGCGGTCAGATTGCAACGCAGTACTGCGACTTTAGCGGAAACGCCACAATGGAAAGCCCGTACAATCCCAACGGATCCATGCTTGCGATAGAAGGCATAGTCAGTCCGGACGGCAGGGTTTTCGGCAAGATGGGTCACAGCGAGCGAACGGGCGAATTCCTTTTGAAAAACACCGTGGAGTGCTACGCCAAGTCGGATATGCGCTTGTTTGAAGCGGGAGTGAAATACTTTAAGTAATTCGGAATTAGGAATTAGGAATTCGGAATTAAAAATAATGATAAAAATTTTAAGGGAATAAATAACAGTTCTCTTGTATAAGGAGTTTTTATGAAAAAAAGCAGAAAGATTATTTTAGCCGGACTTGCGGCGCTCATGCTTGCAGGCACTTGCGTTTTGACCGCATGCTCGGACGACGACAACAAAGGCGAACAAGAACATACGCATAAGTATGTAAACTACGTATGCGACGGTTGCGGTTCGGTAGATCCCACAGCGCAGGGGACCGAAGGACTAATTTATACGGAGATAGAAGATAACGGTACGGTAATAGGCTACAGCGTTACTTCGCACACAAATTTGTCGTTCGGCGACGAAGAAGACGGGGAGCCTGACGTAGAATTTACCCCCACGCAGGTGATTGTACCGGCGACTCATGACGGTAAGCCCGTTTTGGAGATAGCCAAATACGCATTTTATGAACGCGCAAATATTACAAGCATAATTATTGCCGACGGCGTAACAAAAATATGTGACGCGGCGTTTGGCGACTGCGTCGGTCTGGTCAATGTGGCAATGGGCAACGGTGTTAAGGAAATAGGCGAAATGGCGTTTGGCTACTGTACGTCATTGCAGAGCATAAAGATACCCAAAAGCGTGGAAAGCATAGGTCGTGGTGCGTTTTACGGTTTTCGTGGAATAGCCGGCATCTCCGTTTATTCGGGGAATACCAATTATAAAAGCACAGGCAACTGTCTTATAGAAACAGCCGAAAAGACGCTTATTTGGGGCAACAAAAACAGCGTTATACCCACCGACGGCAGTGTGGAAAATATAGGCTTTTACGCGTTTTACCGCAGCGAGGGTTTGACTGCGATAAACATACCCAATACCGTAAAGAGCATTGGGGAAGGCGCCTTTGAAGAATGTGGCGATTTGCTTAGCGTAAATATTCCCGACTCTGTTAAGGCAATAGGCGAATACGCGTTTTTCAGGTGCAGTTCAATGACGAGCATAACGTTCGGCAAGGGCTTAACTTCCATCGGCCGCGGTGCGTTCTCTACCTGCAACAGTCTGCAAACAATTACGGTAGCAAGCGGCAACACCAAATATCACAGCTCGGGCAACTGTTTGATAGAAACCGCCACAAAAACGCTTTTGTTGGGCGGAAAAAATGCCGTTCTCCCCACGGACGGCAGCATTGCCGTTATTGCCGAAAGGGCATTCCAAAACCGCGGCGGATGGTCGACTTTGGTGATTCCCGACTCGGTCACCGAAATCGGCAGTGAAGCATTTTACGGCAGTGATCTTACAAGCATAAAAATGGGCGTCAATGTGACAAAAATAGGCGAATACGCATTCGGGTACAACAACGATTTGACAAGCATAGAGTTTGACGGCAGCAAGGAAGAGTGGGCGGCAATAACAAAAGAAGCAGATTGGAAGTACGAGACTGGCGAGTTTACCGTTACTTGCAACAACGGCACGCTTTCCAAAAGCGAATGCTAAAGGCTATAAATAATTATTTAGGCGCGGTGGACTGATTCGGTCCGCCGCGTTTTTTTATACGTAGAGTTGACAAAACAGTCAAAACACTGTATAATTTACTCCATGACCGGATATTTGACAATCGTAATCATTACGGGAATAGTGTCGGTGGCGATGACGGCGGTGCTTGTGCAAAAGATCGTCACGCTAATCTTGCGGCAGATCAAGCTGTATCATTCCATCACGCTTGTGGAGCTCAAAACGCAAAAAATCATATATTGGATTTTTGCGGCGGTCATAGGTTTTTTTATTTTTTACGTTATCATGCAGATGGCGGATCCCGATGCGCCGAGCGTGACGGAATTTTACGAACTGTTCGGCGTGGGCCGGCTGTACACAAATATTGCGTTGATGTTTGTGCTTATAGTCATGATAGCCGCCGAAGCGTTTGTAGTAATGCTGGGCATAAGCAAAAACGCAGTGGTTGACAAGGGCATTTACACCAACTTCGACATGCTGGACTGGCATCAGGTGCGCGATTATATAATAGACGAAAAGCGCAGCGTTTTGGTGCTGTCGTCCGACAAAAAAACGTTTTCCACACTGCGCAACATAACCACGCCGTTTAGGGTGGCAAAAAGCGATATACAAAAGCTTGAATTTATACTTAACAAAAACAAAAACAAGTTTTCCGGTTTTGACGCGCATATGCAAGTCGACCGTGCGTAAAAATAATTAAGTAGCTTATCAGGGACGATTATGGCAAAGGACATAGAAAAGTTAATAGAAGAATTCGTCATACCGGAAATGGAGTATTCGCCCGACTACGAAAAAAAGACGCGCGGAAAGAACAAGATAAAAACGGTAACCATAGACGAAATTCCGGAAGTTATTTTGCAAAAAACCAAAGCCGAAGTGTATAATGAGGCCAAGGGCAGGCTCAAGCAAAAATCTTCCGCCGTTTCGCGCCGCACAAAAAAGAGCGAAAACGAAGAAGTTGCCGCCACCAAGCCCGCGCCAAAAAAACGCGCCGATATTGCTCAACAGGATGCAGTCATTTCGCTCGCGGAACGCCCCGTGTGGGTGGGCGGCGCGGATGAGCTTGTGCCCTTTGCGTGGCGCATGCCTCTAATCCCCGATATAAACAAACCGAGCAAGTACTACCGTCAGGTCGTGCGCAGTTCAAAAGAATCGCTTTTGCCCGTTCCGCACGATAAGTAAATTAAGAATTAGAAAAGTATATATTATAGCGCGCATATGCGCGCTTTTTTATTGCGTAATTTGTACTTTTTTGCGTTAGTGCAAAAAAACAATACATAGGTGGTATTATTAACCAAAACAATAATTCCGAATTCCCAATTCCGAATTCCGAATTGACCGGAGGGTATTATGCGCATAACAAAAAAACAGATGGCGGTGATTACAGTTTTAAATATCGTTATCGCGGGGCTTGTGGGACTGATTTTCTTTTTACGTTCGCCAAGACTTGCCGAAGGCGGCGGTTCGGGCGGGAAGGACGTTGACGTAGTGGCGACTCCGCACGAAAAGCTTCGCGGGCCTTCGTCCGGCAAGGTCAAGGAAATATCCCGCGAAACGCGGCTTATGGGCAGCGGCGACGAAAGCGTTGTTTTTGCATTCTCCGCCGGCGGCGTTACGTATATATTCGGCAATGCGACGGTAAAGGATTACGACTTTGACAAAATCGGCGGGTTCTTGTGTCGCATGGGCTCGGACGGGACGATACTCGGTTTTACATACTTTGACGGCAAGATGACCGCGGCGGGCGTTGTCGAAGGCGGATTCGGGGTAGCCACCGTGACTGACGCCGGCGAAGCAACCGAAAAATCCGTGCTATACTTAGTCGGCGATGACGGAGATAGCCGCGAGCTATCCGAGCTAGACGGAGTAGCGGTGGACATAAAGTCGTTTGACAGCAAAAAAATAGTGGCGGTTACGGCAATCGGATCGGGCACACTCAAGCTGACCGAGTTTACTCGCGCGGGCAACGGCTGGGCGGCGGGCAATAGTACGCGTATTTCCAAGGGGCTTAATATGCAGTACTTCGGCTGTTACCTATCTCGTGACGGCTACATAATTTGTGCGCGGGCATACAGCAGCCCAAGGTATGACGCGCTGGCGTTGTTCAAGTTTCAGGCGGGCGGAGACGCCGTGGCTTACTATTACGGCGGCAATGACGAGAGCATGCTTCGCCCGTATGCGGTGTTGCCGTACGGCGGTGGATTTATGGCGGTGTGCAGCTACGGCGGCGAAGCGGCAGTCGTCACCGTCAATTCCGATATGACATTATTGAATCGCGCAATGCTCAGATTCGAGTTTACGGACGCAACTCTTACCGACGTCAACGGAAAATATTACGCGTGCTTTATAGACGCCAACGGCGGAGTGACGTACGAGATAAAAGAAAATCTGAGCAGAAATACAATAGGCGGGGCTTTCGGCGCTCGGCTTTCGGCTGTGGTCAATATGGACGGGCCGCTGTTTATTTGCACAACAGACTCCGCCGTAAAGTTTACGGACGGCGAAAGCGTATTGGCTTCGCTCGACGTAAAGCAAGCCGATATCCGCCGCGTGATAAAAACGGGGCATAACGAAATGCTGATCGTTCTGTCCGCAAAGGGTGGCAAGGCGCTTTCTTCACCCACAGGCGGCAGTGACGTTTACGTGATTGCGGTTAAATTGTAGATTTTATGACGGACACAATCTTTTTTGTACCGTCCACAGTGATTGCGTTCATAGCGTTTACGTAAGTGTCTTTGTTGTTCATCACGTAGTCAACGGCGGCGGGCAGGGAGCTAAGCTCGCTTTCGCGCAAAACCTTGATTGCACCCATGTTGCCGTAGTACTCTGCGTTTTGGATTTGATCGCCGCGCGACGCCTTTTCAAGCGGTATCGCAATAGTCGGCTTTTTTAAAGCTATGCACTCGGCAAGCGCGTTTGCGCCCGCTCTTGTTATAATCATATCTGCGGTGGCGTACAGCCGCGCCATATCATATTCAAACTCGATCGGGCTGTATCCGCTTTGGGCGTTTGCGCCCGCTTTGTTTTTGCCCGTCATGTGGATTATTCGGTAATTTTTAAGCAGAGCGGGGAGCGCTTGCACGACGGCGGCGTTGACTGACGCCGCGCCGGACGAGCCGCCGACAATCGCTATTATCGGCTTGCTGCCGTCAAGCCCGTAGTGACTGCAGTCCTTTATGCCGCGGTACAGGCTTTGGTTAAGCGGCGTTCCCACAAACAGCCCGTTTTTAAACTTCGATGCGCACGGCTCAAACGCGCACAATATTTTGGCGGCTTTTCTTTTACTTAGCTTTGTCGCCAGCCCCGCCGAAAAGTCGCTTTCGTGGCTGAGCACGGGACAGGAGCATGCCAGCACAACGGGCAGCGCCGCGTATCCGCCTTTGCTGAATACAAGCGCGGGGTTTATTTCTTTAAGTACGCGCTTCGCTTTTTTTACGCAAGCGTGCAGTTTAAACGGCACGCCTATGTTGGAAAGCAGCTTGTCGCGGCGGAACTTAACGGTATCTATGCGGAAAAACGGGATGTTTCTGCTTTCGCAAATGGATTTTTCCATGCCGTCGCCGCCTACGTAAACGCAATTATAGTCGTACTTAAGTTCGTTTATCAGCGCTATGTTGGGCATTACGTGTCCCGCCGTTCCGCCGCCCGCAAAAACAATCGTTTTCATAATATCTCCGTTGACAAAATCATTCTTATATAGTATAATTGCAAGGAATGAATTATATGTTTTTTCGGAGGAAATATGACTACCGAGTTTGTTAAAATGACGGGCGGAAAGGACGTTTCGGTAACGTACTGGGACAATACGGACAGCCCGCGCGCCGCAGTTGTTATGGTGCACGGAATGTGCGAATATATAGCACGGTACGATGATTTTTGCACCTTTTTGGGACACAACGGCTTTAACGTGATCGGCATGGACAACCGCTCCTTCGGCATGACGGACGAAAGCAGTCGCGGCAAGGGTACGGACGGCATGTTCGAGGCGACGGTGGACGACATAAAGCAGGAAGTTGATATGGCTCGCGCTCGCTGGGGCGTGGAGCGGGTGTACGTGATTGGACACAGCTACGGCAGCATCCTTACCCAGCGGTTTATAGAAAAGTATCACGCGTACGTCAGCGGCGCAATACTGTGCGGCTCGACGTTACAGAGCGGATTTATGCTTTGGCTGGGCCGCAAGATAGCGGGGCGCGGCGCAAAAAAGAACGCGGACGGCGAAGGCAAGTTCTTTGCCAAAATGACTTTTAACAGCTACGACAAAAAGATAAAGGACGGCGTAAACGGCTGGCTCAACCGCGACAAAGCGGAAGTGGAAAAGTACAACGCCGACGAGATGTGCTCGGGCGTAGGCATTTGCTCCAACATGTTCTACCGCGAAATGCTGGACGGCTGCGCCCGCATCAACAAGGATAGGCATAAAGTGCCGAGCAATTTCAATCTGATGATAGCGTCCGGCACGGCCGACGGCGTGGGCGGCTACGGCAAGCTGATAAACAAGCTTGTTAAGTCATACAAAAAGAACGGGCTTTATCCGCGCGTAAAAATGTACAACGGCGCTCGGCACGAACTGTTAAACGAAGTCAACAAAGGCGAAGTGTACGAGGACTTTTTGCGGTTTTTGGACGACTGCGAAGGTGCTAAGTAGCGCCATGTTCAACATAGTTCTTTTTGAGCCGGAGATTCCGCAAAACACCGGCAACATATCGCGCACGTGCGCTTGCACGGGCAGTGCGCTCCACATAATAAAGCCCATGGGCTTTGAGATTACGGACAAGCACTTAAAGCGCGCGGGGCTTGATTACTGGGACAAGCTCAGCCTTACGTACTACGAAAACCTTGACGACTTTTTTGACAGAACAAAAGGCGGCAGGTATTTTTACCTGTCCAAAAAGGCGAGCAAGCGCTATACCGATATATCGTTTAAGGACGGCGATTATCTTATATTCGGCAAGGAAACCAAGGGTCTGCCCGAACACATCGTGTTTGACAATCCCGAAACCGCGCTTCGCATTCCCATGGCAAAGGACTTGCGGTCGCTCAATCTGTCCAACACGGTCGCGCTTGTGCTGTACGAAGCGCTTCGTCAAATCGGCTTTGCCGACTTAATCTGATTAAGAATTAAGAATTCGGAATTAAGAATTAAAAATAAGGCTAAAATTTTAGGCGCGGTTAAAGTGCGCGCGCGGTCGTGTGTGTTTTTGCATTCTTAATTTGCCTTTTTAGTTCAAAACACTTGAGAAAAAAAACAAGATATGGTATAGTATATGCGGAGATGTATGCTATATTGTTAATTTTTACATGATCTATAGTTACGGAGGAAATAATGGCGGATTACAGCGCAGGTAATATAAGAGTTTTGGAGGGATTGGACGCCGTAAGGCTTCGTCCCGGCATGTATATAGGCACAACGGGAGTAAAGGGATTGCACCACATTTTGTGGGAGATAGTGGACAACTCAATAGACGAGGTGTCCAACGGCTTTGCCACCGGCATTACGGTTACCATTCACACAGACGGCAGTGCGTCCGTGGAAGACGACGGCAGGGGCATTCCCGTAGATATTCACCCCAAACTGGGCGTGTCGGGCGTGGAAGTCGTTTTTACTCAGCTGCACGCTGGCGGCAAGTTTGACAGCAGCAACTATGCGCACTCGGGCGGACTCCACGGCGTGGGCGCGTCCGTCACAAACGCGCTTTCCGAATGGCTCAAGGTGGAAGTTTACAAAAACAAGACCACCTATCGAATGGAATTCGAGTCAAAGGAAGTAAACGGCGAAGTAAAGGGCGGCATTCCCAAGTACAGCCTTATCGACACCGGCGAAAAAACGGACAAGCACGGCTCGTACGTGCGCTTTATGCCCGATAAGCGCATATTCGAAACGGTCGTTTTTAATTTCGATACTATTGCGCGCAGGCTCAAAGAGCTGGCGTTTTTAAACAAGGGCTTAAAGGTAAAATTGATAGACGAGCGCGTGCGCGTGGGCGAAGGCTACCGCTCGCTGGAATACTGCTACGACGGCGGTATCATTGACTTTGTAAAATACATCAACGAGGCGCGCAACACGCTTTACGACGAGCCCGTTATGATAACAGGCGAAAAGGACGGCATATCCATGGCGCTTGCCTTCCAGCACACCGACGCGTACACCGACAACCTGTTTTCGTATGTAAACAACATTCCCACCACGGAAGGCGGCACGCACGAAACGGGCTTTAAGGCGGCGTACACAAAGGTCATGAACGACTTTGCGCGAAGAGTGGGTATGCTCAAGGACAAAGACGCAAACCTACTTGGCGACGACTACCGCGAAGGGCTTACGGCGGTGCTTTCGGTGCAGATGACCAACGTTCAGTTCGAAGGTCAGACCAAGACAAAGCTTGGCAATCCCGCGGCGCGCATAGCCATAGAAGGAATTGTGTCGCAGGTCTTAAGCGAGTACTTTGCCGACCCTAAGCACGGACCGGTGGGCGAAGCCATACTCAAAAAGGGCATGCTTGCCGCCAAGGTGCGCGAAGCCGCGCGCAAGGAAAAGGAGATCACTCGCGCCAAAAACGCCATAGACAACTTTAACCTAGTGGGCAAGCTCACGCCGTGCACGGGCAGAAAGCCGGAAAACAACGAGCTGTTTATAGTAGAAGGCGACAGCGCGGGCGGCACGTGCAAGCAGGCGCGCGCGCGGTCGTATCAGGCTATACTGCCGCTGCGCGGCAAACCGCTCAACGCCGAAAAGAAGCGCATAGACCAAGTGCTTGCCAACGAAGAGATCAGAACGCTAATATCTGCGCTCGGTTCGGGCATAGGCGAAGACTACAACGCCGACAACCTTAACTACCACAAGGTAATCATTCTGTCCGACGCGGACGTGGACGGATATCATATTCGCGCGATACTTCTTACCTTCTTCTTCCGCTACATGAAAGAGCTTATCAACGAAGGGCACGTATACATCGGACTTCCGCCGCTGTACAAGATAGAAAAGGGCAATCAGGTGGAATACGCCTACGACGACGCGGCGCTTGCCGAGGCAAAGTCGCGCATGGGCAAAAACGCGCAGGTGCAGCGGTATAAAGGTTTGGGCGAAATGAACGCCGACCAGCTTTGGGAAACCACCATGGACCCCAAAAACCGTGCGCTTATGCAGGTCACGATAGAAGACGCCGCCGAGGCGGAAAAGCTTGTGTCCGTACTCATGGGCGACGCGGTGGAACTCAGGCGCGAGTACATTATAGAACACGCCGATTTTAACAAGGTAGATTCTTTCAACCCTAACAAATAGTAATCAAGATAAAATCGAGGACTGTTATGGCACAGGATAGCGAAGAAAAACAGCCTATCGGGAAACTGGTAGTACAAACTATGGAAGACGTAATGCGCGACTCCATGATTCCGTATTCGGAATCGGTCATTTTGGATCGCGCTTTGCCGCGCGTGGAGGACGGACTAAAGCCCGTTCAGCGCCGTATACTTTACACCATGCACCAACTGGGCATCACGCCGGACAAGCCGTACCGCAAGAGCGCGCGTATCGTAGGCGACTGCTTGGGTAAGCTTCACCCGCACGGCGACTCGTCCATTTATCAGGCGATGGTGCGCATGGCGCAGCCTTTCAACATGGGCGCAACGCTTGTGGACGGACACGGAAACTTCGGTTCGGTGGACGGCGACGGCGCGGCGGCAATGCGTTATACCGAGGCGCGGCTAACTCCGCTTGCACTGGAGCTGCTCCGCGACATAGACAAAAACACGGTAAAGTGGAGTTGGAACTTTGACGACACTCTTATGGAGCCGGATATTCTCCCTGGGCGGTTTCCCAATCTTTTGGTAAACGGGGCAACGGGCATTGCGGTAGGCCTTGCCACCAACATTCCGCCGCACAACCTTATGGAAGCGATAGACGGCGTAATCGCGTATATAGACAATTCTCGCATTACGCTCAAGGACATGATGAAGATAATCAAAGGTCCGGACTTCCCGACGGGCGGCGTGATTATTCCCACGGAGCTTGCGCAAGCGTACGAAACGGGCAAGGGCAAGATTGCCATACGCGCCAAGATTCATATCGAAAACGACAACGACAAAAAGATTATAGTAATAGACGAAATCCCGTACGGCGTCAACAAGGCGCAGCTTTTGGAAACAATCATCAAGGTGCGGGAAGACAAAAAAGGCGTGCTGTCCGGCATAACGGACGTGGTGGACGAATCCGACCGCGTGGGCATGCGCGCGGTAATAAAGATCAAGCGCGACTCTAATCCCAAGGACATAATCGCGGCGCTGCTTAAGTACACCAATCTTTCCATAAACTTCTCGTTCAACATGGTCGCTATTGCGGACGGAAAGCCGCAGCTTATGGGATTGCTGGACATAATAGCGTACTATGTAAACTACCAGCGCGAAGTGGTATTACGGCGCACCAGATACGAGCTGGACGCCGCAAAAAAGCGCGAGCATATTTTGGAAGGGCTTGTCATAGCCGTCCGAAACATAGACGAAGTAATAAAAATCATCAAGTCCAGCGCAAACACCACCGCCGCAAAAGAAGCGCTTCGTAAGCGCTTTGAGCTGTCGGAAATTCAGGCGCAAGCCATACTGGACATGCGCCTAGCTAGGCTCACTTCGCTGGAGATATTCAAGCTGGAAAAAGAGCTTGCGGACGTCAAGAGCGAAATAGCGCGCTTAGAAGCGATTATCGCGTCCAAAAAGCTGCAAATGGAGCTTGTAAAGAGCGAACTTCTTTCCATACGCAAGCAGTACAAGGAAAACCGCAAGTCGCTTATTATTCAGGACGCGGAACACTACGTTGTGCCCAGCGACGACGAAAAGCCCACGTTTGAATACGTGGTTGCCGCCAACGCAAATCATCAGCTAAAGAAGATGCTGGTAAAGAACTTTACCATGGCGACAAAGGACTTTACTGACAGCTCCACGCTGAACGAAATTTGTTCCTGCTTGGTGCGCGCAAAGTCCACGGACAGATTGTTCTGCTTTACCAACCTAGGCAACTGCTACAAGATAGACGTGGAAGCCATTCCGGACGGCAAGTGGCGCGAAAAGGGCGCCGAGCTCAAAAAGATCGTTGCGGACGCGGTGGAAGGCGAGTATCCGCTTTACATGCGGCTTGTGGAAGAAAAACTGCCCAAGGGCAATCTGTTGTTCTACTCCAAGGGCGGACTTGTCAAAAAATCGCCGTGGAGCGAGTACAACGTGGTTAAGTCGGCATACCAAGCGAGCAAACTGCGGGACGGCGACACGCTTATCGGCATAGAAGACGAGGTGGAAGGCAGTTCGCTTATGATAATCACCAAGTACGGCATGTGCCTTAACGCGGACATGTCGGACATTCCGTCGCAAAACCGTATCGCCATCGGCGTGCGGTGCATGATGCTGGCGGACGACGACGAGTGCATACTGATCCGTCAGGTCAACGGCGACGGCGAGATCGCGTTGTGTACCGACCGCGGCTTTGCCAAGCGCTTGCTTGTCAGCCAGATAGATGTTATGGGCAGATACCGCAAGGGCATAAAGGTCATAGACTTCGGCAAAGGCAAGGCGGACAACGGATCGTATCTTGCGTACGCGGCGTGCGTTACCGTGCCTTATAAAGTGGTGTTTAATGTGGACGACGAATACCTTACCGCATATTCCACCGAAAACTTTGCAATAGAAAACCGCACCCATGCCGGCAAGCCGCTACTTAAAGGCAGACACACCATAGTCGCCGGCTACGCCTACAACGACAAGCTTACAAACAACGGAATATAACCGCAGTAGTTAAGATTTGTATAGACGTAAATCAAACATAAAAGGAGAATATATTATGAAGAAAACTCTTGTGGCATTTTTGCTCGCCGCGCTAATGTGCTTTGCACTTGTCGGATGCGGCGGCAACGACAATCCCAAAGGGAACAAAACGCCCACCCCCGACGCCGGCAACGGAGAAAACGCGTACAAGGTTACATTCGCTTGTGACCAAAACGTTTCGGTTTTGGTTTACAACACGCAGGACATGTCGGGCGCAGGCAGTCAGTCCACCACTGCGTACTCGCGCGACGGAGTTTCCGGCGACTTACTTAAAGACGGCAACGGACAGGTCAACTTTAAGCTTGTTTTTGCAAGCGGCTATGAACTCGCCGACATCGTCATAACGGAAGGCTACAACAACCTTAAAAACTCTGCCGACACCGGCGTGGAAAACGGTTACAGAATCACAAAGATCACCGCGGATTTGACCGTCACGATCACTTCCAAGCAAGTAGGCGCGGCGGAAGACTTGACGCAAGGATACACGGTTACCTTTGTTTGCGACGAGCATGTTTCGGTCTTGGTTTACAAAACGCAGGACATGAGCGGGAACGGCGAACAGACCAATACGGCGTATTCTAGAGATAGCAGCACGGGCGCGCTCACAAAGGGCGGCGACGGGCAGGTCAACTTTGTACTTGTGTTCGACAACGGCTACGAGCTTGCCGACATCGATATTACCGAAGGGTATAACAACCTTAAGGGCTCTAACGACACCGGTGTGGAAAACGGTTACAGGATTACCAAGATAACAGATAATTTAACGGTCACCGTTACGACAAAGGAAGAAGGCGCGGCGGAAGACTTTACGCAAGGATATAAAGTAACCTTTGTTTGCGACGAGCATGTATCGGTCTTGGTTTACAAAACGCAGGACATGAGTGGAGACGGCGAACAGACAAATACGGCGTATTCTAGGGAAAGCGGCACGGGCGCGCTCACAAAGGTCGACGGGCAGGTCAACTTTGTGCTTATCTTCGACGAAGGCTACGGACCCGAAAACTACAATATAGAAATAACCGGCACTTATAAAAACAACAAAGAGCAGGGTGAAATTAACGGCGGATACGGCTACAGAATTACCAAGATCGAAAGTGAGCTTACAATAACCATAACCGCCAAACAGGCTTAATAAAAGAAAAAAATCCACAGCAATGTGGATTTTTTAATTGCCGATTTCGAATTCGCAATTTGCGTACTGCATAAACTACGTGTATGAAAAAGCGCTTAAAATACTTGCTTGCCGTTTTTACGGTGCTTATGTTTTCGGTAGTGATAGTGCCGGCTTTTGTTCTGTGCACGATTTACCCAAATAAGTACGCGGCGGAAATAGGCGAAGCGGCGGACGAATTCGGATTATCTCGGTCGCTTGTAAAGTCGGTGGTGTGGGCGGAAAGCAGGTTCGATCCACATGCGACTTCGCATAAGGGTGCAAAAGGGCTTATGCAGCTAATGCCGGAAACGTTTGATATGTGCGCCAATGCGCTTGGGCTTCGCGGCTCGAATATATACGACGTTAACACTTCCTTGCGGTGCGGATGCTACTATCTTTCCATACTTATAGAAAAATTCGACGGCAACGTAACCGCCGCGCTCATGGCGTACAACGCAGGCGAGACAAACGCAAAAAGGTTTTTGGACGGGGAGAAAATCTTTCCGGAAACAAAAAAATACCTAAGCGACATTGATAGAGCGCAAAAGGTGTACGGATTTTTTCAATTCGGAATTCGGGATTAGGAATTCGGAATTGGATAAGTTTACCGCAAAATTTCTTGTATAAGTTCGGTTATTTCGCTTATAAATTCGGCTTTGTCGCGGTCGGACGGGACTATGTAGTCGGACATGGTGCACCGCTCGGTATCGGGGATTTGCGCGTCTATAATGTTAACAGCGTCGGCGGCGGAAATTCCGTCACGGGACATTAGCCGCTTTATCCTGAGCGCTCGCGGCGCATACACGCACACGGTTACGTCGCACAGCGAGGAAAGAGCCGATTCAAACAGCAGCGGCGCGGATAGAATTACAGGCGGCTTTTTTGTTGATATAAGCCGTTTTATATGCGCGGTTATTGCGGGGTGGGTTATTTCGTTCAGCCTGATACGCGCGGCACAGTCGGTGGATATTATTCGGCGAAGCGCGGCGCGGTTTAGTTTGCCTTTTTCGCACGCTTGCGGAAAGGCGAGCAGTAACGCTTGTTCGCCGTCTGTGCCAAAAGCAAACAGTTCGCGCGAAACCTCGTCCGCGTCGATTACGGTGTAGCCGACCTTGCGCAGCGCTTGCGTCGCTTCGGTCTTGCCGCTTGCTATGCCGCCCGTCAAGCCTATTACGGTGACATTATTTTTTTTACCTGTTTGCAGTTCGCGCGCATTGCGAGTAAAATTCATTTTTTACTTGCACTCCATCCAGTTGTTGCCCACCGAAATATCCACGTTGAGCGGCACGGAAAGCGTGACCGCGTTTTCCATTTCGGTTTTTAATATTTGTTTAACTTGCTCCACTTCGTCGGGAGCGGTGTCCACAATAAGCTCGTCGTGCACTTGCAGGATCAGATTGGACTTCATGCCGGCAAGGCGGTTGCTTACGCGCACCATGGCGATTTTTATTATGTCGGCGGCAGAGCCCTGCAACGGCGTGTTCATTGCCACGCGCTCGCCGAATTTGCGTTCTGTAAACTTTGCGGAATTGAGTTCGGGGATTGACCTGCGCCGCCCAAACATGGTTACGGCGTAGCCTTTTGCTTTGGCGCTTTCTATAAGCCCGTCCAAGTACGCCTTTACGGCGGGGAAGCGATCAAAGTACCGCTTGATATATTCGTCCGCCTTGCGCGGCGGGATGTGAATGTTTTGACTCAGTCCGTAGTTGCTTATGCCGTACACAATGCCGAAGTTGACCGCTTTGGCGTCGCGGCGCATTTGCGGCGTGACCTTATCGGGCTGCACTTCAAAAACCTCCGCCGCCGTGGAAGCGTGGATGTCTCCGCCGTTACGGAACGCTTCGGTCATTTTGGGATCGCCGGAAAAGTGCGCAAGCAGCTTTAATTCTATCTGGCTGTAATCGGCGTCTACTAAGACGTTACCCTTGGACCCTACAAACATGGAGCGGAGCAGCCGCCCTTCTTCCGCGCGTGTGGGAATGTTTTGAAGGTTGGGATCGGTGGAAGACAGTCTGCCCGTGGTGGTCAGCGTTTGGTTAAAGCGCGTATGCACTGTGCCGTCCGCATGAAGCGCCTTTCGCACTCCGTCAATAAAGGTCGATTTCAGCTTGGAGTTAAATCTGTATTTGAGAATTTCGTCCACTATCTCGTAGTCGCCGGACAGTTTTTCCAAAACTTCCGCCTTGGTTGAGTACGTCTTTGCCGACTTGTCGGGATAGGGAATACCCATGTCTTCAAACAACAATTTGGCAAGCTGTTTGGGTGAGTTCAGATTTATGTCCGTATTACACAGATTTCGTATTCGCTCTATATTGGCGCGTTCCAGTTCGGAAAACTTAACGTCTATTTCGTCCAGCCGCTTTTTGTCCACCGCAAAGCCCTTGCGCTCCATATCGAACAGAACGTAAAGTAGCGGCAACTCTATATCGCGGTACAGCTTTTGCAAGCCGCGCATGGATAGCTCGTTTTCGCATTCGCGGTACATGGGCAAAAGCTCGGCGGCGGTTGTGGGATTTAATCGGTATTCCAGTAGATACGCCATAAGCGCCACGTCCTCGGCGTGATCGGGCTTTACGGGCGATATCGCGTGTAACAGCGATTTAAGCCCAAACGAGATAAGCTTGTTTGTAAGCGCGGGCTTTAGTACGTCCATGCATGCGGACATGGTAAACACGCTGATAAGCGTATCGGCTACGGGCGCAAAATAATCGGTGTTTTCGTCTACTGCAATGTGCAATCCGTCGTCGGAATAAAGTAGCGCAAGCTCGCCGCTCGCTTTTTCGACTACGGCACGCAACTCGTCCAAATTTTGGAGCGTGACGGATTTAATTTGTTTTACTATCGGTTCCGGCTCGTTTTCCGATTGCGCAAAAAGATCGTCGCGTGATAAAAGCGACTTAAACTCCAGCTGAGTAAACTTTGCTTTTACGGCGGCGGGGAAGGGGAAGCTAAGCGCGCAGTCGGATAGGTTAAAGTCAATGGGCGCGTCGGTGTCTATGCGCGCTAATTTATAAGATAGGTACGCGTTTTCTTCGCCCGCTTTAAGCTTGTCCCCGCGACTGCCCTTTATTTCGGCAATGCTTTTGTAAATGCCGTCAAGCGAGCCGTATGTGCGAATTAGCTCGGCGGCGGACTTTTCGCCTATGCCCGCAACCCCGGGGATGTTGTCGGAAGAATCGCCGGCAAGCGCCTTAAAGTCCACTATGCGGTCGGCTCTCACGCCAAACACTTCTTCCACGTTGTCTGGCGATACGTCCAGTATTTCGGTTATGCCTTTTTTGGTGAGCAGCGCGTGCGTGGTGGAGTTAACAAGCTGCAGACTGTCGCGGTCGCCGGTAAGAATGTACGTAAACACGTTTGAGCGCCGCGCTATGGTACCTATAAGGTCGTCCGCCTCGTATCCCGCTTTTTCGTACATTTTAATGTTCATGTCGGCAAGCAACGCCTTTAGTACGTCCATCTGTGTGGCAAGTTCTGTCGGCATGGGCTTGCGCGTCGCCTTGTACAGCGGCGTCATCTTGTGGCGAAAAGTGGGCGCATGCACGTCAAACGTCGCCGCAACGTATTTGGGTCGGTATTGCTCGATAAGCTTTATCAGCATGTTGGTAAAGCCGTACACCGCGCCGATAGGCTCGCCGCGCTTTGTCGTCATGGCGGGCATGGCAAAAAACGCGCGGTTTACAAGCGAATTGGCGTCTATTACGATAAGACTGTCTTTTTCCATATTGTTATTATACCGCAAAATGACAAAAAGAGCAATATAATTTAATTAAGAATTAAAGATGATAATGTCCACTCATTCGTACGAGAAAAGGACGCGTAAAGGGTAGGGTATAAAAATGAGTGGACTGCCCGCGAACAGCGCGGGCTTTGCGCTCTGTATTTTCTTCCCGTAATTGCTTCTAATTATATATGCATATTATGTCGCTGCAATCTTGGTCGGCGCAAGCGCCTAGCGAACCATGCGGTGAAAAGCCGCAACTTTCCAATATACTTTTCTTCGCACCGCATGGTTTTGCCACTCATTCCTGCCACGCAAAAAGCGCCACAAGGGCTCTTTGCGTGGTAGGAATGAGTGGACTCGAACCA
>JAFLVI010000010.1 GCA_022508405.1 Clostridiales bacterium
AATAATTAATAGTTATTGTAATGAAAAATCTGCTTGATTTATCGTGATTTTAGGTGGCATTGATATTGAAAAGGGTGGTGTTTATCTTTGTAATTACGACTAAAAAACGTTAAAAAATTTTGTGCGAGAACTAAAAATTTTTTTAATCTCCGACATATGGGACATTTGATTATTATAGTGAAGTTGTTATCCGGAAAGCAAAAAAAAGTACAAGAACACGATAAAGTGAACTCGTACTTTTTTCTTTGCTTTTTAATAATTTACGCTACTTAATAATTTACGCTACCATTTTGTTTGCGGTTTTGTACATCCAAATCATTTCGGCGTGGTTTTGTTCGTCCGTCATTATGGCGTTTAGTACGTTGCGCACTTCGGGGGAAGCAAAGTAGAAAAGGTCGTTATTGTAGGCGGTGGCAACGTACTTTTCGGTGGCAATTATGTCGGTGCACAAAAACTTGTCGAATTCCTTGGCGGTAGAGTCGCCGGTGTACGTAGCTTGCGGCTGATATGACGCGGCGCCTGCTTTGCGGTTTTTGATTATAGGCATATTGCCTGTAGTGAGCGCGTTTAACATGTCGTAATGGCTTTGCTCCATTTTTAAGATTCTTTTGAACAGCTTTTTCAGTTCGGGGTCTTTTGCTTGGTTGGCGTAAAAGTCATACTTTTGAACGCACAGTTGCTCTTGGGTTTTTAGCTCGGTGATGAGCTGCACTTCTTTTTGATTGAGATTCATGGTTGCTTACTTGCACGGCTATCAGGAGACGGCAGGCGTGCAATTCTCCTTTTAGGTTTTTGTCTCCGAAACAATTTTTGCCAATCGAAAAGCAAGTTATTCGTGCGTCTTTACATTTTAACCGCTATGAATTGTTTACGCCGACGTTCTCCGACAGCCGTTAATTTGTTAAAAAAAAATTTCAGAAGATATTGACAATAAGCGCGTTTTTTGCTATAACATATAATGTAATAGAAGCATACTTAAATTTGAAAAAATTTTGAGCGAAGCATGTTTCTGCTTCGCTTATGCTATGCGACGATAGCTGATATAATCGGGGGAGACGTGATTATGGGCAAATCCGAATCTAAACGCAAAAGCCACATTGTTTTACTAATAGTCATTTACTTTTTAGCGCTGTGTTTTGGGATTGGCGTAGCTTTGAGTTTTGGACAAAAAGGAAACGTCGCCGCGCCCGTTCCGACCGATGACGCGGTCGCGCAAAAGCAGTACACATTTGGGCAGACGTACACCATTGACGGTAAACAGTACACCCTGGGCGAAAAAGAAAACGAGTACATGGACTATTACACCGCGCTCGGACTGAGTCGCGAAGAATATATAGTAAGCCTTACTAAGTATACATATCTCGACGGCACCGATCGTACGGAGGGGACGACAGCCGTCAGAAACGCCGGCACATACGAATTCGAGATTGAGCCGCTTAACGGCGAAGTGGAGATTTATTCGGACATTGTAACTGTGGCGGCGCAGAGGGTTATTGTCGATGTCAATAGGATCGGCGCATTTGTAAATGCCGAAAATTCATCCCAATGGCCTGCTCACGGCGACAAAAACGTTATTTATCAGCACAACGACGGTTGGTATGCTGCGGCAATCGGGGACAAAGCAATCGTCAATACCAGAACGGTCACGAACGCTACATACGGCAAAGGCGCTGTAAATATAAGAATTAAGAATGAAATATTAACAGGGGATGAAATAGTAGCAGCAGAAGGCCATGCAGGCTATACTTTAAATTGGTCCGAAATTTGGAAAGAAGGAGCAAAAGGTTGGGCGGATGTCGAATGGGATAATATTGATTTAAAAGCGACCAGCTGGACCTCCAAACATCCGGGCAGCACAAATTCCATTTACAGATACAACGACGGAACCAAAAATGTAAACATCGGTATAACGAGCAGAATCGGTACGTCTTTTGATAAGACGGGCGAATATGTAGCGTCGTTTACATTTAACGCGCCCGACAACTATGTGTTCGATTACAGCGACGAATCCAAGCTGTACGACGAGTATAAGGGATTGAACGTTCCGGAAAGCAATAGAGGAACGAATTCCTTTGTGCTCACAAAGTATTGGTATATACTGGAATCGGGCGGAACGATTGGCGTAAGAGGATACTGGAACGGCGGCGAGACCTTTGTTCCGTTTGCGACAGGCTCGGGCAGTATTTTGGATTACGATCATACAGACTATACCACCCCCGACAACGAAAAGAAATATCTTATAGTCGACTCCATCTCGTACGGCGACGTGATTCACACCAACGAGCCCAATGTTGACGAAGGTGAAACATTAACATTTGAAATAGAATTCGAGCCCGTCAACGGTACCGGTAAGAAAAAAATCCGGGAGCTTACCGGCTATGTTCCGGCGGCAAAATGGAAATACATAGGTCAGGTCGGTAGCAAGTACAAATGGGAAGAAGAATCTTACACAATTCCCGAAGGGAAAGAGGCAAGCACCCTTCCGTACTACTTTAACAGCTCCATGCCTGCGGGCAAGTACACTCTTTATTTGTATCTCGATAAACCCGGGAGCGCCCGACTGTCCGGAATTTACACGCTTACAGTTTTGCCCAAGTCTTTTGACAGCATTGCGCTTAACCAAGGCGAGGAGAACCCTCTTACCGCTTTGCACAATGTGATACGCGGGCAAGAGACTTCCAATGGCTCGGGGCAGTACAGAAACTCCTACGCCGTGGGCACGAAAAAGGTGCATGAGGATATTACAGGCGCGTTAGCCAAGCTCAACGCGAAGCTCTTGTATTACAATAAAAGCAGCCGCATCGGATATTGGGCGTCTACGGATTCCGATGACTACAACGATTTATACGACAATGCAGTTACAATAATGTACAGCCGCGGCGACGGTTACGGCGGCAGCGCGGACTTTAGCTTGAGCGATATTTTGGGGTCGTTGACTCTTCCCAATACATATACGATGTACTACAGCATTTCCGCCAAAAACTATGTTACTGCGGGCGGCGCGCGCTCCGGCGATTTCGATCATTACGGCTTTATGTTATGGCTGTTTGACGGCTACAACATAAAAGACATTTACGATATGATGAATGAAACAAACGGCCGGTATTTTCAGGGCGGCAAATATACCGGTAACCAAGTTACAACAACTCCTTACACAAACAATTATTTTGATGCGGATTACGATTTCGATGACAGTAATGTAGATTACGTCAATGCGGGCAAGGCATATGTAAGGCTCACTTTAAAAGATAAGAGCAATACCTATTGGGATACAAGCAAGCTTGCCCATGCCGACGAGAAAGTAGGTTGGTTTGAAGAATATTACTCGGATTACTTTAAATTCGACGGGGATGATTTGCTTGTCTATTACACCATTAGCCCTGCCGACAACGAGTGGACAATTGCGCCGCAAATGGCCACCTGGAATTATGACAGCTTTAACAAAGCAAACAACAATATAACAGGCAAGCTCAAGTTTGACGTAACTAACAAATCGGACGTGAAGTTCCGCATCGGCAAAAAGACCGAGGCGGGTGGATTCGTGTGGCTCAAGTTGACAAGCGCATTGGCAAACAACACGATATCCTACACATTTGACAGCGAAGGGACGCAATTTGTCGTAGACGAGAGTGGACAGGTCGGCGACGATATTGCCGCCGCGCTCAAGCAGTTTGATGTGGGCACATACTATCTGGAAAGCCACGTTCCGGCTATTAAAAAGTCGAATTCCGATACCGTCAACGTCAAAGAGTTCACACTCGACAAAGACAATTACATCGAAATTACCGTCGCGCAAACGCAAAACAGTTGGGCTACAATTCCTTATGTTATCGGTTGGGCGTACCAAGGCTTTGACACAAGCAACTTCAATGCGGGTGTGCCGTATTACTTTGTCACCTCGGGTGAGGTCGTAGAATACGCGTTGTATGAAGGCTCCGACACGTCCGGCGAGGGCCGGCCGCTTACCGTGACCAGGACTCAAGCGCAAGAAGGCGGCGAAGATACATACAGCCTATCACAAGATACCGTGGCTTATTTGAACGGGCTTAGCGCCAAACAGTACACTGTTGTCGCGTCGTACAAGGGCACGGACAACTATGCCGATATGTCGCTGTCCATATTCTTCAGTGTGGCGCAGGCGCAAAATAACTGGACGCAAGCGCCGTACATGATCGGATGGGCGTATGACAACTTTAGCGCAGGCAATTTCCAATCGGGAACGGCAAGATTCAAAAACAATGCCGACATACAGTATACGCTATACAAACAAGTAGAAAAGCCCGTAGCCGGCGAGCAAGGCAAAACCGAAACCGTCAGCGAGCCGATTGACGGATGGAATTCATTTACTGAAATCGACGAAAGCATTGAAAGAAAGTTTAATGCTTTGGGTGCGGGCGACTACAAGCTGGTCGCGTCGTTAACAGGCACCACCGACTACGCCGATTTGTCGCTTGACATACTCTTTAGCGTTTCGCAGACGCAAAACAGTTGGAAGGTTGGCTATTCGCCGTATATGCTCGGCTGGGCGTACACGGGCTTTAAATCCGGCACGGGCGGCAACTTCCAAGCGGGAATTCCGTTCTACAACAGAACCGCGGGCGAGGTTGTTACATACACGCTTTACGAAGGCACCGACACTTCGATTACTGACAAATACAAATTTACATTTACGGATATTGACGGATATATAAGCGGTGAGGGCGCAGAAAATTCGGACGCAAACAAAGTTGTAAACAAGTTTAAGGCTTTGCCTGCAAAAACATATACGCTTGTCGCGTTCTACAAGGGCACTGCCGATTATGCCGACCTTTCGCTTGACATGGTGTTCAGTGTCACTCAGGTACAAAATACCTGGCAAACTCCGCCGTCCGTTATAGGTTGGACTTACGGCGCCAACGCCGCAAATCTCTTTACGCCCGGCGTACCGAACTTCCCCGAATCCAATCCCACGGTAAATTACACGCTATACAAGACGGTCCAACAATCCGAACAGAAGCAGTGGGGCCCGATCAGCGACGAAGCTACCGTAAAGAGCAACATCGCGGATTTGGGTGCCGGACAATACCGACTTTATGTTAAGGTGGACAGTACGACCGACTACACCGTTTTGGAGTTGTCCGTATCCTTTAATGTGGAGCAGGCGCAAAACACCTGGACAGTCACTCCCGCCGTAATAGGCTGGACGTTCGGTGCCAACCCCGCAAACCTGTTTACCGCGGGCGTGCCGGCGTTCCCCAAAAATAACGCAAAGGTAAGCTATACTCTGAGCAAAGTAAAAGAAAATGAAACCGACTCTGATTTTACACCGAAAGAGCTGAGCAGTGAAGCCGCCGTTACGGCCGAGCTTAAAGACTTGGGTGCAGGCAAATACGAGCTTGTTGCCGCAGTAACCGGAACACCCGACTATACCGCTCTGTCGCTCACCGTTTCGTTTAACGTGGCTCAGGCGCAAAACACATGGACAGTCACTCCCGCCGTAATAGGCTGGACGTACGGGGGCTACGACGCTAAATTCTTTACGGCAGGTGTGCCTTCGTTCCCCACCGAGAGTTACGAAGTACAATACACGCTGACTAAGGATGGCAAAAGCTCTGCCGAGTGGACTAAGACAGAAAAATCGGATATTGACAGTGCATTCAATACTTTGGGTGCGGGCGGATATACGCTGGTTGCGGAAGTAGTGGGTAATACCAACTATACCGGTCTGCGACTGTCTATTACGTTTAACGTTGCAAAGGCGCAAAACAGCTGGAAAAACGGCAAGGCGCCGTTTATAACCGGTTGGGCGTACCGAGGCTTTGTTGCGAGTACGAACTTCCAAGGCGGTGAGGACAGCCGTACGGGCGAAGGTGAGAAAACCGTTGTATATTCACTTTACAGTGGAACGGAGCACACGACAAAACCCGACGGCTGGGAGCAAACCTTTACGTCGATTGGCGCTGTGGAAAGCAAATTCGAAGCGTTGCCCGTCGGCACGTACAATCTGCATGCGTTTTTGGTCGGTGACGACAATTACGAGGACTTGGAACTGTACATTGTATTCAGCGTATCCAAGGCGGACAACAGCTGGCCTACTGCGCCGGTTATGGTCGGTTGGCAGTACCGCGGACTTACTGCGGAAATAGCTAAGAGCAACTTCCGCGCCGCCAAAGCAAGGTTTGACGAACAACCGGAAACGAACAAAATAACATACACGGTGACCAGCGGTATACAAACCGCCGATACGGAAGAGCAGGCCGAACTGATGTCGATAAATTTGGAAGTCGACCAATACGGCAGATTGACGTCAGATACAATTCAAGAGCTTAACGAAAAGCTAATCGTGGGCGGTTACACTTTGGAGGTTGCTCTCACAGGCACAAACAATTACAAAGATTTGTCCGTTTCCGTTCCGTTTAATATTACGCAGGCGGCAAACGGGTGGGCAACTATTCCCACAATAAGCAGTTGGACGTACGGCGATACGTACAACGACAAAAGCCTTGACAGTGTGGAAATTGTAGAGGGCAAGGCTACGCTCGGCAACGTCAAGTATACCGTGCAATACGTGGATAGCTACGGCACAGTCGGGGATAATGTAGAAAACTTTGAAGATCTTGCGTTCAAGAAAATTCAAGACAGTGACGAAGACGGACTTAAAGAAAAACTGCTCGGCGGCACGGTCGCCGGACTTGTCGGACTTGACGCCGGCAGCTACAACCTGCACGTAGAGGTTAAGGAAACCACCGACTATGCCGCGATATCGCGCGACATACGCTTTACCGTAAGTAAGGCGGAAAACGGTTGGGATATCGTGCCTACCATATCCGGCTGGACTTTTGGCGAAAAACCCAAATCACACAATAATCCCAAACCAAATGTCGAAACCGGAAATCAAATACAGTATAAGTACTACGCCGCAAAAAATGAAGGCGGCCAAAGCGTAGATTACGACAGAGAAATAGTAGACCTTTCGGCGGCGTTTGCCGGCGATTATGCGATGGTCGTCACATTAACGGGAAACAAAAACTACAACAACCTTGTGGAAATAGTTTACTTTACTATTGCCAAGCAGGAAATAAAATGGGACGAAGCTACAGCGCCGGAACGCGTCGAATGGTATTTGAGCGAGGCGGATAACCTTGCTGACAACGCTCTTACCAAGGTTGCCGTAAAAACGGCAAGCGGTCAGACAGTAGTCAGCTACACATTGTCCTATGCCATATCTAAGGCGGTGGGCAGTAGCTACAACCCCGTTACCACGGTTTCCGTCACGGTCAACGGCGCGGAGCGCGACTTGGATGCGCTTTTAAGCGCGCTTAAGGCGCTTGAAGCCGGCATTTACAGAATAGTTATTACCGCTATTTTGGGCGCGGACGGGAATTTCGATTTGCAGCCCTTGACCGTAGGTGTGGAAGTAAAGCTTTCCGAACCAACCATAGAAGAAGATCCTTCGGGCGGCAGTGGCGGCAGTGGCAGTCGTGTTTACAACTGGAATTGGGGCGACTCCGACGAACAAAAAACGTTGAGTGATATGAAAGTTTCACAAGAGGGCGCCGTTATCACGTACCGCATAGGCTTTGAATCCACTTGGTCAACCGAGTACGACAATTTTGCAACTATGCTAAAGGATCTCCGCGCAAAGGACGCAGGCACATATACGGTGGAATATATCGTAAGATGCGAAAACTACGCCACAATCACTCGAACAGTCACTGTTAATATTAGCGCGGCTACCAACGATTGGGAGAAGAAATTCAACAATAGCATCGACACCAATATTAGCTGGACGTGGAAAGAGTTCGTTTCCACATTATTGCAAATGCCTAAGGCCTACTACGGCAACGAATTTGTCTTGTACACAATCTTAAAAAACGATGTGGCGTTTACCACTTTCCGCGCGTCCGATTATACGGAGGGAGATGACGAAAAGACTTCCTACGAGCGTTTGTTCGACGCATTTGTGAACGCAGTAAAGGATTGGAACGCCGGCAAATACAGAGTGACCGTAAGTATTGATAAAACAACTAATTATTCGGCTTGCTCCTTTACATATACGTTTACGATTAACAAGGTCACAACCGTATGGGATTCCGACACTGCAGGCACAAACGGCAGTTCGATCACCGAGAGCTACGGCAGTACGTTTGCCGACCTAAATGAGCCCGTGTCGGGTTCAGACTGGGGCAAAAAGGCGCTTTATACGCTTAAGTTCAGCTCGGCATCGGACGCGCTGTATTCCGGCGATTCGTGGTCTGCGCTCATTGCCAGACTGAGAGAATGCGAAGCTGAGGAGGACGATTATACCATAACCGCGTTTATCGACGGGGATGACAACCATATGGCGCTCAATTACTCTATTACGGTGAAAATAACCGTGCAGGGCAACTCGTGGAAGGAGCAGACCGGCAGCGCCGACAATCCTTCAAGCAAGCGCATTGAATGGACTTACGGCAGCAATGTTGCCCCCAACATTGTATTTGTGCCTACGTATAATGCAAGCAAGCTCATTGTTAAAGTGGGCACGGCGCTCACGGACGGCATTGAAGTGCCGTATGCAAATCTCATCGATTATATCAAAGGGTTAGATGTCGGTACGTACACCATAACGGCGTCTGTCGATGCAGATAAAAAGTACGGTGGTCTATCCGATACCGTTTATCTTACAATCATAAAAGCGAATAACGCATGGGAAGGCGATTTAACTATTTCCGGTTGGACATGGAACAAAGTAGAAAGTGAAATATCGTTCACCTTGAATTTGCCCGTGCCCAAATACAGCGCTTCCGCAAAAGTCTACGTCTATCAAATATCTAACTTGGAAGAAGCCGTAATCACTGCCAATATAACATACGCAGACGGAAAGGTAAACGTAAACGACTACAACGCGCTTGTGCTCAAGCTGAAAGGGTTAAATGTTGCAACAGGCGGCTACAGAATAGAAGTAGTCGCAGACGAGCAGCCCAACTATAATGAGTGTCGCGGTCAGACAAAAGACTTTACAATCGCGCAAGCGGAAAATCGCTGGACAACCAAACCGGTGTTGATTGTGGACGGAGAAAGGGAAGACGGGCCCAAGTATACATGGGTGTACAGGACCAAGGTCACCTACGAGGCCACCGCACTCTTCGGCGATGTTATAGTCAAATTTACAGATACCGCAACCGGCGATGATGATTATGTTACCATTCCTACGGAAATCGGCACATACAAAGCCACATTCTTAGTTGCCGCCACAGGTAATTATAAGGGAGTGGCAAAATACGAGCTGGAATTTACCATTACCGGCGTGACCGACAGGTCGTTTAGCGTACTGCCCGGCGTTACCGGTTGGGCTTGGCACAACTACAGCAGATCGACAAACTTATTTGTTGGCACCCCCACCTCGGGCGGCAAAGTCACCTTCAAGATTTTAAGTCAAGACGGCAGCAAGAAAATCGAGTTTGAGCTTGTAAACGAAGATGGCACCGGCGCAGGTGTATATGTGCCGAAAGACAAGCTTGACGAACTTAACGATTTGACTGCCGGAACTTACAGATTGATTCTGTCCGTGGGCTCCAGAGATTTCTATACGGCGTTTGAATATGAAGTTTCATTCACAGTTGTCGAGGCCGACAACGATTGGACCGTACTGCCCCAAATCGCCAACTGGACTTACGGCGACTATCAAGAAGAAATAAACAAACCCATCGCCGAGTCGCGTTACGGCACGCCCACCATTATAATCACCGCTCGGGATTCCGAAGACGATGTGTATTACAACGGCATCGACATAAACAGGCTTGAGGATGCCCTCGTGGGTTGGTATGTAATGACGGTATCCGTTGACGGAAGCAGAGGCCGGTATAAGGCGAAGGAAGAAATAGTTATTCAGTTCCAAGTCTTTGCCAACACCGATCAAAACTATTGGGAAGATGTGCCGCGCATAGAGGGTTGGACGGCAAACATCGACGAAATAGTCAATTTGCCCTCCGGTCAACCTCACTACGGCAAGCCGTACTTTGAGTTCTACAATGCGCAGCTTGTAAACGACGAATACGTCCGCGGAGGACCTATCGAGGACGGCGTGGATTCTATACTTATCAGCAACTCAATGTATGCGCGCGACTTCTATATGCCCACTAAGCCCGGTGTATACATTATGCTTGCCTTTGCGGAAAACGGCGTAGACAGCAAGGACGACTTAACCGAAAACCACTTCAGCGGCGTCGTATTTACCATTCGCGACCGCGTAATCGAGTGGACGCAGAACGTGCGTATTGCCTCGGTGCTGTACTTGGGCGAAAAGAATAAATGGGCGGAGCCCACAGCCAAGACAAATCTGACCGGCATCGACAAGGTTGATATTACTTACAGATATCTCGACGCGTTGACAAGAAGAGATTTAGGCTCGCAGATTCCCACCGAGGTCGGTAAGTACATAGTGGTGGCCCGTGCAAACGCCCGTTACACTCAGTACATAACAAGCGAAATGATGTTTGACGTTATGCTCTCCAAAAATTCGTGGGTGGGCGACGAATTACCGACTATAGGAAGCTGGTCGGAGGAATTCAACTCCAAAAGTCCCAACCCTATGGGCGAGGCTTTGCACGGCAATATATTCTATATGTATATTGACAAAGCCAACCCCGATATTATCCTGACCGAAAAGCCCACTAAAGCCGGCAATTATATTATGATTGCGCGAGTGGAGCTTGACGGTTACGAGACGCTTGAGGCTCGTTACGAGTTTACCATAGAGCCGGCGTATGACAGTACATTTGTTGTTATAGATATTATTTTAGGACTAGTCGCCTGCGTATTTGCAGTCGTTGTAATCGTCTTTGCCATTAGGAGGTATAAAGAGAATGGATAACAAGACTATGCTTTTGATTTTGATGATTGTACTCATCGCCTTTATCGTATTGCTTGCGATACTGGGCATTGTGTTTATAATCGCTTTGCGCAAGCGCGCGCCGGTGGTAAAAGTTGTAATGGCGCCCCGTCCTGACGAAAAAAAGCAGGAAGACGAGCCTGTTACTGCGTCCGCCGCCACCGCAACGGAAGAAGCGACCGTTACTGAAAAAGAGTCTAAGCCCAAAGCCGAGCCGTCGCCCGAACCCGAACCGGAACCGGAAGTCGAGCCCGATATCGATGAAGACGACGAGGAGGATGACGAAGATACGCCCCAGTACGTCACCGAAGGCTCGGAGCGCGTCAGATACAACCGCAGCATGACCGCCAAGGTTGCACAGCTTCCGCGCGAGGCAAAGGAGTGGTATTCGGAGCTGAAAAACGAATTGCTTTCGTACGAAAAAGTCAAGGACCGCATGAGCTGGAAACGCGAGACGTTCCGCATGGGTCGTATGGCGGTTGCCAGACTGGTTGTGCGCGGCAAATCGTTGCGCTTGTTGGTTGCCGTAGAGCCTGCGGGCTACAACGGTACCAAGTATGCGGTTGAAGACGTTTCCAATGTTGCAAGCACGGCGGATACGCCCACGATGTACCGAATCAAAAATCCGCGCAGGGTTAAGTACGCCAAGGAAATGATTGCCGGCATGATGAAGGAGTTAAAGGTATTTAAGGATTCGCACTACGTTGCGCAGGACTTTTTCCTTCCTTACGAAGGCGATTTGGCTTTTATGCGGCGCGGGCTTGTTAAGCGTATTGTCACCGGTACCACGCGCACCTTTAAAATAGAGGAAGTGGACAACCTCGATAAACCGGCAACAGACAACGGTGCCGGCGGAAACGCATAATATATACGGTGTGAGGTGGAATAATGTCTAAAAAGAGCCAGATCAAAAAAGCTATGGCAGACATCGAGCGCGAAATCGAGGCGTACGAGCACAAGCGCGAACGCTCCCAAACCGCAATTATGCGCGCTATGCTCGCCGGTAAAAAGCCTTTGCCGGAAGACGAGCAGTACTTTACTTTGTTCTCCAATCTTATCGATCAGGAGCGAGAAAAACTGCGTAGCTATCAAGCCGAGCTTGACGACTTAACAAAAAAATAATTACGGTGTTCAGTCTACCGCGTATTCTATTGTATTATTGACGAGGGGAAAATGAAGAAAAAAAGATGGACAGCGCTCATTTTGGCAGTTGTTATGCTTGTAACTTCCTGTTGCAGCATGCTTTTGTCGTGTGCGCAAGAAGAAGCGTCCGACGGCCGCGAATATACAGTCACATTCAACGCAAACGGCGGTACCGTTAATCCCACGTCGGCAACAACGATTGACGGCAAGCTTGCGTCGCTCCCCACGCCGATAAAAGAAAATACCGAGTTTTTGGGCTGGTATATTTCGTCTTCGTTTAAAGGTAAAAAACTCACCGTAGACTATAAGTATACGTTTAGTTGCATGATTCACGCCAAGTGGGGCGTAACCCAATCAACCGAGTACACCGTCTCGTTTGACCCCAACGGCGGCACATTTGCGACCGACCCCGGACAAATAGTTACCGTAAACGGCAGTCTTACGACTTTGCCCGTAGACCCCATTCCGCCTACAAACAGCACTTTCTTGGGCTGGTTCACAGAAAGAACGGGCGGAGAAGAGGTGAATTCACTTTACGTATTTTCCGGCGCGGCAAGAGAAGTTACGGTGTATGCGCATTATTTTACGGAATATGTAATAACGTTTGACGCCGGCGAAGGCTCCGTTCAAGAAACCTCACGCATTACTGCCAACGGTAAATTGGTGGGTGCGCTTCCCAAGCCCACAGACATACCGGACGGTACAAGGTTTATAGGCTGGTATACCGAAAGGAACGGCGGCAAACCGGTAAGCAGTGATACGGTGTTCAGTGAAAACTGCTCTATTTATGCGTACTATTTGGAATTAGGCAGGTATATTATCACGATTGACGTCAACGGCGGAGTTCGTGCCGACGACGTTACGCAACTTATTACCGACGACAAAGGCAAACTGGAGTCCATTCCCGCGTCGCCCACGCCGAAGAAGGGATACGAGTTTGTCGCTTGGTTTACCAGAAAGACGGGCGGCTATAAAGTAGACGAAGAAACGGTGTTCACCAATGACGGGACTATTTTTGCACAATACAGATTGGTGGAATTCTGGGTCTCGTTTGAAGCCAACGGCGGCAGACTTTCCGAATCTACGTCGATGATGACGGTGGAAAGAAAGCTGGAAAGATTGCCGTACAGACCGTTTGCTCCCGCCGGTAAAAGGTTCATCGGTTGGTTCACAGCAAAAACGGACGGCGACAAAGTGGATACCGAATATGAGTTCAAAGGCACGCCCAGTACGGTAAAGGTGTACGCGCACTACGGTGAATTCGTTGAAAGAAACGAAGACGGGCTTTGGACGGACGCCGACGACGCCGAAAAATCCGAAAGGAAAGGTGATTTCAAAAATCCTTCCGCCGACGAAGTCTGGGCGTACGATATTCAATTACAAGCAGGAGTCGCGCTTGAAATTTGGTATAAAAAAGAGTTGATTACCAACGTAGTGCGTGACCCGTACAGCACACCCAAGGTTGTTTTGTCTCCGGACAAAATGCTTAGACTTGCGGACGGGGCGGACGTAAGCAACTCCGTAATAAACGTACTCTATAATTTCAACACCAAAGTCATTTATATTCAGGAGATTATAAGGGCGGAAATCCTTGATGACGACGGCATTTATATCGAATCGATCAAGCAATACGATCTGGAGCAAAACCTTGCCAAAGCTGAGGTAATGGCAGAAAAAGTTGTTATCGGCACGGGCGGCACAACCGAGCTTACAATAGTGCTCGGCGGAAAGACTGCCGACATTGCGCACTTCGGAAAGGACGGTGCGGTCAGGGCCCAGCTTGCTTCTAACAAAAAGAACGTAATTCTTGCCGAGGGTACATATACAATATACTACAACTACGGAGAAACCGATCCGTCCAGCGCAGATTACAAAAATCTGTGGATAGCGGGAACATCCACAGGACCTCTTCCCGATACCGGCGAACTCGGCGATTCCCCGTACTACATGGTGGGCGAATCTCCCACATTGGGACTTGACTGGAAGGTTATAGACAGTATCAGTCTTATCCCCGATGCAGTTCATCTCAGAAAGGTGGGCCCCACCACGTATTCCATAACGGTTGACTTGTACACAGGCAATCAGTTTAAGATACTTAGAATCGGAAGCGGATGGGACGGCGCATATACCTTCCTGAGTCTTGACGGCAACACCGGAAGCAGAGAGTATTTCCAAAGCAGCAATGTCGTAGACAAAAAGAATGACAACAACGTATACGTAAAAACAAGCGGAAACTACACGTTCACCATAGATGAATCGACAAGAAAGCTTACGTTTGTACGCAACGGTGAAGCGGAGGATGTCAAATTGTCGTTCGATATTTACATCTACGGTAAGTTCACTGACGGTTGGTCGGACAGACTTGCCGTATCCGATAAGTCGGCCGGTACGATAACGTTTGAATTCACGTTTACCGCGGGCTTGGAGTTCGGCATTAGGACCAAAAAGTACAATCAGGCGCAGCAAGCCGGTTGGGCCGCATACGGGCAGGTTGTTTCCAACAATACAAACGACGGAATAACAAGAGCTGAAACAGACAACAACATGCTTTGCTCAATAGCCGGAACATATCGCTTTACATTTACGCTGGATAATAACGGTCTGATAACATCCATAAAAATCGATACTGTTCAGTAAGTACAGCACAAAAAACAATCCGCAAGTAAGCTCTGCGGATTGTTTTTTATGCCTAAATTATTCGATTGACATTGTATCGGGAAAAAAGTATAATGGGAATATCGCAAACAGCAATCACATTTTTTACGGAGAAGGAATCATGAAGCTACTTAAAAGATTAACTGCCGCTATCGCCGCTATAGCGGTGTCGTGTGGGATATTTATCGGGTGCGGCAATGACAACGCCGCCGAAAACCAACGGGAAAAAGGCGACAACGGCACTGTAGGGCTGCTGTACGGGGAAATAGGCGGCGACGCCTACGAGGTTGTCGGCTACATAGGGGACGAAAAAAACGTTGTCGTGCCTGCCAAGCACAACGGACTTCCCGTCACAACCATTGCAACGGACGCTTTTTATTATTCGGAAACCAAGGTGGAAAGGGTTACGTTGCCCGAAGGACTGAAGTCGATTGAAGCCCATGCTTTGTGGACTCGTGAGCAAAGATACATATTTTTTAATATTCCGAGTACTGTGACTAAGGTTGGAACATTCGGCACGCCGGAAAGACTTCCGAAGGACAACGTTATAGACGGTTGCTTCTATGTGGATAACTGTCTGCTTTTTGTGACGCCGGACGCCTATGACAGCGAAATACGAATAAAACAGGGTACGCGCCTGATCGCAGACGGTGTGCTTATAGGCAATCAGCCGGTGGCCATTCCCGACAGCGTCGAATATGTAGGAAATGCCCAAAGCACGATGA
This sequence comes from Clostridiales bacterium, assembly GCA_022508405.1. Lineage (GTDB taxonomy): Bacteria > Bacillota > Clostridia > Christensenellales > Pumilibacteraceae > Anaerocaecibacter. The sequence goes on from JAFLVI010000010.1 coordinate 15,376, forward strand.
TTGGGTGTACCTTATCGAGCATAGGCAAGGGGCTTAAGCGCATCGGAGCGGGATATAGGTCGGAAAAATTTTCCTTTAGTCGGCCTGATATACTTGACAATGTTCTTTTGGGTGTGCCGCAAGGCTATCAAGACAAAGTAACTGTCGGCAAGAATATTCGCGTGGTAAGCGACGGATTTATGTCTGTCGCAAATGCGAATTCCTGTGTTGTGGAAAGCGGCAATGCCAATTACTATTCCGAAAACGATTATGTAATAGAAAAGTCCACCAAGCGCATTGTGGGCGGAAAGGCTTTTTCGCCGATTCCCAAAAGCGCCAAGATAATCGGCGTAGGCTATCTTCCTCGTGAAGACGAATATACGGTAATCCCCGACAATATAGAAGTGGTTGAAGTCGGTGTGTACAAAAATTCGTCAAGCAAGCTGAGATTCGGCGGCAATGTCAAATCGTTGGATGCACATTTGTTGCCATTTGGGGTTGAGGAAATCGACTATACCGGCACGGTCGAGCAGTTTTGCAAAACTCAGCTTACCGGACTGTTTACCAGCTCTCGCGAAACCAATATGTTTACAAGCACCCAAAAGCTTAAAATAGGCGGAAAGGTTGTTACCGAACTGAAGGTTCCGAGCGGCATAGAAGTCGCCGGTGCGATATGCGGCAACGGCGCCGTTACAGGCCTTACATTGCCCGACACGGTCAAGGCCATAAGGATGTACGGAATAGGCAAAAACCTGCAAACTCTTACTTGCAGTGGCAGCTTAGAGTACATTGGCAGACAACGGCTTGGAGATAGGGAAGAAACGCAAACAATTAACTTAATGTACAGCGGTAGTATTGAGAATTTGTGTGCGCAAAAAATTATGCAGTGTTCTACTATGTATGGGGATAAATATATTTCCTATAATTTGTTTATGTCTAATCAGAGAGTTACCGATCTTACCATACCGAATAGCGTTACCAAAATAAATACAGGCGCGTTTTTCGGCATCAAATTAAACAGCGTTACAATTCCCGATTCGGTCACAACAATCGGCGCAACGGCGTTTTCTTTGAGCGGACTTACATCTGCCCAGTTTGCGACACCTTCGGGGTGGAAGAGCATTGATGAAAACGGCGAAAAGGTCGATGTACTCGTCGATTTGTCCGACAGTGCGGCTGCTGCCGAATATCTAGCCAGATACGATTATGAGATGGATCCGAGCGGTATGGGTATCAACATGCATGAATGCCCTGCGCTCACCAGAAATTAACGTGTGGTAAAGCAGACAACAGGTTATGAAAAAGCTCGCCGATTTATCCGTAATATTTTTGATATACGTACTGGCGTACGGAATAGGATACGCGGCGTGCTTTATGATAGACAACGTCATTTTAATGATGTTTGTATTTGACGTTGCGGCTACGTTTGTCACCTTTTGCTTTTCGATTGTGTTGCACAACTCCAGCGTGTACGACGCGTACTGGTCGCTCACACCCATGGTAATATCCATTTGGCTGTTTATATATTTGCAGGCGTTTTCCGCATGGCAAATACTGTTTTTGGCGGTGTTCAACATCTGGTCGCTCAGGCTAACCGTCAACTGGATAGTCGTATTTACCGATTTTTCGTACGAGGACTGGCGGTACAAAAAGTATAGGGAAGAGCACGGGCGGTTTGTTTGGTTTATTCTAAACTTTTTCGGCATACATTACATGCCCACTTTTATCGTTTTCGCCGGCATGCTTCCGCTGTTTCAAATCGCATTGCACGGCATGAACGCATTGTCCTTAATCGGCATGGCAATTATTCTTTTGGGCACGGCGCTGGAATTTTTTGCGGATAGGCAAATGCACGCATTTTTGGAGCAGTCTAAAAACGCGACTCAAAAGACGGTGTGCAGGGTAGGGCTGTGGAACTATTCTCGGCATCCCAATTATTTAGGCGAAATTACCGTATGGTGGGGAGTTTATCTTGTAATGCTGCCGTTTGCTTTACAGTACTGGTATTTTGTAGCGGGCGCGGTTGCCGTGACCGTACTGTTTAACGTAGTGTCCATTCCGCTCATGGAAAAGCGGCAGCTTTCGCGCCGTCCCGATTATAAGGAATACAAAAAGGCCACGTCGCGGCTTTTGGTTTTGCCGCACAAAAAACAGCGCACGGATTAGCTGTATCCGTCTTAAGCGTATTATAAAATATAATCGGGTATTATAGCGCTGCGTATAATACCTTTTTTATTGCAAAGACTATTGCATAAATTGTATTAAGGGGGGCAATATGCATCGTACTCCGACGCACATAGGAATAATCCCCGACGGCAACAGGCGTTGGGCTACTCAAAACGGACTGAAAAAGGAAGACGGGTACGAGCACGGACTTCTCCCGGGCTTGCGACTGTTGCGCGCCGCAAAACAACACGGTATAAAGGAACTTACGTATTACGGCTTTACCGTGGACAACTGCAAGCGGCCTAAGGCGCAGGTGACGGCGTTTTCGGACGCGTGCTGTAAGGCGGTAAAGCTGATAGAAAAAGAAGGCGTAGTCGTCAACGTAATAGGTAATACGTCTTCGTCGTGTTTCCCGAAAAAGCTCCTGCCGTATACGGAAAGAAAAAGCGGGGACGTGGTAGTAAATCTTTTGGTCAACTACGGCTGGGAATGGGATATTTTCGGCGGTTTTGCTTCCCGCGATATTCCGCGAATAGACTTGGTCATTCGCTGGGGCGGAATGAGACGGTTGTCCGGCTTTTTGCCCATACAGACGGTGTATTCCGATTTTTATATAGTGGACGAGTTGTGGCCGGACTTTAAGGAAAACCATTTGGACGCCGCGCTCGAGTGGTACTCTCGTCAGGACGTAACCTTGGGCGGATAACCGCGCACGGAATATTTTATATTGCGGCGGGCGGTCGCGCGGACGAGTTTAAGAAGTTTGATTTATTATGTTGCATTTCTGCAAATAATACTGTATAATGAGATTTGTAAACGTGTGCCCAATCAATGTTTGGGTTTGCGCTTACGGCGGTGTGATTGCCGGCATGAACCCGAAGACAACGCTCGTAGGATTTTTCTCGGCTGTTTTATTCGGCGGACATACAAAAGATAAATTCGGGTTTATATACATGCCCGAATGTGCGAAGCACACCCAAAAATCCCATAAAAGCAAAAAACCATGTTTACACAAGACAAAAAATTCAAAAAGTTTAACAGCAAAGTTTGGCTGTCCACTCCCACCATGCACGGCGAGGAGCTAAAGTGGATGACAGACGCGTTTGACACAAATTGGATGTCCACCGTCGGCGAAAACATCAACGAAGTCGAACGCATGGCCGCTAACAAAATAGGCTGCAAGCATGCCGTTGCGCTGTCATGCGGCACGGCGGCGCTCCACCTTGCCATGAAACTGGCGGGTACTAAGCGCGGCGACAAAGTGTTCTGCTCGGACATGACCTTTGCGGCTACGCTTAACCCGGTGGTGTACGAGGGCGGCGTTCCGGTGTTTATAGATACCGAACGCGACACGTGGAATATGGATCCGGTCGCGCTCGAAAAGGCGTTTACTCTGTATCCCGAAGTGAAGCATGTGGTTTTTGCGCATCTGTACGGTACGCCGGCAAAGATGGATGAACTTCGCGCCGTTGCAGATAAACACGGCGCGGTCATAATCGAGGACGCCGCAGAAAGCTTTGGCGCTACATACAAGGGCAAGCAGACGGGTACGTTCGGCGATATCGGCGTGATAAGCTTTAACGGCAACAAGATAGTTACGGGATCGTCGGGCGGCATGCTTCTCACCGACGATACAGAGCAGGCGAATAAGGCGCGCAAATGGTCCACGCAGTCAAGGGAAAACGCGCCGTGGTACCAGCACGAACAGCTCGGTTACAACTACCGCATGAGCAATGTTATTGCCGGCGTTATAAGGGGTCAGCTCCCGTATCTGGAAGAGCATATCGAAAAGAAAAGGGCAATATACGAGCGGTACAAGGCGGGCTTTAAAGGGCTCCCCGTAACCATGAATCCGTTTGACGAAAAAAATTCCAAGCCCAACTACTGGCTTTCTTGCATGCTGATAGACCAAGGCGCAATGTGCAAGCAGGTGCGCGGAGATCTTGACGCGTGTTATGTGGCGGAGCACGGTAAATCGTGCCCGACCGAAATACTGAGCACGCTCGCCGCATACAATGCAGAAGGCAGACCAATCTGGAAGCCCATGCATATGCAACCTATTTACCGTAACAATCCGTTTGTGACGGTCGAAGGCGACGGCAGGGGCAAGACCAACGCTTACATAAGCGGCGGCGGCGTGGACGTCGGCATGGATATTTTCGACCGCGGTTTGTGCCTGCCCAGTGATATAAAGATGACGGCGGACGACCAGCAAAAGGTGATAGAAATAGTAAGGGCGTGCTTTGATTAAGTGAAAGAGTTTTGGAATAATTTAACCACCGCTTGGTGGGGCATACTTATTATTTGCGTCGTGTGCGTTGCCGTATGGCTGTTGCTGTCGGCGGCGTTGTACCGCGTGTTTTTTAAAAGGTTCTACGATATTTTGCTCAGCGGAATGGCGATAATCGTGTTTTCTCCGCTTTTGATTATTTTGACTGTTGTCGGCGCAATCAAGATGAAGGGCAATCCGTTTTTTACTCAACCGCGCCCCGGCAAAATAAGAAAAAAGACAGGGGAAGAAAAGATATTCAAGCTGATAAAATTCCGCACCATGACCTGCGAAAGGGACGAGAGCGGAGAACTGCTGCCCGACGAAAAGCGGCTTACTAAGTACGGCAAATTTTTGCGCGCCAGCTCACTGGACGAACTGCCCGAGTTATTCAATATATTTTTAGGGCATATGGCTATAGTCGGTCCGCGCCCGCTTTTGGTTCAGTATATACCGTTGTATAACGACGAACAGCGCCGCAGGCACATCGTGCGCCCGGGGCTAACCGGTTTAGCGCAGGTAAACGGCAGAAACGCCATTACGTGGAATCAAAAGTTTAAGTACGATTGCGAATATGTACGCAAAATATCGCTTTTCGGCGATATAAAAATTCTGTTTATGACGGTGGGTAAAGTGTTTAAGCGGAGCGGCATATCGCAGGAAGGACAAGCCACCATGGAGTATTTTACAGGCAACAAAAAGTATAATGTTTTGATACTCAGCGTAGGTAGGCGTGTGGAGCTTGTAAATGCGTTTAAGGCCGCGCGCGACAGACTGGAAGTTGACGGCGACGTGTGCGCCGCGGACATGTCGGACTTGGCGCCGGCGCTTAAGTTTGCGGACAAACAGTTTATAATCCCACGCATTGCCGACGAAGAGTATATCCCCAAAATTATCGAGCTTTGCAAAGCAAACGACATATCGCTTGTAGTTCCCACAATAGATACCGAGCTGAATAAACTTGCTCAAAACAAGGGGTTGATTGAAGCCGAGAGTGGGGCTCGCGTGCTTATATCGGACGCGGAAAGCGTGCGCATATGCTGTGACAAAACGCTTACCGCAAAGTTTTTTGCCGAGCACGGGTTCGATTGTCCGGTAACCTATGAAATAGGCAAACAAGACGTGACGGCGTTTCCGCTGTTTATAAAACCGCGTGACGGCAGTTCCAGCATAGGCGCATACAAGGTGGAAAACAAAAAACAGCTTGCGTTTTTTGCGGAGTATGTGGATAACCCGATTTTGCAGGAATGCGTTGCCGGCAAGGAATATACGGCGGACTGCTTTTGCGACTTTGACGGCAATATCGTAACAGTCGTGCCCAGATGGCGCATGGTTACACGCAGCGGCGAAATCCTGCGCGGCAAAGTAGAAAAGAACAGATACATAATCGAAGACGTTAAGCGGCTGTTAAACAGCTTCGGCTTTATAGGGCAAATCACCGTGCAGTGCTTTTTGACGGAAGACAACAAGGTCAAGTATATAGAGATAAATCCGCGGTTCGGCGGCGGTGCGCCCATGAGCATTGCCGCAGGCGCGGACAGCTGCGAAAATCTGTACAGACTTCTCCGCGGCGAAAAACTTCAGTACAATGAGGACTACGAGGACGGCGCTGTGTATTCGCGGTTTGACGGCAGCGTGAGGGTGTCATGATTAAAGCCGTTGTGTTTGATTTGGACGATACGCTGTTTCCCGAATACGATTATGTAAAGTCGGGATATAAAGCCGTTGCCAAACAAATAGAAAAAAAGTACGGTATAGATGACGCATATGACGAGTTGCTGACGTTGTTTGGTGAGAATAACAACAATGTTTTCAATCGTTATCTGCAAAGCAAAGGATTGTCCGACATTGAACAAGCCGTAAGCGAACTTGTGGAAATCTACCATACTCACACACCGGAAATACAGCTGTCGGATGAAGTAAAGCATACGCTTGCGCTCTTGCGGGAAAAGGGATATAAGCTGGGTGTAATCACCGACGGAAGACCGCAGGGCCAGCGCGCAAAAATAGTCTCGCTCGGACTTGAAGGCATGGTGGATAAGATAATCATTACGGACGAGCTTGGCGGAAAGGAATGCCGCAAGCCCAACCCGAAAGCGTTTAATCTCATGGCCGAATACTTTGGAATATCGCTCAACGAAATGATGTATGTTGGCGACAATCCCCAAAAGGATTTTGTTATAGGCAAGTACGGCGTTACTACAGTAAGAATTAAAAACAACGGAATTTATGACGACCAAGCTTATATCGATGGAGTAAAGGAGAATTACAGCATATCAACTATGGCAGAACTTGTTGAGAAACTTGAACAGAACGACGAAGGCGACGCCGAACTTTTGGAATTTGTAAAAAGCAAGTTGCTGCAAATTATGGTTTTTATCCACGACGTATGCGTCAAAGAAGGGATTAAATATTCGTTGAGCGGCGGCACTTTGATTGGCGCTGTCAGGCATAAAGGTTTTATACCTTGGGACGACGATATAGATATCTGCATGAAGCGCGAAGATTACAATCGCTTTGCAAGCGTAATAAACGAGTATTGTGAAGCGAGCGGTCAATTTGAATTCTTTTTGTACAGAAGAACGCCGAGAGTAAAATTCGCAAAAGAACCGATATTGGGAGATAAACAAATCGGCGGCATCAAAATAGACATTTTTTTGCTTGACAATTTGCCCGATAAAAAGAGCACCAGAAAACGCTTTCTGTTGAAACTAAAGGTTTTGCAGGGCATGATGCACAAGGGCAAGATAGAATGGTCGAACTTCAGTTTTAAAAGAAGACTTCAGTTGTTCGTTACGAAAGCTTTGGGCGCGGGACGATCGGTGGAAAGTATAGTACAGTCTTATTTTAAAACTTCCGCACGTTACAACAATACGGTTACGCGAGATAAGTTTATTTCCAACGATCTGTTTGAAGTTTGCGATATAGCCTACCATAGAGAATGGGTGGAAGACGTTATTCTATCGGCTTTTGAAGACAGAGAGTTTTATATTTTTAAGGAATACGATTCGATTTTACGGTTTAGATACGGGGATTATATGCAGCTGCCGCCGAAAGAACAGCAAGTACATCACCATGATTTTACCGTCACTCCGATTGAAAATTGCGAGGTGCAGAATTAAATGGATTACGACGTCGAATTGACCGAAAAAGTTAAAAGCGTCCAGCTTGAAATAGCCGAAGTCATAAAAGACGTATGCGAAAAAAACGGCATACGGTACTATTTGGCGTACGGCACGCTTTTAGGCGCGGTGCGTCACGACGGATTTATTCCGTGGGACGATGATATAGATATTATGATACCGTATCCCGATTTGCTAAAGTTTGAGCAGGCATGTAAAACCGATTTACCCAAAGGGTATTTTTATCAATCTCCGGAAACCGATCCCGAATTCAGACTGTCAATTATGCGTGTATGCAAGGACAATACGCTTTTGATAGAAAAGGGCACGGAGAGCAAAAACATTCACCACGGCATTTTTGTGGATATCTATCCTATTTACGGCGCCGCGCCCAAAAACAGAAGAAAGCTGCAAATATTCAGGGCAATGAAAAGGGCGCTGTATTTGCTTGACGAGCCTGTAAAAAACCACGGTGCGGTTATGCGTCTCGGCTCGTCTTTTTTGCTAAAGACAAAGACCAAAAAAGGCAAAGCGCGCGCCGAAAAGAAACTGTTTCAAAAAATTGCTCGATACGATTACGACCAAAGTGACAACGTGGTGTGCCTTGACAGTACGATAAAGATTATGAGCACCGAGTTTAAACGCGAATGGTTTGGCAACGGCGTAATGCATAAATTCGGAGATACGGAATTTATGATACCGGAAAAACCCGACGCTGTTCTAACAAAAATGTACGGCGATTATATGGTGTTGCCGCCGGAAGAAGAGCGCAAGCCTCATCACGATTTTGTCCGAATAGAATTCGATTGCGGCGATGAAACGGCAAAAGAATAAAAATGGAAACACTATCATCGAAACAAATTAAACAGACATTGTTGCAAATTCTCGTTTGGTTTAGGGACTATTGCGAGAGTAAAGGTTATCGCTATTATATCACCGGCGGCACGTTGCTCGGCGCGGTGCGTCACGGTGGGTTTATACCGTGGGACGATGATATAGACGTGCTTATGCCGGCGGACGATTACGCTAAGTTTATTCACGATGATTTTGCCGACACGCCTTATCGGTTGTTGTCGTTTGACCTTGACGGGCAGTCCACGACTGCTATAACAAAGCTGTACGACCCCAATACATTAGTGCAAGCGGAGCGGCATACAAAATATCCGATAGGCTTACACATAGATATCTTTCCGCTTTTTCCGCTTGGTGCAACTCTAAAGGACGCGCGCGCTTTACAAAAAAAAGTGCGCGTACCTATAACATGTAAAAGTTGGTTGATTGCGGAAAAATTTAATCCCCCAAAAAATAAATTGCTTTACTTGCCTAAGTGGTTTGGCAGCAAAGCCGCCAAACTGTACGGGCTGAAAAGAGCTTTGAAAAAACTGGAAAAAGCAAGGGCAAAATACACACTGTCCCAAAGCAACTATGTGGGGCATATAAACGGGGTGTTTCGTGAATGTGTGGAAAAATGGCAATACGAATCGCCGTCCGAGGTGACTTTTGAGGGCGAGGTGTTTAAATGCTGTGCCGATCCGCACAAATTTTTGACCGGCTTTTACGGTGATTATATGACGCTTCCGCCCGAAACCCAAAGGGTAAATCATGGGTTTACGGTTTATGTAAAGGATTGATCAATTTTTAATGAAAATTTTACGGCATAATTCCAGAGTAAATAAAACTAATAAGCAAATTGTAACGGTTCTGCTTACAGTATGCGTTTTGTTTGCATACTGGTTTTTGTTTTTTGATAATAATGCCGATTTAGAAGAAAATACAACTACAAAAATCGCAGCTGTTATTTATCCTTTTGCGCTCTTAATTGTGGGAGTATTATTAGGGAGATTTAATAATAAAACGGGTGCGCTTTTATTGATAGTTGCCGTCTATTTGTTTATAAATTATTTAATCTTTGGCAAAGGCATAAAAAACGACTTTATCATACTTTTTGTTATTATGGCTTTTGTCGTATCCCGTAATTTTTATTTTTCTTCGAAATATGCAAAACCGATTTTGGTTTTGTCTTTGATTTTATGTGCGGTAATCGTATTGGTCGGAAGCTTTAGTGGGTTTTATTATGTAAGCGAAGTGTTCGGCGATATGCATATAAATTCCAATACAATGTCACAACTGGTTTTGGCTAATATGTTTATAGCATTATCGTTGACTAAAAAAAATAAGCTAACTCCTATTGCCGTATTTATATACATAATCGGATTATTGCTGCTATTTTATTGTAAATCTCGTAATGCCATGCTGTGCGGAATAGTGCTGTGCGTCGGTCATTTGTTTATGAATAAAGTAAAGACTTCGACTATGTATAAGTTGTTTGTCTTTGCAATGGCAATGACTTTGGTCGTTATATTGCTTTATGCTTATTTGTTGCCGCAGCTTGTTTCAAGCGATTATGTGATATTCGGGAAGCGGTTGTTTACCGGAAGGCAACGTATTTATGCCGACGCTTTTGAACAGATATTCTCTTCGCCTGTTACTGTAATGTTTGGGTGCGGGTTTATTTCGTTTGGGCAAAACAGCAGTATATATCTTAATTCCCATAATTTTTGGTTGCAACTGTGGATACAATATGGGATATTTATGATGCTTCTTGTTTTGATTTTATTTATTAAATTAGTTCGTTCTTATAGATCGCAGCCTTCTGCGGAGTCAAATCTATATATAACATATTGTATATGTTTGGTTTTGTTGTGCATGTTTGAGTCTCCTTTGACCGGAAGAACAATGTCGGTATTGCTGATAATCCCGCTGATTCTCAGGAGAAAGAGTGTTGTAAACAGAGCAAGAAAAAGAAAAAATGCCGCCAATATGACGGCTAGTCGTCCAAATACCCAACACAATTTGAAAAAAGCGGGTGGGTATTGATGAAAAAATTGTTTATCGCATTTGAATGGTTGCACATGGGCGGAACCGAAAAATTTATTCTTGACGCTATAAGTTTATTGCCCAAAGATGAATACCAAGTCGATTTGTTTTTAATCCACGAAGAGGGACCGTATTTGCAGTATTTGCCGTCGGACGTGCGTTTGGTCTGTCCGTTTAAAATGGGCAGAGTCGAATTCGACAGACGTTATGCCGAAATTGCCGCCAACTATTCTACTCGAGCGTGTTTAAAGCGCAAGAAGTATGGTCGAGCGATTTTTCGATATATTGCCAATAAATTCAATCGGGACAGATTAAAGCGGTTCGGTTCTTTACTAAGCGACGTCGATACCGAGTTGAAGTACGATATTGTCATAGGCGCGTCGATGACACAGTTGTTTTCCACAGCGGTTGCATCTGCCATTGATGCAGATAGAAAATACCTTTGGGTTCACATGCCGTTTGCCGACAAGCGGTCGAAGAATTTTGTTTATTTTAATGCAAAATATTTTGCTAAGTACGTGGATAAGTTTGACGGAATAGTTTGTGTTTCAAACGGAATAAAGCAAATGGTTCGCTCCGCCATGCCAAATTACAAGGGCTTTGTCACGACAATGTATAATTATTTTGATGTTGCCGCAATAAAGACAAAAGCACAAGAGCAGATAGCGGAGACGTTGGACGGAGATATAAAAATTGTTTCCGTGGGCAGGGTGGAAAGCCAAAAGGGGTTTGATATCGCAATCGAAGCCGCAAAAATCTTACAAAAAAACGGAAATAAGTTTGTTTGGTATATAATAGGGGACGGAAAATACAGGGCGGAATTGACAAAGCGTGCGGAAAAGCTTGGGCTTAATGATTGTTTTGTATTTTTGGGACGGCACAATAATCCGTACCCTTATATGCGAATGTGCGATATATATTGTCAGCCGTCACGGTACGAGGCGTTTTGCACAACAATTATTGAAGCGCTTGTGCTTGAAAAGCCGATTGTGGCGACCGATTTTACAGGTATAGACGAACAAATTATAGACGGGCAAAACGGACTTATCGTAAACAAAACCCCAAAAGGCATTGCATTCGGTTTGGAAAAAATGTTCAATGCGGAATTCAGAAGCAAGCTGGCAAGCAACGCCGATTGTCAATCCGCTTATAAGCGCGGCGTCGCTCTGGACAAGGGGTATTTGGACCAACTGAACAACCTATGCGAATAACATATAAAACACAAAAAGGAACTACAAAAATGAAAAACGTTGCTTTAATCGTCGCCGGTGGATCCGGCAAAAGAATGGGGCAGGAAATACCCAAGCAGTTTTTGACGGTAAACGATAAGCCTATTATCATTTACACGCTGGAAAATTTTCAACGCAATCCGTTGGTGGACGAGATACTCGTCGTTTGTATAGACGGGTGGCACGATGTTTTGTCGGCGTTTGCCAAGCAGTTTGATATTACAAAGCTAAAGTATATAGTCAGCGGCGGCGAGAGCGTACAGGAATCAATCCGCAACGGCGTCAATAAGATTCACGAAGTACACAGCGACGATACCTGCGTGATTATTCACGACAGTATCAGACCTTTGGTGGACGAAAGCGTGCTTATCGACGTTATAGAAAAGTGCCATAAGTACGGCAATGCCGTTACGTCGCTTCCGTACAACGAGCAGATATTTTTAGTGCACGACGAGTACACTACAAAAAAATATATACCCCGCGAAACCTTGCGGCGCGTGTCAACTCCGCAAGCATATATGCTTGGCAAGCTTTACTCTTGCTATGAGCGCGCGTTTAGGGAAAATATCGGCGTAATGGGTTCGTCATACACCAATACTATGATGGTGGAGCTTGGCGAAACGCTGTATTTTGCCAAAGGCTCGGATAAAAACATCAAGCTCACGACCAAGGACGATTTTAATATTTTCAGGGCATATATTTCCGCTAAAAATGACGACTGGTTAAAATAAAAATGACGGATTTGGAATTACAGGATATACAAAGAATTGCCACGCTCGATTATGAGTGGAACAAGCTTAAAGGCAAAACCGTGCTGATAAGCGGCGGAACGGGCTTTATCGGGCAGTTTTTAATTGACGTTTTTAAGTATAGAAACAAACACTTTGACAATAAAATCAAGGTCATAAGTCTTTCGCGCCGCGGCGGAAAGAGCGAATCGGACGTCGTGTATGTAAGTGCGGATGTTTGCAAGCCGATTGCTGTTGCCGAAAAGGTGGATTACATTTTGCATCTTGCTTCCAACACACATCCCAAGCAGTACGCTGCCGATCCCGTAGGTACGATTACCACTAATATTTTCGGCACTTATAATTTATTGACGCTTGCGGCAGAAAAAAAGGTCGAGCGTTTTCTGCTTGCGTCCAGCGTGGAAATTTACGGCGACGGAAGCGACAAGCCCATGACGGAAGATTATTGCGGCTATATAGACTGCAACACGGCGCGGGCAGGTTATAACGAGGCAAAGCGACTGTCGGAGAGCCTATGCCAGTCGTTTATTTCGCAGTACGGTGTGGATTGTGTTATAGCAAGGCTTGCGCGCTGCTTCGGCGCAGACAGAAAAGCCGACAGCAAAGCAATGGCGCAGTTTATGAATTGTGCGTTAAACGGCGAAAACATAGTGCTAAAGAGCAAAGGCGAACAGCGTTACTCATATTGCTATGTGGCGGACGCGGCGAGCGGACTTATTAAGATTTTGTTAAGCGGCGAAAAGGGTAACGCATATAATATTTCCGCCGACGACGAAAACATGACGCTAGGCGGATATGCCGAGCTTATAGCAGGCTTTGCCGGTACTAAGGTCGTGTTTGATTTGAGCGGGGCGAACAATCAAGGCGTGTCCAAATCGGTGCGCGCGCTCATTGATACGGGCAAGCTGAAATCGCTTGGTTGGCTTCCGCAATACACTGTCAGCGATGCGCTTAAAAAAACGTATAAAATTCTTACAGTAAATCAGAAGGATTAGGCGGACTCAAAGGACAGAAAGAATGATATATTATCTCTCTGTAAATTATAAAAATTTGCTTAAAAGGGAATGTGCGCATGAATAAGGTGTATTATTTGTCTGAATTGTTGTTCGGAGAGTTTCATGCCGGCACGAAAGCCCGAATCGATGTAGAACGAATTTTTGAAAATTCGGATTGTAAAAAGTTGGGTATGAGAATTAGATCCGCCGGTAGCAAGTGGATATACCGTATAAAGAATGCTGTGCCGGCTTTTTATAATCAATGGAAATTAAAAAGAATAAAAGGAGACATCGTTTTTATTCAATATCCTATTACAGCACTTAAGACAATGCTATCCGCGGTAATAAGAGATATCGCCGGCAAAAATAAAATTATTTTTTTATTGCATGATGTAAGTTATATAAGATACTTCTCACAACCCGAACGAAAGGTGCCGGAAATCGAATTTTTAAATTTAGCAAGCGGGTTAATATGTCATAACGATATAATGATTAAAAAACTGCAAGAAGACGGGGTTAATAAGCCGGCTTTTACTTCTTTGGAATTGTTTGATTACCTGATAGACGATAAAGCGGTTTTACCCACTCCCATATATGGAAACGAAATTTGTTTCGCAGGCAATTTGCAAAAAAGCGAATTTTTAAATCAGTTGGCAAATTCAAGCTCTATAGATTTTACGTTGAACTTGTTTGGACCAAATTATGAGCCGTTGAATTCTGACCATATTATTTATAAGGGTAGCTATAAGCCGGAGGAGCTGGTTTCTCATTTGAATTTTTCATACGGCCTTGTCTGGGACGGTCCGGATATAGATACCTGTAGTGGTGAATACGGACTCTATACAAAATACAATAATCCGCACAAGCTGTCTTTGTATATAGCGGCAGGATTGCCGGTAATCGTTTGGGAAAAAGCCGCTATGGCAGAATTTGTTATTAAAAACAATATTGGCATAACAGTAGATTCGCTGCTGAACATCGATAAGAAAATATCCGGCATTAGTGAAATTGATTATAATGTAATGGTCGAAAATGTACGTAAATTCCAAAAGAATGTTTTAAGCGGCTATTATCTAAAAACTGCGATGGGCAATATTATCAACTTATGTCAAAAAGCATAAAAAAGAATTATACATTCAATCTGATTGCGCGCATATTAACATTGATTGTGCCGCTGGTGGTTACTCCGTACATTTCGAGAACAATAGGTGCAGACGGCGTGGGGTTATGTAGCTATGTTGCATCCATAGCGTCTTATTTTGTACTGGTAGCCAATCTCGGTATCAGCTCGTACTCGCTTCGAGAGATTTCTATGCACCGACATGACGAGAATTATATAAAAAAGTTTGCCGTTGAAGTTGCTATAACCAAGGCTGTCCTTACGGTGCTTTGTTTGGGCGTGTACTGCGGAATATTCGTTCGGTTGGACGGAAAAGTATCCAGCTATATTTATATACTTTATTCAATAACTTTGGTTGAAGTGATTCTCGATTTTTCGTGGTATTTTCAAGGCGTAGAACGGTTTGGACTGCTGGCTTTATTCCACGTAATAGCCAAAATCTTTTATGTGGTTTTAATCTTTGTTTTTGTAAAAAGCGCCGGCGATTTAGTGGCGTATGCGGCGATATCGGTATTGACAAATTCGCTGGTACCTATACTTGGCACGTTTTGTATGTTTAAGCTCTGCCACGGCAAAATAGAAGGCAAGCTTAATCCAATCAGACACATCAAGCCGTGTATGGTATATTTTCTGCCGGCGATAGCCACGCAGGTTTATACCGTTGTGGATAAAACCATGATAGGGGCTATCACCAAATCAAATGCCGAAAACGGTTATTATGAATTTGCGGAGAAAATAACAAAGTTGCCGTTAACATTCCTTACTTCCATGAATGCGATTATGGAATCGCGTATTGCTTACTATTATGCTCAAAACGACATAGAAGCGGCAAAAGCGTTGACGGCAAAATCCATGAATTTTTCCATGATGTTAGCGTTTCCGTCGACCGCTGGGCTTATCGCCATTGCAAAGACGTTCATACCCATTTATCTCGGCAGCGGGTACGAAAAATGTATTACGCTGACATACATCTTTGCGCCGCTAACAAGTATAATATGTTTCAGTAATTTATTGGGTTCGCATTATTATACTCCATTCGGTAAACGCGTAAAAAGCGCCATTTTTCTCGTGTGCGGCGCGGTGGTAAATGTAATACTTAACAGCTTTATGATATTGTATTTTCAATCGGTAGGTGCGGCGATTGCTTCTATCGTTGCAGAAGCCGTAATATCCGCACTGTACATATTATTTGCCCGAAAGTTTGTACATCCGATACTGTTTGCAAAAACGGCGGTCAAGTATTTTATCGCGGCGGCAATCATGGGCGTAAGTGTTTACTTTATAAACGCGGCATTACCGCATACGGTTTGGTATCTTCTTTTGGAAGTATTTATCGGCGGCGCGCTGTACAGTCTGCTTCTGACGGTTTTGCGAACAAAGTATTTTATGGACACCGCCAAATCGCTCTTAACACGATTTTTTGTTCGCCGAAAAGCCAAAGCGGTTGCTGCCGAAAACAGTGCGGATGCATCGGCGAGTACACCCGAAAGCGACCCCGTGCCGCCATTAACGGAGGATTCTGACAGCGATGAGCGCAACTGAAATGTGCGAAGAAGTAATATGCGGATTTACAGTAACAGCCAAACGTAAAACGGTTTGGCAAAAAGAGCTTGCTCTTTTAGAGGAGTTTGTACGAATTTGCGATAAATACAATCTGGAATATTTTATATCCGACGGTACGTTGCTCGGTGCTGTGCGCCACCAAGGCTTTATCCCTTGGGATGACGATATAGATATAATGATGCGCAGAGATAATTATGAAAAATTTATTTCGGTTGCGCAGTCCGAATTAAAATCAGGCTATTTCTTTCAGCATTATACTACCGAAAATAATTATTTTTACGGACACGTGCAAATACGCGATAATAATACTGCGGCATTATTAAAAACCGATTACACCAAATTTAAAGCCGGCAAAAACTGCGGAATTTTTATAGATATTTTTCCTCTTGATAATGTTCCGGACGACGGAAAAAAAGCGAAGCGATTCACCGAAAAAATTCGGTTTAAAAAAAAGGTTGTACGTTTAAAAATCGCTCGAAATTTTCATGGCATAAAAGGGTTTATAAAGCGAGTCTATTTTGCTTTGTTTGCGCGAAACACCGAAAAAATGATACTCGATATAGATAAAAAAGCCCAAAAGTATAACGGCAAAACCAATCGTGTGGCATTTACCACGTTTTTGCCGGGATACCAAAATAATATTTGGGACGCGTCTTGTTTTGCCGAAAGCGTAAAGCTACCTTTTGAGCATTTAATGCTTAAAGCACCTAAAAATTACGATCAAGTGTTGCGAACAGAATACGGAGACTATATGGAAATTCCGCAAGTAATTCCAAGTTCTATGCACGGCTCTTGCTATTTCGATACCGAAAAATCTTATAAAGATTATATTGACTTAAGCGAAACGGAGTACGACAAATTGTTTGAAAATTTAAAATTATAAGCAAACTTCTACAAATATCATAATGGAAAAGGGACGATTACTAAATCAAACTATGGTTACAAAAGGAGAAATTATGGAAAAAATCAAAAGAAATATTTTATTAAACCCAGGGCCTGCAACAACTACGGACTCTGTTAAATTGGCACAAATAGTGCCTGACATATGCCCGCGCGAAAAAGAATTTGCAAGCATGATGAAGGGGATACGGGAAGATTTGGTTCGTATTGTGCACGGCAAGCAAGACGATTATACGGCGGTATTGTTTTGTGGCTCCGGAACAATCAATATGGACGTTTGTCTTAACTCGCTATTGCCGGCAAACAAGAAAATACTTATCGTCAATAACGGGGCATACAGCACAAGAGCGGCGGAGATATGTACGTATTACGGCTTGCCGTATATCGATTTAAAGTTCCCTGTCGATCAACTGCCTAATTTAGAAAAGATTGAGGAAACCTTGCGTAGCAATCACGACATAGCGCTTGTTTACACAACGCACAACGAAACGGGTACTGGGCTGCTCAATCCCATTAAAGAGATCGGCGCACTTGCTCACAAATATAATGCTGTTTTTGTTGTGGATACCACATCGACTTATGCCATGCGTCCCATCAATGTTTACGACGACAACATTGATTTTTGCATGTCTTCCGCACAAAAAGGCATTATGGCGATGACAGGACTATCGTTTGTTGTCGGCAGACGTTCGGTTATAGAGGCCAGTAAAGAATATCCCAAACGCTCGTATTACTGCAATCTGTTTATGCAATACGATTTCTTTGAGAAAACCGGAGAAATGCACTTTACACCGCCTGTTCAAACAATTTACGCAACAAGGCAGGCTTTGGACGAGTATTTTCAAGAAGGGGAAGGCTCCAAGTGGGCAAGGCATACGCGCGTGTTTGAAGAAATTCACAAAGGTCTTAATGCGTTGGGATTTAAAAATTACATTAAGCGCGAGTGGCAAGCGGGATTGGTAGTATCTGCCATCTATCCCGATGATGAAAATTGGGATTTTGAAAAGGTGCATGATTATTGCTACAATCGCGGTTTTACGATATATCCTGGGAAAATATCCACTACCAATACATTTCGTCTTTGCGCTCTCGGCGCGATTGACGAACAAGATATACGGGATTTCTTTGTTGTTTTTAAAGAAGCACTATTACACAACGGTATTACCGTACCCGTCAAATATAACAAATAAAACAAGGAGCTGATAATGAAAAAAGTTTATACTTGCTTTTGTACGGATATTATACACGAGGGTCATCTCAATATTATCAAAGAAGCCCAAAAGTACGGGGATGTGTACATCGGTGTATTAACTGACGAAGCAATGATTAAATATAATAGATTTCCTACTATAAGTTTTGAAGAACGTGTAAGTTTGGTAAAAAATTTGAATGGGATAAAAGACGTCGTAATTCAAACCGATATCATGTACAACCAAATCGTTGCGCAGCTGCACCCCGATTATATTATTCACGGCGATAACTGGAAGAGCGGACCGCTTAAAGCGATTAGAGATAATGCCGAACAACTGCTCAAAGCATATGACGGTAAAATAATCGATGTGCCTTACACCTATAACGAAAATGTCAAGCGCATAGACGCTCAGTTAAAAGAAAAACTTTCTATGCCCGAATATAGGAGAAAACGCTTAAAACAACTTTTAAAGCTGCGCCCGATTGTAAAATCCATTGAAGTTCACAGCGGATTAACAGGACTGATTGCGGAAAAAACAGTAGTGGAAAACAACGGGGAATTCGATCAATTCGACGCCATGTGGATTAGTTCTCTTTGTGATTCCACCGCCAAGGGTAAACCGGATATAGAGCTTGTGGATATGACATCGCGCTTCAGAACTATTGACGACGTAATGGAAGTTACGACAAAGCCCATTATTTTTGATGGGGATACCGGTGGTCTGACAGAGCATTTTGTATATACGGTGCGGTCATTGGAGCGCATGGGTGTTTCGGCTATTATTATAGAAGATAAAACAGGGCTGAAGAAGAATTCTCTTTTCGGCACGGAGGTCGAGCAAACGCAGGATACAATAGAGCATTTTTGCGAAAAGATCACTGCCGGAAAGAAAGTGCAGCTTACCGACGACTTTATGATTATCGCCCGTATCGAAAGCTTAATCTTGGAACGCGGCATGGACGACGCCTTAAACAGAGCAAGCGCTTATGTAAAGGCGGGAGCGGACGGCATTATGATTCACAGCAGAAAGAAAAATCCCGACGAGATTTTGGAGTTTTGTGACAAGTTCAGAAAAGGAAATAAACATACTCCTATAGTCGTGGTGCCGTCGTCATTTAATACAATAACCGAAGCGGAACTTGCGGAACATGGCGTAAATATCGTTATATATGCCAATCAGTTGACCAGAAGTGCATTTCCCGCAATGGAGCAGACGGCAAAAGATATCTTAAAATATCACCGAGCCAAAGAAGTTGATTCTCGTTTGATGCCGATTAAAGATATTATTTCTTTGATTGAAGAATTGTAGAGGCAAACATGACAAATGCAATAATAATGGCGTCCGGATTGGGAACGCGCATGCGCCCGCTGACGGATACAACCCCAAAGCCGTTAATAAAAGTATTGGGTAAACCCATGATTGAAAGCGTAATAGATGCTTTAATCGAACGGCGGGTAGAACATATATATGTTGTGGTCGGTTATCTTAAAGAGCAATTTAAATATCTTACCGAAAAATACAGTAATATCGTTTTAATCGAAAATCCGGATTATCAAACGGTTAATAATATTTCGTCTGTTTACTATGCGAGAGAGATACTTTTGCAAGGCGATACATTTATATGCGAAGCTGATTTGTATGTAGCCAATCAAAAACTGTTTGATGTTGAATTATCGTCTTCGTGCTACTTCGGTAAATTTGTACATGGGCATTCCGACGATTGGGTATTTGATACCGACCGAAACGGTTTTATTACCCGAGTGGGAAAAAACGGAAATGATCTTTATAATATGGTCGGAATATCGTATTTTAAAGCCACCGATGCCGCAATACTCTCAACAAAAATCGGTGAAGCATACGGTCAAGACGGTTATGAAAATTTATTTTGGGACGAAGTGGTAAATGCAAATCTTTCTTCGCTTAAGCTGCTTATCCACGCGGTTGATAAAAATGATATTTTCGAAATCGATACTGTCGACGAATTATGCGCAATAAACAGAACCGGAGAATAAATCATGAAAATACAAAATTTTATAGATTCGCTTAATATCGGTTTTTTCACCGGTGTGCCCGATTCGCAGCTCAAGTCTCTTTGCGACTACCTGATGGATACCTACGGCATAGATCCCAAGCATCACGTGATTGCCGCCAACGAGGGTAACTGCGTCGCGATTGCGGCGGGGTATCATTTGGCGACGGGCAAGGTTCCCGCAGTGTATATGCAAAACAGCGGGGAAGGCAACATAGTCAACCCCGTTGCGTCGTTGATGAACGATGCGGTTTACGCCATGCCGTGCGTGTTTATAATCGGATGGCGCGGCGAGCCCAATGTCCACGACGAGCCGCAACATATATATCAAGGGCAAATCACGTTGCGGCTGTTGGACGACTTGAATATCGATTATATGGTGATAGATAAATCCACTACCGTTGAAGACGTCGAACGTCGGCTTGACGAATGGCAAGCGGTATTGAATTCGGGGCGGCAAGTGGCGTTTGTCGTCAAAAAAGGCGGACTGGAATACGATAAAAAAGTCGTGTATAAAAACGATAATAAATTAAACAGAGAAGCCGCCGTCGCTCGTATTGTAAACGCAAGTCAGGACGACCCGATAGTTTCCACAACGGGCAAAATATCGCGCGAACTCTTTGAAATTCGGGAAAGAAACAAACAGTCGCACAAGTTTGACTTTTTGACCGTAGGATCTATGGGACATTGTTCTTCCATTGCGCTCGGCGTTGCGCTTAATAAGCCAAATAGCAAAGTGTGGTGCATAGACGGCGACGGCGCCGCACTTATGCATATGGGCGCCATGGCCGTAATAGGTTCTGTCAAGCCGAACAATCTTGTTCACGTGGTTATAAACAACGGTGCGCACGAAACAGTAGGCGGCATGCCGACGGTCGCACAAGATATAGACTTGTGTAAAATAGCGTCGGCTTGCGGGTACGGATATGTAGTGAATGTGGATAACGAGCGTGATTTGGATAGCGCGCTAACCGACATAAAGGGAAAGAGCGAGCTTTGCTTTATAGAGATAAAATGCGCTTTGGGGTCACGCGCCGATCTTGGCAGGCCCACTACAACCGCTATAGAAAACAAAAATAGTTTTGTGGATTTTTTAAAGAGCAAAAAATAAACAGTTTTAAGGGGAAAAAAGATAAAATCGGATTGGGTGATTATCAATCCGATTTTTTTGTATAAAAAAATTATTTTTACGTAAATAATAGTATATGCTATTGTAAACAAAAATTTGAAATATACTTGACAGAGCGACATATACATAGTATAATGAAAATACAAAAATAAAAAAGGAGTTGGAACTATGGCAAAAAGCGATTACTTTGGACTTTCCTATGTTGTCAGCGTAATTTTGGCTATCATCCCCATCACTGCATGGGTATGCGGTTTGATTACGCGCCTTCAGGAGGGCAAGATCGTAGCGGCAATCATCCGTATCTTCGGCGGCTGGCTCATCTGGATTTGCGATCTTATCCTTATGAGTGTCAGCAAGCACATTCTTCGTTTACTCAATATCTAAATCAACTGCAAAAAACC
>JAFLVI010000011.1 GCA_022508405.1 Clostridiales bacterium
CGCGGATTGCGCCCCGTCGTCTTTTGGTCTATGGATATGGCGGGAGAAAGCCCGTCTATGCTGTCCACGTCGGGCTTGTCCATCTGCCCCAAAAACATGCGCGCGTACGAGGAAAGCGATTCCACGTACCTGCGCTGACCTTCGGCAAAAATGGTGTCGAATGCAAGCGAGGTTTTGCCGCTGCCCGACACGCCGGTAAACACCACAAGCTTATTCTTGGGCACGGACAGGCTGACGTTTTTCAGATTGTGCGCACGCGCGCCCTTTATGACTATTTCGTTATTATCTTCCATGTTATCTCCGTAGTAACTCACATTCTATTAAGACTTTTTATTTCGAACCGCGCTCTTTTTTGCCATGTCGCGTTGAAGTTCTTTTAGTTCGGCAATCTTATCGCGGTAAGTGATAGCCGACTCAAAGTCAAGTTCCTTGCTTGCCGCCGCCATGAGCGAGCGCAATCTATCCAATTCCTTGTTTATATCTTTAAGCTCCACCTTGGTCTGCTTGGCGGTTATTTCTATCGTGTTTTTAATCGGCTTGATTATCGTTTTGGGAACAATGCCGTGTTCGGTATTAAAGCGCATTTGCACGTCGCGCCGCGCCTTGGTTTCGTCAATAGCGCGCTGCATGGAGTTGGTTACGACGTCCCCGTACATAATCACTCGGTTTTCGCTGTTGCGCGCCGCCCTGCCTATTGTCTGTATAAGCGACGTCTCAGATCGCAAAAAGCCTTCCTTATCCGCGTCGAGAATGGCGACAAGCTGAACCTCGGGTATGTCCAGACCTTCGCGCAAAAGGTTTATTCCGACAACTACGTCGTAGTCGCCGCGCCGCAAGCTGTTGACTATTGATACGCGCTCCATAGTGTCTATATCGCTGTGCAGGTACTTGACCTTTACGCCCTGCTCGGCAAGGTAGTCGGCAAGGCTTTCCGACATGCGTTTTGTAAGCGTAGTGACAAGCACTCTGCCGCCGTTGGACACGGTGTCCTTAATTTCTGTAAGCAAGTCGTCTATCTGCCCTTTTGTCGGCTTTACAGTGACGGGCGGATCCATAAGCCCTGTGGGACGGATAAGCTGGTTTACATACCTGCCGCCCGTAAGCTCCAATTCGTACGGCGCGGGCGTTGCCGAAACGTATATGGCCTGCTTGATTCGCGCACGAAACTCGTCAAACTTGAGCGGACGGTTATCAAACGCCGCAGGAAGTCTAAAGCCGTAATCCACAAGCGCTGTCTTGCGCGCCTTGTCGCCGTTGTACATGGCGCGAAGCTGCGGTATTGTCATGTGGCTTTCGTCTATAAAAATAATAAAGTCGTCGGGAAAATAATCAAGAAGCGTAAAAGGCGGCTCTCCCGCTTTTCGCCCGTCAAAGTAGCGCGAATAGTTTTCTATGCCCGAGCAGTAGCCTATTTCCTTCATCATCTCTATGTCGTACCGCACGCGCTCGCCTATGCGTTGGGCTTCTATCAGCTTGTGATTGTCGGTAAAAAACTTTACCTGCTGTTCGCAGTCGCGCTCGATCTGCTCTATTGCGGTAAGCATTTTGTCGTGCTCCACCGCGTAGTGGCTGGCGGGAAATATCGCCGCATGCGCTAATTTTGCCACGATATTGCCCGAAACTATGTCGAACTCGCTCACGCCGTCTATCTCGTTGCCGAAAAACTCCACGCGAATACCGTGCTCGGACATGCTGGCGGGAAAAATATCTACCGTGTCGCCGCGCACACGAAAGTTGGTGCGTTCGGGCGCCAAGTCGTTGCGCTTGTAGTTGATGTCTATAAGCCGAGATATAAGCGCGTCACGCGTCATTCTGTCATTTGGGCGCACGGATAATGCAAGTCTATAATACTCCTCGGGCGCACCAAGTCCGTAAATGCACGACACCGACGCAACCACAATGGTATCTCGCCGCTCGTGAAGCGAACAGGTGGCGCTGTGGCGAAGCTTATCAATCTCGTCGTTTATAGCCAAGTCCTTTTCTATATACGTGTCGGTGGACGGCAGGTACGCTTCCGGTTGGTAGTAATCGTAATAGCTTACAAAAAACTCCACACGATTTTCGGGAAAGAATTCGCGGAACTCGTTGCACAGCTGTGCGGCAAGCGTTTTGTTGTGCGCAAGCACAAGCGTCGGGCGCTGGACGCGCTCGATCACGTTTGCCATGGTAAAAGTTTTGCCGCTACCCGTAACGCCCTTAAGCACCTGCGCGGCAAGCCCGTCTTCTATTCCTTCGGCAAGCTGTCTTATGGCGTCCGGCTGGTCGCCCGTGGGCTTAAACGGACTGTGTAGTTTAAATTGCATAATACTTTCCTTTGCTCTGCACGTGCCGTATATTATAGCACGAAAAACCGCGAAATGTCAATTATATAGACACGCCGCAAACATATTTTTCCCACAACAAGATTTTTGCAAAACAAAAAGCGGCGGCAAGATTGTGTGATACCCTTGCATTTCACTGTCCCCATATGATACACTTATTGTACGATAAACAATAATTTAGCGGAGACTACTATATGGATAATCAAAATTATGTAGATGATAAAGCAATTATTGATTATGTTAAATCGATAAAATTAAAGGGAAATGTCAGTTTTGAAAATTATGGCTTCATGTGGGACTTAGAAGGGGTGAGTTTGGCATTCATTTCTAATTCCGGTGAAATGATGGTAAACTATTATAAGAAAGGCAAAAAGAAATTAGTTGAAATCGGTCACTTGCATGTCGATAATGAAGATGTTATCAATATGATAAACGAAATCAATAGTGAAGACAAGATGGTTAAAATAACCGCTGCTTTTTTATGTTCTACTTTTGAAGTCGTGGATAAAACTGCAAAAAGAAAGAAAAGTTGTTTCCTTGTTCGCCGCTATTACTCTTGCTAAATTTTAATTTAGCATTCTATTAAATTCAGCCCGACTTTAGTCGGGCTTTTTAATTGTGAGTATAACTATCTTTGGAAAGGCAAAAAGTCTTCGGCGTCGGTCTTGTCGTAGATAAAGTCTTTGCCTATAAGCGATGCGCGGTGAACTACATTGCCGTACTTTGCACTAAGCCTGTCAAGCGTTTCGTCCAACTTTTCCAGTTTGTCATTGCGCGTGCCGTCGTCAAAAAACGAAAGCTGCTGCGGGCCGTCTCCGGAAAGCTTGGACACGGACACCGTTATGGTGCGCATCGGATCGCCGTTCCAATTATCGCAAAACACCTTCAGCGCGTTTTCCGCAATCTCTGTGGAAGAATACGTGGGCACCGGCATTATACGCTGGCGCACGATAGAATACAGTGCGCTATCTCTCATTCCCACCGAAACAAGCGTGCCGCGAACGTTTGCCTTGCGCATACGCGCGCCCACCTTTTCGCTTAAGTAGTAAATAAGGTCGCGTGCGTCATCCACCGTTTCTATATCGCGCACCGCCGTCATGCCGTGACCTATCGACTTTACGTCGCGGGAATATACTGCCTCGCGCACAGGCTCGTTGTCATCGCCGTTTGCGTACGCTTTCATTTTCAGTCCGTTTACGCCAAAGTGATTTTTTAAAACCACGGGGTCTGCGTTGGCCAGCTCGCCTATTGTGGAAATATTCAGCTTTAAAAGCCGCTCGTACGTACGACGCCCTACCATAAGCATTTCGTCCGCCTTTAAGCCCCATATCAGCCGTTTAAAATTGTTTCGGTCAATCACCGTTGTCGCGTCCGGTTTTTTAAGATCGGAGCCGAGTTTGGCAAAGACCTTGTTAAAGCTGACGCCCACAGAGCAAGTAAGCCCGCTCTCCTTTTTTACGCGCTCGCGAATCAAGTCGGCTATTTGCTTGCCGTCGCCGAAAATCTTTTGCGAACCGGTAACGTCCAGCCAGCATTCGTCTGCGCCGAACGGCTCTACCATGTCGGTATAGTCGTTGTACAGCTTAAACATCTGCTTTGAGTACGACATATACATATCAAAATGCGGCGGCACGACCAAAAGATTTGGGGCTTTTTGTCTTGCCTGCCAAATTACGTCGCCTGTCTTGATTCCCGCTTTTTTGGCAAGCTCGTTCTTTGCCAAAACAACGCCGTGTCGTTTATTGGGATCGCCGCAAACAGCAAGCGGAACGTCTTTCCACTCACTGTGAGAAACACATTCCGCCGATGCGTAAAAATTATTCAAATCGCAATGCAGTATTACCCTGTCGCTCATTTAAACTCGTAGTTAGCGTAAATATCCTGTACTTCCTGTTCGGACGGGAAACCCGCGCCGCCGCCGGTGTGGCGTATCTTAAGAGCGGCAAAGATTTCCGCGCGCTTCATCGCTTCTAATGCCGAACACCCGTTTGTGTAATAATGAGTAAACGCCGTAAACAGCGCGTCACCAGCGCCCACAGTGTTTGCCACTCCGCCTATTGCGCATACGGGCAGTCTATGTATAGTGTCGGTGGCGCGCTCGTAAAATATTACGCCTTCACTCCCCAATCCTATTACTATTATTTTAGCTTTATAGGCGTTTTTAAGGTCGGTTAAAAACTGCTCGGGGCGTACGGGCAAATCTTCGTCGCTCAAAAACAGTATATCGGCATGCTCCATAAAGTCGCGGTTGAACGGGTCGTAAACATCGCTTATAACGTGCACGTCGGTCGCTATAGTCTTGCCGGCGGCTTTGGCTATGGGGAGTAACGCTCTGTTAAAGTTGATGTTGCACAGCACGCAAATATCAGCCGAATTTATGGCGTTTTTAACGCGTTCGGTATCTATACTCATGTCCTGAATATTTTTAAGATCGCAATATATCTGCCGTCTGCCGCCTTCCCCAGGCTCGTAAAGAATAATCGATACCGGCGTGCAGTCCAATGCGTCAAAAACATACTCGCGGGATATACCTATCTCGTCCAGCTTGTGCAGTATTCTTCTTGCCTCTATATCCTTGCCGATAATGGTGGAAAACGTTATGTCGTTGCCAAGAGTTTTTGCGGCAACGGATATATTGTAGCCCACGCCCGATATGGACGAAGTTATGCCGAAAAACGGATAGTCTATCGGATAATAAGCAACGGGAAAAGAACGTATACGTAAATTGGTTTCTACGTTGACAAGCCCCGAAACAAAATACTTCATTTGCACACCTCTTATAATCATCCGCAACAGCGTTATCTTTGAATATTATATACTCGGTAAAGGTTTTTGTCAAGTTATGATTGACATTTAATCGCAAATGATATATAATAGACAAAACCTTAAATTTCTCGGAGGAAAATATGGAGAAAATAGAAATAGCCAAACTCTTTAAAGACGGTGTAATGCAAACAACCATGCGCCGCGCGACTTTTGACAAACTGCAAATCCGTCAGCAGGTAAACTACCGCGGCAGAACGCAGGACGAAGTGTTCTTCCAAAAGCAAGACGGCGCAAATGTCGAATTCGAAGTTGTGCGCAGAATGGACTTCGAACCGGAAGGCGTGTTTGAAATCACTTCCGTGTACACCGTTCGCCGCGTGCTCAACGATGAATATGTAGGTCAGGATATAGATTTCCGCGAATATCTTCGCACGCTTACGGCAAACGACTTTAACATGCTGTGCGGCAACGTGTTCTCGTCCATGTCGCTTATCATATCCCAGCTTACGCTTGCTTCCAACGGCGTACCTATGGTTTCCCCGCCCGTATACTGCGGCATAGCGGCTAAAGGCTAATTCAGAATTAAAATTTTATAATATTTTATTGGCACGCAATTAGCGTGCCTTTTTTTGTGCGTAATTTATTATCTTCCCTACCGCGTTGTCGAAAAAAAGCGGAATTTGTACATAACTTTCTTGTATTCAAACAAACTAACGGTATAAAATTTTTATTTGAGGAAAAAATTTATGCAGTATATCATCGAGGTGGACGACAAGTTGAACAGCCTTTTATCCGACAACGCAAGCGTGCGCAACATGAATGTCGCCGATTTAATAGTCGAATTGTTGAACCGTTACGTAATAGACGCGCATATTATGGAACAGAGTGAGCTTTGGCATTCCGGTATTGAAGAGTGCAAGGACATCAATCTGGACTGGGCAAACTTGTAAACCAAAGGAGAAAAGCTGTGGTGGCGTACAAGCGCGGAGAAATATATTATGCGGATTTAAGTCCGGTCATAGGATCGGAACAAGGCGGAGTGCGCCCCGTGCTTATTATCCAAAACGACGTGGGCAACCGCTATTCGCCCACAGTTATCGTTTGCGCCGTTACAAGCCGCATTACAAAAGCAAAACTGCCCACGCACGTGGAACTCCACGCGGGACAGTTTGGGCTTGTAAAGGACTCCGTAGTGTTATTGGAACAGCTTCGCACGCTGGATAAGCGCAGACTTAAAGCGCGCGTCGGAGAACTGGACAACATCGCAATGCGAAAAATCGAACGCGCAACGCTTATTTCACTCGGATTTGTATAATGTACTTTTTTGCTCGGCTTTCCGTAATACAATCGGTAGCCGAGTTTTTTATTCTTTATAATCGGCAAAATTGAGTACGTCGGAAGCAGTAAGCATCATTTGCGCATACGAGCTTACCGCGCGCTCCGCACCCAAGCCGTTTCGGTAGCACGCCACCGTCGCGGCGTCTATAGGCGTGTAAGCACAAGTAAGCGCTGTGATACATCCGCTCAGCATATCGCCCATTCCGCCCTTTGCCATTGCCGGCGTGCCCGCAATATTAAGCCGCACTTCATTTCCGTCCGTAATAATTGTTGTGGCGGACTTTAACACCACTACGGCATTGAGTTCGGCGGCAAGCTGTACGGCGTTTTCCACAGTGGCGTCAAGTCCGGTCAAGCGTTTAAACTCGCCTACATGCGGAGTTAGTATCACCTTTGCTTTGGCGGATTTAATAAACTCGCAGCCGTTTTTTATTGCGTTTATACCATCCGCGTCTATTACAACGGCCTTATCGTATTTTTCGCAAATGTATTGCACAATGCGGCTTAAATCCGGATTGTCGCCCATTCCAACGCCTATACATATAGCGGACGCCTTGCTTATTATATCGTCCAAAACGCCCTTATCGAACTTGATAAATCCGTCCGCAGTATCTGGCAAAAACTTGAGTACCGCCATTGTCGCACGCGCGGACATTGCCGCACGGTGAACGGAAGGCACACACACCGTTACCGTGCCCGCGCCGTTAAGGTATGCGGTGTGCGCCGCCGCGCCTGCCATGACGGGCGCGCCCACCATAGACCCGCATCCGCCGATTATATATACCTTTCCGGCAGTGCCTTTGTGCGCGCTTGCCTGCCTTGTGTATGCCGGAAAATCGCCGTCTTCGTACACATGCATATTTGAAACGGTTTTAATGCCCACATCGCGCACGATGATCTTTCCGCACATATCCCTGCCCTTGCCGAACAGCATCCCCGGCTTGTAACAAGAGAAAGTGACGGTTTCGTCCGCCTTAAAGCACGCGCCCATAACTTCGCCGGTATCGCAATTCAGTCCGGACGGCACGTCCAAAGCGACTCTAAACACATCGCTTTGCGCATTGAGCATATCTATAATGCGCGCGAGATTGCCGGTAATCGGCTTGTTAAGCCCTATTCCGAAAATGGCGTCCACTATTATAGCCGCGCCGCCGTCGTATTTATCCGCATTCTCTATTTTAAGTCCGGCGTTTACAGCATACGCTTTTATTTGTGCGTCCACCTTTTCAAAGTCGATTGTGTACGCCGTAACATTATAGCCGATATTGTGCAGTCTGCACGCCGCAAGCAAGCCGTCACAGCCGTTGCCGCCGCTACCGCAAAACACGGCGATTGCCGTGCCTGTCTTGTCCTTTACGTGCTCCGCTACAATATCCGCCACGGCAAGCGACGCCGAAATGCGGAGCAGTGTTTCGCTCACGCCGCTTTGCATTGCACTTTGCTCCGCCGCACGAACGCCGGCCACGCTCAAAACATTTTTCATCGGTTAGTCTCCTTTGAGTGTAAGCTCTACAGCCGCCACCGCATAATCGCCGTCGTGCGATATGGACACACTGCTGTTGTACGGCTTAAACAGCTTTACCGCGCCGCGGTAATAATTGAGCATGGGCGCGCCGTTGGGTGCGTGAGTAACCTCTATATCGCTGGGCATTATGCCACCGCCCAGTCCTACACCGAGCGCCTTTACCGCCGCTTCCTTGACGCAAAACAGACCTGCATAGCTTGCCGCGCTGTCGCTCCTGCTGCCGCAGTATGCTTGTTCCGCCGCCGTGAACACCCTATCCACAAACGCCGCGTTTTGTATTGCTTTTTTTATTCTGGAAATTAAAACCGTATCGATTCCTATCATAATTGTACCGTTTGTATTAAAGCTTTACAGCGTTTTCCACGGCACGTGCGGCAGCTTCCGCCGCAAGCGCCATAACTATATTTAAATCCGCAATTTTATCGCCCTTGGACAGCGCAAAAAGCGTGTCGCCGTCAGCGTCGGTATGCACCGGACGAATGGACATTGCAAGCCCGTCGTGCGCCACCGCCGCAACCTTATTTACCTGAACCTTGTCAAGTTTGGCGTTTGTCATAATGCACCCGATTGTAGTATTAGTGCCCGCCTGCATCTTCATCATGGCCGCTAGCGACCCGTCGGTAAACGCTTTCATAGTGTTTAAAAACTCGCCGTTAGGAAGCTTTGCGCCCGCAAGAATTTTGCCCGTTGTGTGATCGCACACGTCGCCTAACGCATTTACGGCGATTACGGCGGAAACAAACACGTCGCCGAACGAACATGTGGCGCCGCCTATACCGCTTTTGCACGCACACTGCGGTCCCAAAATCTTGCCGACCGTTGCGCCCCTGCCCGCACCGACATTGCCGAATACCACTCCGTTTGAGACGGCACATTTTGCCGCGCTATAACCCATGCTTTTATCCGGATAATGATATTCGTTAGGCGTGTTAAGGTCAAAAAGTATCGCTTGTGCGACCAACGGCACAACCTTGTCGCCCACCTTGAAGCCGACGTTATTTTCGCGCAAGTAGTCCATAACTCCGCACGCCGCTTCCAGCCCGTACGCCGATCCGCCCGAAAGCACAACGGCATTAACAAAACCCTGCGACTTTTCGGCAGAAAGCATATCCGTTTCGCGAGTCCCGGGAGCGCCGCCGCGCACGGACACGCCGCCTACAGCGTAATCGGTAAGTATACACGTTACGCCGGTAAAATCGTTTTGAGCATGCCCGATTTTTATGCCGTCGGGCAAAAGCACCGTGTTGTTCATATATCACTCCTTAAATCTTTCAGTCGTCCGCGCCGTCATAGTCGTATTCGTCGTCCGCCATAAACTCATCCGCAAGCTGCGCAATCGCGCCGTTAATGCTGTCCCACGAAAACCCGCGTCCCGCCAAAAACCGTTTTAGCTTTTGCTTGTCCGAAGTTTTATGCGATTTTAAATACTTTTGCGCAATATCGATAATGCTGTCTTCCGGCGCTTCTTCCAAAAGCTCGTCTATAACGGCTTGCGCAATGCCCTTTTGCCTTAACTCTGCGCCAATCCTAAACGCGCCGTACTTTTTTGACTTGGACTTTATATAGCTTTGCGCGTAGAGATAGTCGTCTATGTAATGATACGCACAAAGCTTTTCTATAGCTTGGTCGATTATTTCTTTGTCGTAACCCTTATCGGCAAGATATTTGTGTATTTCCTTTTTTGCACGCGGCGCTGTGGAAAGATACCCGACCGCGCGCTCGAATGCGGAATTCAGTTCGCTGCTTGCCATTACTCGCTTTAACTCGTCCGCAGTGATATTGTCGCCTATTTTAAGCCTAGCGGCGGCAACCGCCACCTCGTCCAATCCGCAAACAAACTCGTCGTCGATAAATATGCTTACGCGGCTTTTGTTGCGCTTTTGCTTTTGAATATCGGTTATCTTGCCCATGACTGCGTATATTATACTATTTTATAATGACAAAATCAAGCGTGAATAATTACAAATCAATCTGCAAATATTAAATTCACTATTAAAAAGGAGATCTTTATGACTACAAAAAGCCTTACCGAACTCAGCGAGCTTTTGCGCAGCGAAAAATTGGCATACAAAAAGTGCTGCAATTACGTGTCCGA
This sequence comes from Clostridiales bacterium, assembly GCA_022508405.1. Lineage (GTDB taxonomy): Bacteria > Bacillota > Clostridia > Christensenellales > Pumilibacteraceae > Anaerocaecibacter. The sequence continues at coordinate 10,046 of JAFLVI010000011.1, forward strand.
AACGGACAACGAGGAACTAAAGTGCGCGCTTGGCAACCTTGCCAACGGACACAAACAGCGTTACGAAACGCTTAGCAACTATCTTAACAAGAACTAAGGAGAAAAACTATGCAATACGACAACGACTACGATCTTGACCACAACGACTGCCCCGAGTACGAAAACGACGTGCCGGAAGAGTTTGCTTCCGACTTTGCGGTAGAATCCGATGCGGACGGCTACGACGAATTTCCGTCCACTCCCGACGAGTTTATCGGCAGCACGTTCGACAACGAACAAGCCGCAACAACAGATTTGTCCGACCTATACGAAGACGATGATAGCGAGTCGTACAACGGAGACGCCGTAAACTATGACAACGAAACGGCGTACGAAAACGACTACGACAACGACTACGACAACGACTACGACAACTCGGACGGCCCCGTACCGTATGTAAATCCCGCGGACGAACAGGTAGCCACCTTTGACGACTGCTACTGCAACGACAGATGCAACTGCGGGTCGGCGCAGGACAAGTGCAAGCTGGACGACTACGAGATTATATCCGACGTACTCGGCTCGGAAAAGCAAATCGTAAAGCTATACTCCACCGCCCTATGCGAAACCGCAGAAGAGCCCTTGCGCGATATAATACGCGAAAACTTTACCGAAGCGGCGGCGGACCAATACAAAGCATTCTCTTTTATGCAGTCCAAAGGCATGTACAAGACCGAACAAGCCACAGAAGAAAAGATAACCGAGGCGAAACAGCAATTTTCTTCTATAAATTAAAATTATACTCTTGCAAAAGCATTATAAAACAGGCATTACACATTTAAGCGTAATGCCTGTTTTTTATTTAACCGTCACAACAGCGGAGCAAAAACCTTTACAAGCGCGCGGATAAACCGCTTCCACAGTGTTTCTTTGAGCATGCCGTTTGAAAACTTGATAGACATGTTTTGCGTTTCGATAAAATCGGCTTCCATATCGGCAATGGCGGGACAGTCGTACATCCACACGCCGTTTTCAAAGTGATGAACAAGCGAACGGTAATCCAAATTTACCGTGCCGATGATTGCCACCTTTCCATCGGCGATATACATCTTTGCATGCACAAATCCCGATTCGTATTCGTAAATACTTACGCCCGCGTCCAACAACCGCTTATAGTAGCTTCTTGTCATGGAAAACACGAGTTTTTTGTCCGGAATGTGCGGCGTGATAATGCGAACGTCCACACCGCGCAGTGCGGTGTTTTCCAAAGTCTGTGCCAGCTCGTTATCAATAATCAGGTAAGGAGTGGTTATATATACGCTTTTTTGCGCACTGTTCAGTAAATTCTGTATGGCGGTTTTGGCGACGCGCCGCTCATAAATAGGGCGCGGTCCGTCGCCGAACGGAATGCAATACCCTTTCGCCTGCACTTCGGACGGAGCATAAAACCGTGTAAAATCGTCGTTGAACTTTTTGTCGTTCATGCCGTAGTCAATAAGGAACAGGCGCGTAAGCTCATTTACCGCTTCCCCTTCCAGTCGTATACCCACGTCCTTCCAGTGCCCAAAGCGCACGACACGGTTGATATACTCATCGGCGATGTTTACGCCGCCGGTAAAGCCGACTTTGCCGTCTATGACGGTGATTTTTCTGTGGCTGCGGTTGTTGAACTCGTTGTTTGCCTGTCCGCGCAATTTGGAAAAAGGAACGCACTTTATTCCCAGTTTTTTCATTTTTTTATAATAATTTCCGGCGAGTGTGGTCATGCAACCTATATCGTCGTATACGACACGCACTTCCACGCCGGCTTTAATCTTTTCCTGCAACACTTCCAAAATCGTGTTCCAAAAATGGCCTTCCTCGATGATGAAGTACTCCATAAAAATAAACTTTTCCGCTTTTTTCAATTCTTCTACCATTGCGGCAAACAGATGTTCGCCCAGCGGATAATATTTGATATCGGTATTGGCGTAAACGTGAGAATCGGATAATACTTTAAGCGCATGCGCTTGAGAAGCCACCGCAGTGTCCGTATTTTTTATTGTCTCAAGCTCCGTAGTGTCGTCTTTGTCCACCCGCTCGGACATAAAGCGCTTTATACGCTTGCGTTGCTTTTTGGACAGCTTGCGCGAGTAAAACATAAAGTAAAGCATAAAGCCGATTATAGGTATTAGCAATACAAAAAATATCCACGGCAGCTTATAATCGGGATTGTCGTTTCTTCCTATAATACTGATTGCCACGCCAATCTGCGTCACCACAACCGAAATATATGAGTAAGGAAAAAACATCGTAAGAAGTACTACACCGGCTATTATTGCCGCAGTTTCGGCTATGACAAATAATATAGCAATAATATACCTAAAAGGAATGTAATTTACTTCCCTTTCTACATCTGTTTTTCCATTTGGCACCACAATCGTTTTTTTCATGCGCACCCCATATTATAATTGTAACATGTTTACAAGTATAATGCAATAGCTAAATCATTTCTTACAATTATAATAAAAAATTATACCGATAAAGTACAAAAACATGCAACAAAAGAGCGCACCGTGACGGTGCGCTGCTGTTGTCTATTATAGAATTATTGTTGATAAGTTTGTTTAATATTAAATTATGGGATTGCGTTTACATCAACGGAATGGTTGCCAGATAGTCCACGCCTTCTTTATCCTTGGCGTCGCCTTCGGCAAGCACAAACGCGCGGCAAACAACCGTGCCGCCCGCTTCCGCCACAATCTGTTCCAGTGCGGCATTGGCGGCGCCCGTGCTGATAACGTCGTCTACAATGGCTACGCGCTTGCCCTTGATAAGCTCCACGTCGTGCGCGGAAAGATACAGCTTTTGAATGTCGCCTGTGGTGATTGTCTTGGCCTGAACTTCTATGCCGTCTTGCATATACAGCTTTTTGCTCTTTCTGACAACGGCGTAAAACTTGTGCCCCATCTCGCGCGCTACGCAGTGCGTAAGCTGAAGTCCCTTGCTTTCCGCTGTGATAAGCACGTCGGGCTTATACTTTTTTATACGTTCCGCAAGGTGCTTCGCGCAATGGTCGGTTAGCTCAACGTTGCCGTGCAGGTTGAAAAACGCGATGTTGATGTCCCCGGGCAACGGAAGAATTGGAAGCAACTCTTCCCTGCCGCAAATGTCTACCGAAAAATACTTTTCCATATTTATGTCCTTTTTAGATAATTGTCTTAGCCTTAAGAATTCCAGCGCGCGTACAAAATGATATCGCCGGTGAGTTCATCATTGCCTTGCCATTTTTCGCCTTCTTGTTCCAAAGTATACCAGCCGTCAAACTCATCATCGTCGGTAACGGTGGGTTTGATTAAATCCAACAACTTTTTCAACTCGTCGGCATTTTTCACTTTAAATGTCAGAGTGGAATTTTCACCGTCCAACGTTTTACCTTCTCCGACCGCCTTAAGCGTGACGGTAAACACAACTTGCGTCCAACGGGCGTGCAGTTGTTGATCGTTTTCAAGCTGAACGGTCGATCCGTTTTCAATCTTATTGCCGTCTGCTACTCCGGTATACCACCCGTCAAACGTATAGCCGTCGCGTGTGGGTGTGGGAAGAATATACTTTTCGCCGTTAGCGTATGTCTGATTCTGGAACGTCTGTTGCTGAGAAGGAGGATTTTCGCCGTAGTTCAAGTCAAATGAAACTGTGTACAGCTTTTCCCACTGTGCGTACAGAATAAGATCTGCTCCGTTTTGGAGATCGGAAGTTACCATAGATGCTGCCGTAATAACTTGGCTGCTACTTTCAGCCGCAATAGTCCAGCAAACAAATCTATACCCTTCGCGCGAAACATCGTTTTTCAACTCGCCGAATGCTTGCCCAAACGTAACTTGCCTTGTCTCATCAATAGCAGGCGCTTCGGTATAGTTGGCATTGTACTTAAGCATATACTTATTTACAGTCCAATTTGCGTACAGGGTGATGTCCGACGTGATGGTGATAGTGTTTTCCTTGCGTTCGCCGTCGCCGTCTTTGCCTGTGTACCAACCGTCAAAGGTGTAACCTGTGCGCATAGGGGTGTATTCGCCAAGGCTAACCGTATACGAGTCGCCACTCTTGCTGACGGTAATCACCTTTACTCTTTCTCCGTCAACAGCGCCTTCGCCTGCAATGAGCGTAACGGTAAACACTATAGGCGTCCAGTGCGCAAAAAGTTCGGTAGTGGAAGTTACGGCCGCTGTTTGAAGAACGCCGCTTTCCGCCGAAGTATACCAACCGTCAAATCTGTAGTCGGCACGCACGGGAATGATGTTTACATAATCGGAATACGAAGTGCCTTTATCAAGTGTTACAACATACTTGTCGGAACTGCCTATCTTGCCGGCGCCCGCATTAAGAGTTACGGTAAATGTTTCTACCCACTGTGCGGTGATAGTCATATTTCCGGTAACATGCTCGATTACACCACTCGAACTCCAGCCGGTAAACCTGTGATTAGCCCACGTAGGCGTTAACAAAGTATGCAACGCGAACGAGTCGTTGTACTTAACATCAACGGTGATTTTTCTGTTGGCGCCGTCTACCGTCGCGTTGTCATCGCCGGCGTCAATAGTTACCGTGTAGTACTTAATTCTCCACTGCGCGTACAGTGTGATTTCGGTTACGGTGTCGGTTTCGGGCTTGACAAGAGTGTTTTCGGTTACGGCTTGGCTTGTTGCGCTTGCCGCAACAGTCCAACCGATAAAGTCGTAGCCGTCGCGTGTAGGCGCAGTCAAGTTGCCGTACGGCTGACCGTAGGTAATCTTGTCGGACGCGTCCGGAATGGCGGGTGCGTCATCGTAGTTGGCATTGTACTTAAGCGTGTACGTCCTTGCCGTCCAGCGCGCATACAATGTGTGCGGCTGCATGTTGGTTACCTTATCGGTACTCTGAACAGGCGTACCGTCCTTTTCCGCAGTGTACCAGCCGTCGAATGTATAACCCTTGCGCGTGGGATTGGGCAACTTATACTGATGTTTGTAAAGCGGCTTAGTGTAAGAAGCGCACTCTACGTTGTCATCACCTGCGTTGTAGTTGAGCGTTACGTCAATTTGACCTGTTACGCGTACACGGTACAGAACAGTTACATAGTACGGATTTCCGCCCATACCCCTGTTGTATGTGGTAAGCTTAACTTCAATCGTGGAAAGCTCTATCGGGGCATCCGTCTTGAACGTCATGTTCAAATTGAAGCTGTTGGTTTGTGTATTGTGTGCCTGATTATTGTACAAATACACAATCGCACTGTTACCGGTGAGAGTCGCCTTCAGATTATCGTTATCGTTTACTTTCAATGATGTAAAGTATTCGTTAAGATTATGACCCGTAGGCGCGGTAATAGTAATCGATTGAGCGTATTTGTAATTGGCGCTTTGGGCTGCCGACCATACTGAAACAACCGAGTTATTTTGTACAATATCGTCTGTGCCGTCATTGACAGCAAAATCAATATGGTCGGTCTCTGTTGCTGTGTACTGAGATGTTGTTTGCGGCGCCATTACCTTTACAGTACAGCTAAACGACGTTTCAAAGCCGGCAACGGTAAGGTTGACAGTTACACTGACATCGTGGTCGGAAGTAACTTCTTCCGCGGTGAACTGCACGCCGTTGCCGCCGTATGTTGCCGTCAAATAAGACGTTTCCGTAGATACACCTGTTACTACAACGGTATAACCGTCGCTTGCGTTAAGCCGCATTATAGCGGTTTCACCCGCGTTGATAGACGCCGTTCCGCCCGCATTGACGGTTCCGTCGCCCATAGTGGCGGACACAGTCACTCGGTATGTATCTACCGTGTATTGTACGGTATTGTGATATACGTAAATGTTGTCGTCAGTGTCCTTATAAGTGATAATATATGTCAATGTAAAGGTCTTACTTGAGTCGCCGCTTGTCAGGTACGCACCGTACTCTTTGGCTACGGAAATTTTAGGAGCAGTCGTTCCGTCATTTGCCACAGTTACGTATTTGGCTACGGCAGCGGGAACAATTACGTCCATGCGTTGGACAGTGCCCGATATTGTACCGTCTGTGCACGAGATATCTCCGCTATTCACCGTTAAATCCGCGTACCCATCCGAATATCTAAAGGTGTGCTCGAGATCGGCGGTATTAAGGAAGGTAAACGATATTCTCTTTGTTCCTGTGACCGTCATACCGACAAAATCGCCGCTTGTAATAAGCACTGTGGCGGTAACGTCCACATAAGTGACAGAAGAAGAAAGATCGGTGGTAACAAGCAGTCTGGAACCGTCCGCATTAAAGTGCTCTTGGTCGGAAACGGTTAGCGAAACAATCTTATATGCGCTTGTCGCCACGCCGTCGGGTGCAAAAATGCCCTTAAACCTTGAATCGTTAAGGTCGTAGCCGTTTTGCGCATTGCCGAGTTTGATATTGCTGTCGGCACCGTTCATCTCCGGCTTTACGCGCACAATGACGGTTGCCGAAACGCTTTCGCCGTTGTGGATATCGTCGCCTATTGTTGCGGTAACGGTAACACGAATAAGCTTGCCGGTCGTTATGTTCTTTACAGTAAGACTTAAACCGGAAATATCGTATTCGCCACTGTTAAGTCCGGCTACGGATAATGTGGGATTGATTGTTGTGTAAGTATATCCGGTTACCTGTTTTATAACTTCGTATAACTCCGAATAATCCTTTGCCGTACCAACCGTTAAATCGGCATTAGCGCCGTCTTTCCACGATACGGTGGGAAGCGGTACGCCCTTAACGGTAATTACTTTGGTAAGAGTATACTCGCCCGCATAAATACCGTTGGGCACGGTTACAGTTGCCTTTACAACCACAGTTTGGTCGGTAAGCACATTATTTTTGGCGGCGGTAAACTTTCCGCCCGTTTCGGTTATGCTTCCGTAAGTCTCAGACTCAACCGAGTACGTGACGGTATAACCGTTGGTAAATCCGGACGCTTTTGTCACGGAGAACTGAGCGGTGCCTGCGGGCAGAACGCTTTCGGAAGCGCAATTTAAGTTAAAGTCGGGTGCGGTTGCCGTAAGCGTTACCGTTTTGTCGGCAAGATATATTGTGCGGCTGCCAATCTTTACAGTGCCGCCTACAATCAACGTTGTGGGCTTTACTGCGGTGATAATAACGTACTTTTTGCCGCTTGTGGACTGAATCTCGCTTTTTTCGACATCGCCGTTTACAACAATATCCACCACCGCGTCGTTTGGCAGTCCGGACACTTCATACTTGAACTTGTACGGATTGGTGGTGTATTCAATATTCTGTGTGCTGCCTTCAAACGCGGAGTATTGGCTGCCGCCGTCACTCGATATAGACAGTGTGGCGGAAACATCCGCGCCGTAAACAAAGTAGTAATCCTGCGCGCACTTGAACGTATCGCCGTAGATGTTAGCCGTTACGGTTATAGTAAACTTGCCGCTAGTATTATTGTTATACACGACGACGGCGGTTTTGCCTGTGAACGACTTTACGGTAACGATTTCGGTATTGCACTGTGCGCTGTATGTAGCGGAGAACTTGCTGTCATCCGCCACGCTTGTAACAGTAATGCCAAAAGTCATTGCGCCGTTTGTTACGGCAAACTTGGTTTCTTCGCTGCCGACTTGGAAAACGGGCACGGCGTTACTATCGCCGCTTAACGTTGCATTAAGGTCAAACGTCAACTCGTAATCGCAAACCACCGTTACGGTGTATGTGGAAGTTACCGTAAAGCTGTCGCCTATCAACCGTATTCCGTTGCCGGCGCCGGTATATGTATATGTAAGCGTTGCGGTAAGATCGTAAGTGCCGCGCTTTGCGGTGGTTCCACTTGCAAACTTGACCGTTTTGTTGTTTGAACTCGAGACGTTGTCGATTTTGAGTACTCCGTCCGCACCGGTAAGGCTGAAATCAGTGTTGAAGCCGGCGTAATTGGAAATAGTGGGTTCAACCGTCAAAGACGCATCTTTGTTGAGCAAATCCAACGTGCTGTTACCCGCTCCGAAAGTCGCCTTTGCAATGGGCGTGATAACAACATTGTAAGTATGCTGAACTTCGACGTCGTTGTAGTTGGCGTAAACGATTACCGGTACGGTTGTTACGCTGTTGCCGATTAACGACTTGGGCGTAAGCTTTAATCCGGACACTTCCAAATACCTTGAGTTGCCGGTGTCTTGCAGTTCTATTCTGTATGAGACGCTCTCCGCTTCGTACTTGGTGCCGAACACCGTTTTGGCAACAAGCTTATCGTGCAATTCGGCAATGGTGTAATGCCCGTCGTCCACAAAGTAAAGCGTAAGTTTGTTGCCGCTGAGCGCCTCTTCGTCAACATTCTCTATATTCACTTCGGACGGCGTAATTGTATACGCAATCTTTACTTTAAGCGTGGCGTTTGCGGTATATTGATCGGAGTAGGAAGCAACATAGTAGAATTCGCCGGATGTTTTGGCGGGAGCGGTAAACTTGATAACGCCGCTACCGTCTATTGTTATACCGGAAACTTCGGTTTGGAGATCGACGTCGGTGTACAGCTTGTATGTGGCGGTTTTACCGCTGTCTACTTGACCGGAGCCGGCGTTGACCACCTGCGCCGCAAGCGTAAACTGCTGATCCTTTGATTTGACTACAACGGACGCTTCCTTGATTAACTCATCCCCCGTAGGCTGAATTGTATTACCGGAAGCAAATTGCAAACTCGATATAAGTGTGTCGATAATAAGCTCTTGAACTTTGTACGTTTTGCCTTGGTACTCAAGCACCAAATAGTACTTGGTATTGCGGTCAATGTTGTTGGGAACTGTAATCGAGTACTGAGCGCCGTTGTGTGTTACGGTTATGCCGCCAAACGGCGTATAGTCGCTGCCGTCGTACGTGCAGACAAACAGCACTTGCTGATTGTTTATTGTCGTTTCCGGCGGCTGAACATTGGAGTCGCCGTCGTTGTACTTGACGTTTACGGAAAGCGCATTGGCATTGCCCGACCCACCGGTAACCGTCACTCTCTTTTCGGTGTTATCTACAAAATCAAGGGCGTAAATATCCATTGTGACGGATATTTCTATCTCCAGCGTGAACACACGGCTTACTTCGTGATAGGTATCGGTGAATGTGAACGTAAGCTTATTGTTTACACCCAACAAAGTGGTAATCGATGTGGGATCGACTGTTATTGTAAAGGTGGACGCATTGTCGCCTTTGATGTTGTTGTTGACAACAAAGCCGGTAAATGCCGAAGGGCTCACTACGCTTAGACCGGAGCCGGCGTAATTGTATGATAAATCATATCCTTCGCCGTTGATAGCGCCGTATACAAAGGTGAGCGTGTACGACTGCGTGTCGTTTTTGCTTGCAAGCTCGAAAGCCTTAGATGTTTTGGCCGTGCTGCCGGACGTTACGGTGGCGATATCGGCTTCGCCGCTTTTTACTGTAATCTTGTCAAGTCCCGTCTGTACGTCGACAGAGCAACCCGCCTTAATATCCCCCGCTTGCTGATCGCTCGGATAAGCTTGGATTGAATGACAATCGGTTACCTGTTTTGTTTTGGAAAGCGTAATAGTGCAAATAAAGTGGTCTATTGTGCTTTCGTTGATTTTTTCGACCGACGGCGTCAAAGAATAATAATCATAACCGTCGTCACTGCCTTGATCGTCCAAAAGTGTGGCACCCGAAATCTCCAAGTAGTCAGGCACCTTTATTGTGGCGCTTTCAAACTTGGTATAATACGATTGGTTGCCTATGTATGTAATCAAAACATAAATCTCTTTGGAATACTTGTATACGTTTCCGTCACTGCCGACATAAGCGCCCAACGACATGGTCTTATTATCCAACACCTTGCCGTGCGAAGCGTCTTCGAATATGCTGATTGATTGTATAGAACGTGTTTGGTTGCTTATTTCAAACACCGCATTAACCGACTTTTCGCTCGTCAAAAACACCTTTCCGTTGTACGAAATCTTGTTACCTTGAATGGCAGGTGTTTTGAATGTGACGTAATAGTACGAACCGGTGCTCTTTATGCCCGAGCTTTCATCGCGAATATCGGTAATCTGATCGGGCAAAACAATCCAAGCCTGTTCGTACGGTGCGACGTCGCTGTGCTGTTCGGCATATATGGATTGTTTTCCTTCCGAACCCGAAACGTTAATTTTTATGACCGAGCTTACATACAGCGTATACGTCTTATCTTGATTAAACGAAAGCTCAAAACCGGTTCCGCCCTTTAACGTCGGCGATCCGTCGTAATCGCCGTTGTCAAACAAAGCGGCTTCATCCGCACGACGAATAAACTTTAACGTCATCTTTTGATTGCCGTAGTCAAACGGCTCGCCGTAGTGCTTGCCCACATACTCGTCACTGTCTCCAAGCAAGAACACCATGTACAAATCGCCGAAGTTTATTCCGGTCTTGTAGCTGTATTCAAAAATATCCGTCTTGGCAGTCAGTCTTTTAGTTGAAGTATTAAATTCGTACAGCGGCGTACCCTCGTGCAAGAATGTGATTGTATTGCCGCTTATTTGTTTATTGCCGTCTTCAAACTTGACGTTGTTGCCGTAATATAAATCTATACCCGAAAAATCAAAATCTTTTTCGTTTTGATTATATACATATGTGGCTTTAACGTCGGACGATTGTATTTCGATATATCCTTCCGTGATTGCATTTGCATCGGAAACGCCGTAATACGCCTGTTTGTTTTTTGTGGATACAATAACGCTGTCCACCGCGTCAAAGACGTGTACCGTAATGGAAAGATCGGCGATTTTTGTCCCGTTTACATTATGGACCGCAAAGCTTATCGTACAAGCATTGACAGAAGGATTGACAGTCTCGCTGCCCCTAAACACCAAATTATTGTTTGACTTGGTCAAAGCGCCGCTTGCCGAGCCGACGTTTATATCCTGAACGGTGAAATATGTTTTATCCGCAGCGACGAATTTTTTAAGGTTGTCTGCGGTGGTAACCATATTCAACTGCACGCCGTTTCTGCGGTTTTGAACGTATAAATCCGCTTCCTTTTGATTTGATTTGCGTATGTAGTCCGCCGCATTCGCGCCGTCATCCGTTATAAAGTCAAGTACGTCCGCCCTATCCTTGAGCCAAGCTTCTTGTGCACTCTCTACAATACCGAACGACGCAGAAAGAGTAATCTGCTTGTCTTTTTCCAATAGGCTGTCCGAATTTTCGGCTTTCTCTGCCAAATCGGAGGCTTGTTTGATAAACGTTAACTTGGCAACGCCGGTATCATTCTTTAAGACCTTTACAGATAAAGTGAATGACGCCTTGTACTGCGTGGACGAACCTTGCCCGCCAGACTTGGTGGGAGTCAGTTTGACTTCCTTAATCTCATTGGGTTCAATCTCTTCGGAAGCGCCAAGCATGACCTTCAATTCGCTCTTCGAAAAACTAAGGGCGTACTTGTTGTTGACGCAACCTTCCAAATTTGCATTGTCGGGTGCTACGAAAGTGTAAGAAATCGTTACCGTGTACGTTCTGTCGGTAGCCGCATTTACATCGATATTAGGATGACCTTCGGAAGTCTTGTTGTCGCCTTCCGCAAGCACCACATCCAATGTTTGTGCAACAATGCGCACAGGCACAGTTAAAGACGCGCCCGCACTGCCGCTTTTCTTGTCTTTAAACGTAAGCGTGCACCTGTCTGAAATTGCTTTGGGATAAAGCTTGACTTCCCCATCTCTATCCGTGGTTACAGTAAGTACATTGTTATCCGATGACGAAACCTCGATATCCTTGTGCCATGCGGTGTTAAGTTGGTTACCGTTGTACTGGATAGTGGCGGGATTGAGCATTATGTGCTTAAAAATGTCGTTGTATGTGACGTTGCTGTTGTTGCTGTACGGCAAAACAATCTCAAAATCTTTGCTGCCTACGGTTCTGTCATTGTATGCAGAGACTTTAAGCGATTTGTCGGCTTTTAATTTTTCACTTAACGCTGCGGAATCTATTTGTCTTGTGTCGCCGTCTTTAAGCACTCCGGCAATGTAAGGACCATCCACCACCGGCTTGTTAAACATGTACATGGTATCCACGTATCCTAGCGTTGCGTTGGATTGCACGGTTACTTTTATTTTTTTGTTAAGAACTTCAAAATTATCGTTGTTTACGTTTGCGCTTATGGTGATAATGGCTGTAAGATCGCTGCCCTTTGCGGTAAACGAAAACTCTCCGTTGATAATGCTGTCTTGGTTTATAACAACTTTATCATTGTCCGATGTTATGCTAACGTCGTTTGTCTTTTTTCCGCCGCCCAAATCGGACTCGGTCATCTTGGAGTATTCACCCGATGTGGCGTTGTATCTGCCGAGCTGCTCGAATCTTACGACTGTGGTGTTGAAGTTTGCGTTGTTTTTGTAATAAGGGACGCTTATTGCAAGCTCTTTTTGGCTGTTGTCGCCCGTTACCGTATGCCAGCTGCCGGACGATCCGTATTGCTTAACGCGAACATCTTCCGCGCCTTGATTGACGATTTTAAACTCCACTTTCATGTGTTCGTGGGAGTTTTGCGCAGCCACCGCCGTAACATAGGCGGTTTTGCCGTGCGTACCGACTCTGGGAATGAATTTTATGTACGCGCCGTCGCCGCCTTCCTGCTCCTTTATCTCCAGTAAGTCCGTGGACCAATCCCACTTTACATTTGTGGAAGAGTTGTTGTCCACCGTTATGGTAGAATACACTATGTACTCATTGCCTATTGAAGCGTACAAGACCTCATGCCCGTTTTCGTCCAGTTCGGAAAACAGCTCGTTGGCTACAACCGTAACGTCTTTTACGTGGTTTTTGTCCTCCGTGACGCTCGGTTTGAGCAAGTACATAACCAAAAATGCGGCGGCAAGTGCAAAACAGACAGCCATGCCGACTATCATAATAATCAGAGTTGTTTTGGTTTTTTTAACCGGTGCAAGCTCAATGACTTCATCCGAAATAGGCATACTACACCTCTTATACAGTAATACAGATATATAATAACATTATTCGACTGTGTTTGTCAATAATTAAAAAGAATATACAGGGCGGTTTTTTAAAAAATATTGCAATATTATCACAAACCTATCGCTAAGACATCACACAAAAATCTTAATTACATATAATTACAAAAAAAACTCGGTTATTTTGTTGACATATTTTAGAGCATATGTTAAACTTTAATCCGTCCAAACAATTCATTTTTTTGTAGGAGAGAAACATGCTGGCAGAACAAATACTTGCAATAAATGTTGCTACACGCAAGCTTTGTAAAAACTGCAATAACGGGATAATTATTTCCCAAAAAATGCGTCTGCTCTATCTTGTTCGCAACAATGTATTATCACCCAAAGATCTTGTGGCAGAACTTTGCATCGCCAAACCTAACTTGACCATACTTGCTCGCACCATGATTGCCGAAGGGCTTATCGAAAAACTGCGAGTAGAACGCGATTTGCGGTCCGTACATTACAAAATAACCGATAAGGGCATTGCCGAACTCCAAAAGTGCATTGCCGAACTTGATTCGTCTGTTGCGGAACAGCTCGGACTGGGCGAAAAAGACGTGCAAAAGGGCGAGAAAAAATTGGAAACGGCGATAAACTTCCTTAACGGCGTAGAATAATACTCCCACCCCATTGCCAAAGTATACTATTAAGCGCCGTATAGCACCACTTGCCGCGGCGCTTTTTTACAACATCTTATTGCGCACGGGTGGCACAAAGTAACATTTGCGCATAAAATAGTGGCATGAAGCCGTCCGTACTTACCGCAATTAAGCGCGACATCAACGCCGTTGTTGTACACGACCCCGCAACAAGGACAAAAGTGCAAGCAGTGCTGTTTTCCAGCGGACTGCACGCACTTGTAATGTACAGACTTTTTCACTTTTTTTATGTGCATAGGTACTTTATTACGGCGCGAATACTTTCCGTAATTACAAGATTTTTTACGGGCATAGAAATTCATCCGGCGGCAAAAATCGGCTACGGCGTGTTTATAGACCACGGTATGGGCGTGGTAATCGGCGAAACAGCCGAAGTCGGAAACAATGTGGTAATATATCAGGGCGTAACGCTGGGCGGAACAGGCAAAGATACGGGCAAGCGCCACCCTACCGTTTTGGATAACGTTATGATAAGCTCCGGCGCGAAGGTCTTGGGTCCTATTACCGTCGGACAGGGCGCAAAAATCGGCGCGGGCGCAGTGGTGCTTAAGGACGTTCCGCAAAACGCTACGGTGGTGGGCGTGCCTGCACGAGTTGTAAGGCTAAACGGCAAGCGCGTGGCTTACGACCAATCACAAGCGGTTACGCGGCGTAATGCGCCGGACGACATAACGGAAACTGACGATTTCACTCGCAAAAACGGAGAATAATAACTATATGGAAAACCTAAAACTTTACAACACACTTACGCGAAAAAAAGAGTGGTTTTCTCCGCTCGATCCGCCTATAGTAACAACATACTCCTGCGGCCCCACGGTGTATAACTACGCGCACATCGGCAATCTTCGCACGTACGTTTTTATGGACGAGCTACGCCGTACGCTTAAATACGCCGGCTATACGACGCGCTCCGTTATGAACATAACCGACGTTGGACACCTGATGTCGGACGGCGACGACGGCGAAGACAAAATGGCTTCCGCCGCCAAAAAACAAAACAAAAAGCCGGAGGAGATAGCCGAATTCTATTCATCGGTTTTCTTTAAGGACCTTGAACGCTTGCATATACTTTTGCCCGAAATAATTGCAAAGGCTACGGACAACATCACCGAGATGATCGACTTTGTAAAGGTGCTGTGCGACAAAGGCTACGGCTACGAAACGGACGACGGAATTTACTTTGATATTTCCAAATTCAGTGAATATGGCAAGCTTTCGCGTTGCAATATAGAGGACGCTTTGGCCGGCGCACGCGTTGCCGTAAATACGCAAAAACGCCACCCCGCCGACTTTGCACTGTGGAAAAAAGCCGAAAAAAACCACATCATGCAATGGCAGTCGCCTTGGGGCATGGGCTACCCTGGTTGGCACATAGAATGCTCCGCAATGAGCAAAAAGTTCTTGGGCGATCGGTTTGATATCCACACAGGCGGCGTAGACCATATTCCCATTCATCACGAAAACGAAATAGCGCAAAGCGAAGCGCTGGAAGAACATAAGGTAGTCAACCTTTGGATGCACGGCGAATTTATGCTGGTGGACGGCGGAAAAATGAGCAAATCCTTGGGCAACGTCTATACAATAGACGACCTTATCGCAAAGGGTTACTCCCCGCTCGCCTTTCGCTACTTCTGTCTGAATACCCACTACCGCAACAAGCTTAACTTTACATTTGACGGACTTGACGGTGCGGCCACAGCGTACAACCGCTTGCGCGGCATGATTTCCGCTTGCAAGTCGGCGCAAAAAGCGGACGCCGACACGGCACAAAAAGTGCACGCCCAAAAGGCCGCAATAGTAGCCGCCGTATACGACGATCTTAACTTCCCGCTCGCGCTCGGCGAGCTGTGGACAATGGCTAAGTACGCTTGCCGCGAAGTTTACGACATCGCCGCCGATCTTGACCGAATTTTCGGGCTTGACCTGCACCTTCCGATCGAACAAGCTTCAACCGATATTCCCGCCAAAATAAAAGCGCTTGCCGAAAAACGGTTTGCCGCACGCAAGGCTAAGGATTGGGCAACGTCGGACGCACTCAGGAGCGAGCTTGACGCGCTTGGCTATACCGTACTTGACGGTAAAGACGGATACGAACTTAGAATTAAGAATTAAGAATTATCCTTGGTGCTTGCTTAACATTTCTATAAACATTTTTCTTTAATCAGACATAAGAAAACCGAGAGTAAAATTTACTCTCGGTTTTGTGTTTGATTATTTATTCAGTTTATTTCTTTTTTGCAGCGGGCTTTTTTACCGCGGGGGCTTTCTTTGCCGCAGGCTTTTTAGCCGCAGGAGCCTTCTTTGCCGCAGGCTTTTTAGCTGCCGGTTTTTTGGCAGCAGGTTTTTTGGCGGGAGCTTCTTCTACTTCGGCGGCTTCATTAACGGCGGCCTGCTCTTTTTTGCCGGCAGCTGCATTTTCGAGCGCCTTTTCGTTTTCGCGAGCTTGGAGCAATTCCTTATAGCGGACCTCGCCTTCAGCCTGTGCGTCCGAGTTTTTAACCGCTTGAGCGAATGTCTCGTACTTGCCAATAACAATCGCTTGAGGATCGACAACCATCTTGATCTTGTCGCCGGTGTTGTAGCCCGCAAATTTGCGGATGATAACAGTCATATCCTCATCGAATCCCGCAATTTCCGCCGTGACAATGGCGTCTCTGTTGTATTCGTCAAGGTGTTTAATCACGCCGCTGAGCACCATTTTGGGCGATTTTGCAATCGCATCCTTGTCGATAGACAATCCGCGCGGCAAAATGTACATGGGCGCATCGGTTTCCGCCGTCTTAAGACCGGTCTGATTTTCCACAGCCAGCTTGTTCTTTGTGCCGGTTTTGCCGACAAACTTATAGTTGTAAACGCCGTTGTTGTTGAGCATCGTGCCGGTAGTTGTGTTGCCGGTTACGGGACGATCTGCAATAATGCGCTCGCCTTCCATGTTGAACAACTGAATCTTAGTGGGATCGAGATAGACCTTCATGGTCTCGCCGCCGTTAAACTCGTAGTCGAGCGGGCGCGAAACGATAAGGTTGTTTACAAGTCCGGGGACTGCCAAGTACACTGCCTTGAAGCGCGGATAGTTATCAAAGAACTCCGCAACGCCTTCGAAGCAAACGTCGCCTTCGCCGCCTTCGGCCTTGAGCGCTTCGGGCGGAAGTCCGAGCACCACCTTGTTGTTGATGACAGATTTGTCGGTAATGCGGTTGAGAATTTCTTCGGGAAGCTTAATGCAAACATCGCCGAACATGACCGCAAGAGTATTCTCCACGGCAACCGCCTGCGCGGGAATAAGGTTGTAATCGGGAACGCCCATAAGCGTAAGCTCGGTGGTGGCGTCAAACAGGTGCGCATGCTCGGTGGCAAGATACATCTTTACCTTGTCGCCCTGCTCAAAGGAGTAACGCGCGTTTACACGAGCGATGGTGTAATCGTCCTTACCTTCTACGTTGAGATACAAAATCGTTTCGTTACCGAGATTTTCTATAACGTCTACGGTGGCTTCGATTACAGATTCGGGATGAGCGTCGATAAGCGCCTGCTCGTAGCGCACGTCTTCGGGACGAATGCCCAAAAGCACGTCGCTGCCGATAATGGACTTATCGCGTATGCGCAATGCGCGTGACTTGGGTATCATAACCTTGTTGGTCTCGCCTATAAGCGCGTAAAGATTGCCGTTTTCCTCGACAAGCTTTGCCTTGAATATGTTCATTTGCGGCGAACCGAGGAAGCATGCCACAAACAGGTTGGCGGGATTGTCGTACAGCGTTGTGGGGGTGTCCACCTGCTGAACGATACCGTCTTTCATAACGACAATGCGCGTACCCATTGTCATAGCCTCGGTCTGGTCGTGCGTTACGTAAATAAACGTGGTGGCAAGTCTGTGGTGAATCTTGGTGATCTCGGTACGCATTTGCACGCGCAGCTTTGCGTCAAGGTTACTGAGCGGTTCGTCCAAAAGGAAAACCTTGGGCTCGCGGACTATAGCACGACCGAGCGCAACACGCTGACGCTGACCGCCGGACAACGCCTTGGGACGACGGCTCAAAAGGTGCTGAATGCCAAGTATGCTGGCTGCCTCTTGTACCTTTTCGTCAATTACCTTGGCCGGAACGTGGCGAAGGCGCAGACCGAACGCCATGTTGTCGTAAACGGTCATGTGCGGATAAAGCGCGTAGTTTTGGAAAACCATCGCTATATCGCGGTCCTTAGGCTCGACGTCGTTTACAAGACGATCTTCTATATAAAGTTCGCCGGACGATATGTCTTCCAAACCCGCTATCATGCGCAGAGTTGTGGACTTACCGCAACCGGAAGGTCCGACGAAAACGATAAATTCCTTATCGTCGATTTCAAGATTGAAGTCGCTGACAGCGCGTACACCGCCGCTGTACACCTTGTAGATATGTCTTAAAGACAAGCTTGCCATAATTTTCTCCTTATTATTATGTGTTTTACTTATTATACACCATTTCGCCGACCATTTCAATATAATATTGCATAAAAATTATCGGCTTTTTTGGATATTTTAGCCATAAGCTTATCGGGACTGACCGTTAAACTTTTTGCTGCTGCGCATTGCGTGCGTCAAGGACGGATAAAGCGCCGCGCATCCGCCGCACATAACCATGTCTTTGATGAGCAAAACGCCCACCGCCGGTACGCCCATTATGGCCGCCGCCCACGTGCTGTGCAGATAGTAATACAGTATAAGCACTTGATAGGTTACGCCTATCGCGTAAATGGGCACGCACCCTATAAGCGCGCACAAAAACACCTTGCCGCGCGTCACTCTTGTTATGCGCTTGCAAAGCATTCCGCTGACAAACGCTCCGATCGGAAAGCCTATCAAATAACCGAAAGACGGCATAAATATGTAATGCAATCCCCCGCCTTTAGTGAATACGGGAAGCCCCAAAAGCCCCATCGCCAAATACACCAGTACGCTGAGCGCTCCGTCCACTCCGCCCAAGACAAGCCCTGCCGCAATAACAAACACCGTTTGCAGCGACACTTCCACCTGAGTAAACGGTATGGGCACGGAAATAAGCCCGCCTACTATTATAAGCGCGGTAAACATGGCTATATGTACCAATCGTTTGGTTGACACTTCTCTTCCTTTAATATGTAATTTAATTTAGGCTGTTTTTGTACTCGATAAGCGCTTTTGCAAGCTGGTCGGGACAGGACGTACCGTTTCGGCACTGAACGCCTTGTAGGCGCGCTATAACGTCGTCCACGTCCATGCCGATAGCGAGCTTGGCTACGCCCTGCGTATTGCCCGCACAGCCGCGTACAAATTTTAGTTCGGTTATCTTGTTGTCTTTTATGTCAAACTGTATTTCCTGCGAACATGTGCCGTGCGTTTTGTAGGTATACATAATTTGCGCTCCTTTTATGCTACTCTGTTAAACGGTCGTGAAGCATAAGATATATGCTTGCCGCATTCTTTTCCCAATTTTCGTGAATGTATTTGGCGGTGCGGTTGTTTGCCACGACAAACTTAAGATCCAAAAGCGTCGCGGACGGCTCCACCACGCGTAACCACACGGTGTACGTGCCGTCCTTATTTTTATAGTATGTATGCTTGTACTCCTGACGGCGCTTATACGACATGCGATTTTCTTTTACGTAATCGCTTATCTCCTGCCGCAAGGACTCCGGTATGCGCGAGTAAAAGTTGGCAAGGCACGCTCTGCCGTCCGGAGTGAGCGAGTACAGCTTTTCCTTTCCGCGCTCCGCCTTGTGCAAAAAGTTGGATTTGGTCAGCTTGTCAATCGCATCCATGCAATACAAAGGCATCATCCAGCCGTTTTGCGCGTAGCAAATGCTGATGATGGTATTGTAGTCGAGTGCAATGTCCATTTTGTCGAACACGAACAACACAATCAGTTTATTCAAAAGTTCTTCTTCCGACTGCTCCAAACCGTTCTCCTGCCCCGTAATTTGAGAGTTAGGCTTATACTATATCATAAAAAAACAAAAAAGTAAATGCAAAAACGCAAATATTATGCCAATTTCTCGGTCAAAACCTTTATTCTGGCGGTGTAAGACGCCACTTTTTCGCGCTCGGCGTCAATCAGTTTTTGCGGCGCCTTTTGGCAGAATCCCGCATTGTTCAGCTTGGACTGTGCAAGCTTAAGCTCGGACTGACATTTTTCCAGTTCCTTTGTAAGCCTTTCGCGTTCCTTTTCCGTATCGGACAGCGGCACAAAAATCTTTACGCCGTCCAGTGCGATAAGCGCGCAGTTTTCCTTACTGCCAAACTGCACGTTTTCCGTCTTTGCAAGCGCGGGCAAATATTCCTTTATAAGACCGCAAAGCGTCTCGTCGCCTTCGCACAACACCTCGGGCGTTTTTGCAACCGCCCCATTTGTTTGTTTCAGGTTGCGCACGGCGCGAACGCAGTCCTTAAGCCGCTCGGCAAGCTTGACGTCAGCCGCGTAATCGCCGCGCTTTTTCTTGGGGAATTCGCTCAGCATGAGCTCCCCTTGCGCGTCCGGCAGGCTGTCGTATATTTCGGTTGTTATAAACGGGATAATGGGATGAACAAGCTTTAACAGAACTTCCAAAGCATACCTGAGTACGCCGGCGGTGTTCAGCGCATTTTCGCCTTTTAGCTGTACCTTGGCAAACTCAATATACCAGTCGCAAAACTCGTCCCAAATAAAGTTGTACAGCGCTTCCGCCGCGTGACCTACGTCGTACTTTTTCATGGAAGAATTGACTTCCGCAATCAGCTCGTTAAGCTTGCCGAAAAGCCAGCCGTCCGCCGCCGTCACCGCCTTGGGGGTTTTATTGTATCCGTTTTGGCACGCGCCCATGACAAACTTTGCCGCATTGAACAGCTTGTTCATAAAGTTGCGGTAGCTGTTTAACGCCGTGCCGGAATAACACACGTCGCCGCCGCGCGCTATGCCGTTTACAAGCGAAAAGCGAAGCGCGTCCGCGCCGACGGACTGTATTACTTCCATGGGATCGACGCCGTTGCCCAAAGACTTGCTCATTTTGCGGCCCATTTCGTCGCGCACAAGCCCGTGGATGTACACTTCCTTAAACGGCGCTTCGCCTGTGAATTTGAGTCCGGCAAATATCATGCGCGACACCCAAAACGTTATTATGTCGTACGCCGTTACAAGCAGGTCGGTGGGATAATATTTTTTAAGGTCCTCTGTGTTGTCAGGCCAGCCGAGCGTGGAAAACGGCCACAGCGCCGAACTGAACCATGTGTCCAACACGTCCTCGTCCTGCCTTAGCTTCCCGCCGCAATGCGGACAGACCGTTATGTCCGTCTTGCTCGCCATCTCCTTGCCGCAACCGTCGCAGTAGTACACCGGAATGCGGTGTCCCCACCAGAGCTGACGGGAAATGCACCAGTCGCGGATATTGTTCACCCAGTTGAAATACGATTTTTCAAACCGTTTGGGAATAAACTTGATTTTGCCGGTCTTTACCGCTTCGATTGCTGGCGCGGCAAGTTCTGTCATCTTTACAAACCACTGTTTGGACACCATCGGCTCAATGGTCTGTTTGCAACGACTGCAATGCCCCACATTGTGCGTGTAGTCCTCTATTTTTTCCAAATAGCCTTGCGCTTTAAGGTCTGCCACAACGGCTTCTCTCGCTTTTTCGCGCGTCATGCCTTGATAAGCGCAGGCAAGTTCGTTCATAGTTCCGTCGTCGTTCATGACGCGGATAACTTCCAGATTATGGCGCAAGCCCACTTCAAAGTCGTTGGGGTCGTGCGCGGGAGTAATCTTTACCGCGCCCGTGCCGAAGTCCGCTTCCACATAATCGTCGTACACAATGGGAATTTCCCGCCCGACAAGCGGAAGAACAAGAAGCTTACCTTCCATGCCCGCATAGCGCTTGTCCTTGGGACTTACCGCAACCGCCGTGTCGCCCAGCATGGTTTCGGGACGGGTGGTTGCAACCGTTATATACCCGCTTCCGTCCTTAAACGGATATTTTATATGCCAAAGATGCGAAGGCTCGCTTGTGTAATCCACTTCCACGTCGGAAATAGCCGTTTTGCATCCCGGGCACCAGTTGGTAATCCTGTTGCCGCGGTAAATATAGCCCTGCTCGTACAGCGATACAAACACTTCCCGCACGGCGCGGCTGCACTTTTCGTCCATAGTGAAAGCCATTCTAGACCAGTCAAGGCTGAAGCCCATGGTCTGTAGCTGCTCAACTATGCGGTTGCCGTACTTTTCCTTCCACGCCCAAGCGCGGGACAAAAATCCGTCGCGGCCCACGTCCGATTTGCTTAAGCCTTCTTCGCGCATGGCGTCCACCACCTTGACTTCGGTGGCTATGGAAGCATGGTCGTACCCGGGGACCCACAGTGTTTCGTATCCCTTCATGCGCTTGTAGCGCACTATCGCGTCGGGGATTGTCACGTTCATGGCGTGTCCCATGTGCAGCTGTCCGGTTATGTTGGGCGGCGGCAAGACTATGGAAAACTTCTTTCTTGCCTTGCCCGCGCGCGGCTGAAAGCAGCCGTTATCCAACCAGCGTTTATAAATACGACTTTCAAAGCTTTGCGGATTGTACGTTTTGTCCATTGTGCTCTCCTATTATATATTGCATTTTATCACAACAACAATAAAATAGCAAATAATTTAACGCGGTTGCGCGAGCACCCCCTACCAAAACAGTGCATACACTGGAATATATTGAGGTTGATAGTGGTCGAGCCTGCAAGGTTTTATGGGCGTTAAGCGGCGTGATACATCGTCAAAGTACGCTCGACGTACTATAAAAGTACGACTTCGCGCACTTTTCCTTGTCTGACACCACTTTCCGCTCCTTAAAACTGTTTGCACCCAAACTTCGCAGTTTGGAGATAGTTTGACACTTATGGAGCGCAGTCGTACCCACAGCGGTACGTCAAGCGACGTAAGGGGCAAAATAGCCAATAATGTGAAGTTTGGGCTTGCACAGCCCGACCACTCTCAACCTATCTTAGGAGGAAGTATGAAAAAAATAACTGCTCTTTTTACCGCGCTCGCACTAATGCTGTGTCCGCTTACGCTTGTCGGCTGTGGTGACGACGGCAAGACCACGGTCAGGCTGTGCGAGGTAACCCACTCAATCTTTTACGCGCCGTTGTACATAGCTATAAACAACGGGTATTTCGCCGATGAAAACATCAATCTCAAGCTAAGCAACGGCGGCGGCGCCGACAAGGTTATGACCGCCGTAATTTCCGGTTCGGCAGACATCGGGCTCATGGGTCCGGAGGCCACGATTTACTGTCACGTAGAAGGACAGCGCAACTACCCCGTCATATTCGGACAGCTTACTGCGTGCGACGGATCGTTCCTTGTAGGGCGCAGACCGGAACCGGACTTTGACTGGAGCAATCTTGCGGGCAAGCACGTGCTTGCGGGTCGCCCTGGTGGCGTGCCGGCAATGACGCTTCAGTGGGTGCTTAATCAGCACGGAGTTAATACCAATACGCCGCTGTTTGACACCTCGGTCGCGTTTGACGCAATGGTTGGCACGTTTGACACCGACAAAAGCATAGATTACACCACTATGTTTGAGCCGACCGCTTCCGAATACGTGGCGCTCGGCAAGGGTTACATTGTGGCGTCTGTGGGCGAAGCGTCGGGCGAAGTGCCGTACACGGCGTTTTCGGCGCAAAAATCGTGGTTAAAGTCCAATAATAAAACCGCCAAAGCCTTTTTGCGCGCGGTACTTCGCGGCTACCAATACATGGTAAACAACACGCCCGAAACGGTAGCCAAGTCGCTTGTTAAGTCCTTCCCCGGCACGACAGAGCAGTCCGCCGTATACGCAATAAACAGCTATCTGGCGATTAACGCGTGGTCTACTACCCCCGTCATGTCGGAGACGGCGTTCAACAGGCTTCAGGACATAATGGAAAACGCGGGCACGCTCAAGAGCCGCGCCGACTACAACCTTGCCGTAAACAACAACATCGCAAACGAGCTTGTTAAAGAACTCGAAATGTAGCGCACGGGTGACCCGCCATGGCTTTACTGGATATAAATCATGTCGATATAATCTATCAGACCGAAAAGAGCGAAACCGAGGCGGTGCGCGACCTGACTCTGACAATCGATGAGGGCGAGTTTATCGCCCTTGTCGGTCCGTCGGGGTGCGGCAAAACCACTCTTTTGTCCATGATAGCCGGACTGTTGCCGCCCACAAACGGCACTATAACAATAGACGGTCAGCCGATTGTGGCAAAAAAAGGCAATGTGGGATACATGCTGCAACGCGACAACCTGTTTGAATGGCGAACAATAGAGTCCAACGTAATGCTCGGGCTGTCCGTGCAAAAAAAGCTTACGCCCGAGTCAAAGCAATACGCGGTGGAAATGTTGGAAAAGTACGGACTGGGCGACTTTAAAAACGCTTACCCTACCGAACTGTCCGGCGGAATGCGCCAGCGCGCCGCGCTTATACGCACACTGGCGTTTAAACCGCGATTGCTACTGCTTGACGAACCGTTTTCCGCCATCGACTTTCAAACGCGCATGACGGTGTGCGACGACGTTCACGCAATAATAAAAAACGAAAACAAAACGGCGCTATTAGTCACTCACGACATTTCCGAAGCGGTGTCCATGGCGGACAGAATAGTCGTGCTGACAAAGCGCCCCGCTTCCGTCAAGGCGGTGTTTACAATAGATATAGACGCGCCCACGCCGCTCAAGCGCCGAGAGAGCCCTAAATTCTCATACTGGTTTGACCGCGTATGGAAGGAGGTGACGCAATGACGGACGAAAAACGCGTTTCCGGCAAGCAAGTTCTGCTTGACGCCGTTACGCTTGTAAAGGACGCGGGTGTGTACATGTACACGCTTACAAAGACCGTGTTTATAAAGATAAAAAGCATGATTGTTACCGCCGACGACAAAGACGGCGAAACCACGCACGACTAACGCTTTTAAGGAGCCTAACATGAAGATGACCCGATTACCCTGCCGTTTGCCGCAAGGCAAAACCCCGCGCCAAAAGTATTTAGCCCGCCGCCGAAACGACAAAATCACCACAGTTATTCTGCAGATAGGTCTGCTGTTTGCATTGATAGGCATTTGGGAACTCGCGGCAAAGCTGGACTTGATTGACCCGTTTATCACGTCCTGCCCGTCGCGCATAGTAAAAATGCTGCAAACTATTGACACGAGCGAACTGTTTACCCATATAGCCTATACCCTGATAGAATGTATAATCGGCTTTATAGCGGCGAGTGCTCTGGGCATAGTGATTGCCATATTGCTTTGGCGGTTTGTAAAGCTAAGGAAAGTACTGGAGCCGTACATTGTAGTGCTTAACGCCCTGCCCAAAATCGCGCTCGGGCCTATAATCATCATCTGGGTGGGCGCGGGCGCGCAAGCGATAATAGTAATGACAATAC
>JAFLVI010000012.1 GCA_022508405.1 Clostridiales bacterium
CCGCCGACCTGCTGATTACGAATCAGCTGCTCTACCGACTGAGCCACAGTAGCATTAAGTGCGTAAAAATTATAGCATATAATTATTGGTTTTGCAAATGTTTACGGCACGAATTTTTTTGTATACTTATGTATTTACAATGTTGTTCTTCTGCCGAGCGCTTGGGACAGTGTTACGCTGTCGGCATACTCAAGCTCCGAACCCATGGATATGCCCTGCGCAATCCTTGTTACCTTTATGCCCAGCGGCTTTATAAGCCTTGCCAAGTACACCGCGGTCGCTTCCCCTTCCACGTCGGGGTTTGTGGCGATAATAACTTCTTCCACGCCGTCCAGCCGACCCATAAGGCTTTTTATGTTCAGGTCGTCCGGCGTGCGGTTATTCATAGGGCTCAATGTTCCGTGCAGTACGTGATACACGCCGTCAAACGCACCGGTGTTTTCCACCGCTATAACGTCCTTAGGATACGCCACAACACAAATCTGTTTTGCCTGCCGCGAAGAGCACAGCTCGCAAACATCGTCTTCGGTAAAGTTGCCGCATACCGAGCACAGCTTAACGTTTTGCTTTACGTCCTTTAACGCTTCGCAAAACGCGTCCACATCGCGCTCCTGCATATCTATAACCGCGTAAGCGTACCTTAGCGCGGTCTTTTTCCCCACCCCCGGCAGCATGGAAAACCTGCTTGCAAGAGTGGCTACGCACTTTATATCGCGCATTAAAGTCCGCCCAAAGACCCGAGCGGGCTGTTTTTGTACATCTCGTCCGCTTCCACGTACGCTTCGTTTGCCGCGGCTGTTATAAGGTCTTCCAGCATTTCCACATCGTCCGGATCGACGACCTCGGGCTTAATCGATATGGAGATAAAGCGTTTTGTGCCCGACACGGTAACGGTAACCGCGCCGCCGCCGCTTGTGCCGGTGACGCGCGCTTCCTCAAGCTGCTCCTTTGCCTGAGCCATTTGCTCCTGCAACTGCTGAGCCTGCTTCATCATTTGCTGCATATTCATACCGCCGCCGCCGCGGCCGTATCCGCCGAATCTTGCCATAATACTTAACCTCTTGCCGCTTTTCCGTGGCTAATAAAATTATATTATCAGTCTTCCCACAAATCGGAGAAGTTTTTCGTATAAACCTTGGAATACTTGTTGTAATTGTACGTGAGAATATTGTTTTGCCATTCGCTGTAGGACGCCGATTCGCGCGCACTCTTTATGGGCTGTTCGAGCAATTCGTAATAAGTTTGCGATCTGTCGGGCGAAGTATAATCGTTAAGCGACACCGCGCCAAGTTGCGGCACGGACGACAAATACATGATATGCACGCCGTAGTCGGTTATAACGGGCTGGCCGTAAACTTGACCCACAGCCAAAGTCTTGCGCATTTCGCGTGCGGCGTCGGCAAACTCCTGCATATATGTTTCGTTTTCGCCGTCGTCAAGCGTGTACTTTACTACATAACCCTTGTCGTTATTGAACGCGCCGGGGTCGGTGTTGTACAAATAGATAAGGTCGTTAAACGCGTCGTTTGCGCGCTTTACGTTGCCGGCAAGCGGAGTCATTACCGAACGCACGTGCGCCATAACGTCGTCCACGCTCATGGGATGGTCCTTATCGTCCTCGCCTTTTACGTGCGGATAGCACATTATGGATTCCACAAGGTCGGCGCGGAAGTCTTCGATCTTTTCTTTTTGTTCGTCTTCCTGCAAATTCTTGATGTCAGGACGGTTTTTAAACTCGGTAAGAGCCGCCTTTTGGTCGTCGGAGAACGGAAGAAGAATGTGCTTTACATAGAAATAATTGGTGTTGGCATGATACAAAACGGTCGTGCTGCCGCCGCTCATTGCGCTGTCGTATGCCGAAATATCGTTTTCGTACTGACTGCGTTGCTCGTTGAGCATGGTGTTGTAGCTTTTTAACACCTCGTCGTACTGAACGGTAATTCTGTCGGTAAGATAGTCCTGCATGGCGGTAATCTTTTGCGAACGCTCAATATTTTCGCCGCTCAGGTAGTACATGATATATCCGAACTCGCTCGTGCTTTCCTTCATGGGATAGGAATAATCGCAGATTCGGGGATACACGGCTTCTATGCCCTGCGTATCTATAAGGTTGTCTATCGCCTTAATTTCGGCATTGATTTTCTTTTTAAGCCAAGCGCGGTCCGACTTGTTCAGGCGGAAATCGTCCTTTACGCGCGACTTTATGAGCGCGATAAAGCGCGTCATTGCTTGACGGTCTAAGCTGCGCTCGTCGCTGTCGCCGTGTACACCGGGCCACGACACGCGATCGGGCGCCCAAATCTCGGGATCTTCTTCATCCAAATCATCGTCGTCATCGTCGGTTTCGTCCGGTTTTACGGGATAAGTCGTATCGGCGGTGGACGCGTCGCCTTCTATCTTGGTCAATTCTTCCTGTCCGCGTTCCGAAAGAATATTGTTTTTGAGCGAGAACAGAGTATTGTCCACAATATTGTATAAGCTTTTGCGAATTTCGTTCTGTTCGGCTACGCCCCACTTGATGCGGTCGCAAGCGATAAGAGCGTCGACTTCGTTGGTAACCAGCTCGGTACTGATCATCATGCGAATGCAATACTTGTACAAGCCCTCGGGGTTGCCAGAAAATGACGAGGCGAACGAGCTTGAATTATTGTTGGCGTACTCGAGCAAATCGCGTTTGTAAAGAATTTTCTTGGCGGTTTTGTAGTTGTACGTTACGCTGTCGCCATTTTCGTCAAGCTCGATATTGGTAATATTGTACGCTTTAACGACCGCAACTTCCTGTTGCATATCGCGCTCGTTGTCGTGACTGAAGAATGAACATCCCAACAGCATGCTCGCCGTTAGGGCCAAAGATAATATTATTACAAAGATGCGTTTTAACACTTTTTACACCTATACCGATTAGAGTACTTATTATTATACTAAATCGTATTGAAAAAATCAAACGATTTAATATGTTTTTTGCCAATAATTTACTTTTTATGCGTTTATCGTGCGTTCAAATCCAAACGACCGTCGCGGGCTGGGCGCACGTTTGCTGTTTTATTGCCTAACCGTTATCGTCCTTATAACAATGGGATTGAGCGGAATATCCGAATAGTACTGCCACCTGCCCGTTTTTACCTTGCCGTAGGCGACTGCGGTTTGAATGCTCTTTTCGTCCGCACACCTGCCAAACGCCGCGTACTCGCCGTTTAGGTGCGGGGTGTCCGCAACGCAAATAAAGAACTGGCAGGAAGCGCTGTCCTTTACCGCAGTGCGCGCCATGGATATAGTTCCCTTAGTGTGTTTTAAGTCGTTGGCCACGCCGTTGCTTTTGAACTCGCCCTTTATGGTGGTCTTGAGCGGCCTTTCCACAAGCCCCATATTTTGGTCGAACACGAATCCGCCGCCCTGAATCATAAACTTGTCTATTACCCGATGAAAGCACAGACCGTCATAGAAATGCGCAGCACAGAGTTTGACGAAGTTGGCGACCGTTATGGGCGCAATGTCCGGATACAGCTCGAGATTGATGACGTTGCCGTCCGTAAATTCGATTGTTGCGTAGATTTTGTTTTCCATTATGTTCTCCTTTTCTATTATATTTTTAATTAAGTTTTTCGCACTCGTCCAGTGCAAACATAATTTCCGAAACCTTGTCCGCCGTGTTTACCACGGCGCGCAGCGCCTTGCCGCCCGTTACGCCGCGGAAGTAATGGACAAAAAACTTGCGCGCCTGATTGATTGTATACCGCTCGTCAAAGTGTTCGGTCAAAAGTTCCATATGCCGCCGTGCGGTGGCAAACGGCGTTGCCTTTTCGCCCGAAAACACATGCGGATTGCATAGAGCGTGCCGCCCTATCATGTAAGCGGCTATAGGCGGCTCGGGATCAGGCATGTCGCACACGTCGCCGTTGAGTATTATCGGAATGGACGAGCTTTGCGCCAATCCCTTAACCGCATCACGGTCCGATGTTCCGGCATACCGCTGTTCGGCGTATCTGCCGTGAACGGTGACCGCCGAAGCGCCGGCACGCGCTACACTATCTATAAGTTCCGCCGCTTGATTTTCGCCGATGCGGTAGCCAAGCCGTGTTTTTACTGTGATGGGTCTATCGGTCACGTCCTTGATTGCGCCGACTATCCGCCCTGCGAGCTCGGGGTCTTTAAGCAATGCCGCGCCGTCCCCGTTTTTTACTATCTTGGGCATGGGACAGCCCATATTTATGTCTATAATATCGCAGTCCAGCATTTTTACGGCGGCGGCAAAATCTTTCGGATCGTTGCCGAAAAGCTGAATGCACGACGGGCTTTCTTTTTCCGACAAGCGCATAAGCATTTCTGTCTTGGCGCTGTCGTGAACAAGCCCGCGCACGGACACCATTTCGGTGGCTGTAAGCGCCGCGCCGCACTCCCTTGCAAGCGTGCGGAACGCTATGTCCGTATATCCCGCCATAGGCGCCAGCAGTCCGCCGGTAATTGTGTACTTGCCAATCTTCAATACGATAACCTATTTTAATTCGGCGATTTTTGCTTTGACCGATTTGTTGATTTCGATTTCCGCGTCTAACCCGCTGTCCGAAAGCAATCCGACCAAAGCGTATATCGCGGCGGCGTAATCCTTGTTTTCCACCGCCGTTTTAAGCTCAACAGCGGGGTCGGATACATATCCCGCCTTTTTAAGCTTTTTGTACGTCTTTTGCGCCAGCAACAACGCGGGAAAGTTGTCCGGCAGCTTTTTTAGCTGAGTCTTGACCGTATCGTAATTCTTTTCGGTTGCCTTGTTCTTTTCCCAAAGCGTAAGCGCTTCGTCCGCGTTTACTGCGCTGTCGTCTCCGAAGATAAACGTGTGCCTGCCGATAAGCTTTTTGCACAGCTCGTCGCACACGTCGTTAAAATCGAACTCGCCCATTCGCCGCGCTATGTCCGATTGCAACAACGACTGCAAAAACACGTCGCCAAACTCTTCGCGCATGTTGGGAACGTCGCGCTTGTCTATTGCGTCCACCGCCTCGTATGCTTCTTCTATCATGTTGATACGAATGCTGTCGTGCGTCTGCGCCCTGTCCCACGGGCAGCCGTCACCGTCGCGCGTGAGCCGCGCAATCACGCGAAGTGCGTCTATTGCGTTGTATCTCTGTTTTGCAAAATCGCGTTGCGCCGGCACCGATATTGTTTTTGCGCCTTTAAGCTCGGAGAGCAATATGCTTTTGCCGTCCGCGACCAACTCCACATCGCCGTACACCTTGTAAAGCCTTTCCTTTACCGCTCCGAAGCTATCCGGCGTTATGTCCGCAATCTCAACCGCAATCGAAGTATCTATGACGGGAATATGCAAAAACGCTTCCCCGTCCACCGTAAGAATGTTTTTCATTATTTGATTTCCTCTTGCAACGCCGTAAGGTGCTTTTCGATTTTTTGGCAGACTTCTTTTAGTGCGCCTTGGTCGAACGGGCTTTTAAGTCCCGCCTCGTGCGCCAACTCCACTATGGACTTTGTGCCGCCCGCTTCCACCAAATTCAGATATCTGCCCAGCGCGTCCTTAAAATCGACGGCGGCAAGTTCCCCAAACTGCAACGCCAAGCACGTGGACAGGCAATAATCTATATAATAGAAAGGATGTTCGTAAATGTGCTTTTGGTACTGCCATCTGCCGCCGCAGTTGATAAACGGGATGTCCGACATATCGACGTACGGACGGAACTCGCTTTCCAGCTTTAGCCACAGTTTTCTCCGCTCTTTGGGAGTCATATCGGGATTTTCATACACAAGCTGTTGAAAGTAATCCACCGTAACGCCGTACGGCAAAAAGTTGAGCGCGTCGAATATCTGCTGGTAGGTAGCTTCCGCCGCGCGGTTGCCGTAAAAATAGCTGTTGTAGCTGTTGCACAGCGCTTCCATGCTCATGGAATGAGTTTCGGCCGTTTCCATGCCGCCCACAAACAGGTCTATATCTATATTGTTGGCGGCGGCGCGGTTAAACGCATATGCATGGCCGAACTCGTGCGTGAGCACTCCCACGTCGTCCATTGTGCCGTTGAAGTTGGCAAATATAAACGGCTGATCAAAGTCGTACAGCATTTCGGCATAGCCGCCGCCCATCTTGCCTTCGCGCGCGGTGTAGTCTATGGCTTGCGCCGCGCACATATCGGCAAAAAATGAGCCGAGCTTTTCGTCCATGTCGTCGTAAATTTTTTGCGCGGCGGCAAAAAGCTGTTTTGCGTCACCTTGCGGATCGATGTTGCCGCCCACTATATAGTTGTCGTTGTCGTATAGATGAATGCCGTCAATTCCCAGTCGCTTTGCCAGCGCGTCCTTAAGCTTTTTGAGCACGGGCACTACGTCGCTCCGCACGGAATTGCGAAAAACTTCTATTTCCTTCCTGCCGTAGCCGATATGCCCTACGCGCAAATCGCCCATTTCCACATAGTTTTCAAATCCCATTTTGCGCGCCATGCTGTTGCGAACCTTGACCATTCTGTCGTAAATATCGTCAAGCTTGTCGCCCACTGCGCCCAGAGTTTCGCCTATTACGGTAAACGCCTTTTTGCGCACAGACCTATCCGCATCCTTGCAAAAGCCGTGCATTTCGCTAAGCGTCACCGTCTTTCCGTTCCACGGATAGGAAAGCGACGCGAGCAGCTTGTCGTACTCCGTAACCAGCTTGTTTTCCTCTACGCAGTCGTCCACAATGGCTTTGTCCATAGTGCGAAGCCCCGCTTTTATATTCTGCACTATTATGGGATTGATTAGTTTGCTCAGCTCGTCCGCGTGCTTCGACTGCATAAGCGCACGGTTAAACTCCGTGCTTTTCGCCCAGATTGGCGGAAGATTTTCGTCGTAATAGTCCTGCTCCGCCGTGTAGAACTCATCGCGCACGTCAAGCGAGTGGCGCACAAACGCAAGCTCGATTTGCGTCACAAACTTTTTGTAATACGCGTTTACACGCTCGCGTATTTGAACAAGCTGCGCCCCGCTTTCCGCTTTTTTTACATCGGCAATCGCGCCGTCGAAAAACTCCGCAACCTTTTTTAAGTCAACTCGCTCGTACTTGTAATCGGCTATCTTTTTTGCCATGATATTTACCTTTTTCTTTATAGTATATTGGAAAAGGCAGTATTTGTCAAGCAAACTAAAATCCGCTCGAATTTTGCTCCGAGCGGACTTTATGAAATAATCAATTTTCGAAAACCGTAACCGATACGGGCGGAACGGTGACCGTGCCGTTTTTGTTTGGCTTGGCTTCCTTGCCGGCGCAAAACACCGGCTTGGCTTTTTGCGAAATTTCCGCCGCCACTGTTTGCTTAACGGCGAGCGGATTGACCACCACCGTCAGAATGCCGCGCCTAAACACAAGCGGTTCCGCGCCCGCGGCGTGAACAAACTCAAAGTCGTTTGAGCAAAGCTCCTTGCGCGACTTGCGGAATTCAAACAGCGATTTAACAAAGTTGAGCAGTGAATTTTTGTCCTTTAACTGCGCTTCCGCATTGACGGTTTTGTCCGTTTCGGCGGGAAGAAAAGTGCGGTCGGCGGACGAAAATCCCGCGTTCTTTTGCGTGTTCCATTGCATGGGCGTGCGCGATCCTGTGCGGCCGAATCCGCATTCCACAGACGGCAAATCCTTTTTGTACTTCATGCCTATTTCGTCACCGTAGTACATAAACGGCACCCCTGGGAGAGTGAACAGCGTGGTGTAAATTGCTTTTAACTGGTCGTGCGAGTAAAAAGGCGCAAGGCGCGGCGTGTCGTGATTGCACGAAATTATTGCTATGTTGCCCTTGTCCTTGATCGCTTCGTACCACTCGGTAAAGCCTTTTGCAAAAGCCGCGCCGTCGCCGCGACCTTCTATATCAAAGTAGCTGTGCTTACCCGCTTCCTCGTGCCGCACAAGCATGTTGTACGGATTGCCGTGATGGTCGAGCATAAAGTCGGCGTGGAAGCCTGCGCGTATTGCTTGCGGGTTGGACCACTCCGATACAAGCACGGCGTCCGGATATTCGCTGTCCAGCATGGCGCGGATATCCCGCCAAATCTCGCTTGTCGCCGGTTTTTCGCTCTGACTGCCGTCGTTTTTTACAAGCGAGTCCGCCATGTCCACGCGGAACCCGTCCGCGCCCCTATTCAGCCAGAACCTAATGACCGACTTTAACCATTCGCGCGTAGCCTTTGCGGCGTCCGAAGTGTACGGCATTTGCCAGTCCGGTTCGGTAATGTTGTTAAAGCCGTAGTTGAGCGACGGCTGAGTGGAATAGTAATTTACTATGTAGTTGCCCTTGCGGTTGTGTCTGCCCGATATGGCTTTAAACCCTTCGGGAAACTGCCACTCGTGACTTGTCCAGATAAATCTGTCGTACAACTCGTTGCGTACGGGCTCCGCACTTTTTAAAAAGTCGGGGTTTTGTTCGGACGTGTGTCCGGGGACTAAATCCAAAATTACGCGCAGTCCCTTTGCGTGAGCCGTGGATATAAATTCGTCAAAGTCCGCTTCCGTGCCGAAACGCGGCGACACCTTAAAGTAATCGCGCACGTCGTATCCGCCGTCCATAAACGGAGAATCGTAGTGCGGGTTGAGCCAAATGGCGTTTGCGCCGAGTGACTTAATATAATCGAGCTTGCTCGTAATGCCCTTCAGGTCGCCGTACCCGTCGCCGTTTAGGTCCATGTACGAATTGGGATAAATCTCGTAGAAGATTGCCGATTTTAACCAGTTGCTCATAAATGCTCCAATATCAATTACTTATTTTTTTTCTTCGGTTGCCGCGGATTGTTCTTCGGCTTTTTGTGACGTTTTACCCTTAATCATTTTTATGCCGGTTACAATGCCTGCCGCAAACAGCGCAACTATCAAGGCTACGATATATACGACAAGCAGATTAAAGCCTATGCTTTTGCGCGTGACAACCGGCGGCTGCACCTGACGCACTGACGACGCTACAAACGCGTCGTAATAGTCGGCTATTGTCGCATTCACCTTTTTAATAAGCTCCAGCGTTTGCGCTTCGATTTGTGCAAGGTTGTTTGTAGCTTGCGTTATCAGCGCTTCGTCCGCGTCCTCTGCCGCTTGCAGTTTTTCCAATCTGGTATTTATATTGTTAAGCTGAATTTGATAGTCGCGTTTCTGACGGTTGGCCTCGTCCAGCCGCGCTTGATACATAAAATATTCGGGCGGATATGTCACAACAACAGACTGCGTGCCGCCGTTGTCCGTGGTGGTCGTGTTGGGCTGAATGTTTTTAATCTGATCTGTAAGCGCCGATATATACTCTTCCAGCGGCTCGAGCCTGTTGGTTATGTCCAGTTTGCTCGCTTCAAGCGCATTCTTTGCGGACTGTTTGTCGCGCCAGATATTGTTGGAAATAATGTATGCGTTAAACTGGTTGTAGCCGGCGTTAAGCACGTTTATTTCGCTCAAGAGCAACGCGAATGTGGTATTGTTGGTGGTGGAAACAAAGTTACCCACAGTCTCCGACATTTCCTGCAAATACAATTTTACCGAATCGAGCGACTGCAAATAAATGTCGTAAATCTCGGTAAACTCGCGCATGTTGTTTTGGGAAAGGTTGTACATATTTTCCGCAAAGACTTTGCTCATAGAATAACGCACCTGAAAATCTTCAAAATAACACGTGACGATTTTGTTAAGCAACAGCTTTGCTTGATCGTCCGACAAATCAAGCTCCGCGGGGTCCGAGATTATAATATTAAAACGAGTGGAAAACATGTTAAGTTTGCGCAAGGCTTCCGCAGCGGCTTTATCGCCGTTTGCCGCCGCTTTACTTAACTCTACATACTCGTCGGTAAGCACACCTTCTATGCGCATTGCACTGCGCAAACGCGATATGTCCTTTATTTTTTTGCCGAGATTGGCTTGCTCCACTGCTTTGCTGAGCACGGTCGTGCTTATGATATTATCGGTGTCCAGTCGCTTACCGTTGGGATCGTTACCCTCTTCCACGCCGCTGTAAATGTATTCTATGGACGTAATAGCAATCGGTTCGGACTTATAGTACACCTTGATCGGCACGGCAACAACCGTAACAAGAAGCGCCGCAATAACAAGATATACCACCATGCGCAGCCAGCTTTTTTGAAAGAACTTGCCTATCTTTTTAAAGGTCAAGCCCTCGCCTTCCTGCTCATCTTCGTACACGTATTCCTGATTCATACTTTCTCCTTGGCATCTTATTGTAGGATATAAGTAGTATATCACCGAAAAGAAGTAAAATCAACATTTTTATCACAAATAAAAATAGTATTTGCCAATTAAAGCATACTACAATGTATGAGAAGCATTGTTATAGTGGGCGGCTCGTCCGGCATAGGGCTTGCCGTCGTCCAACACCTATCGGACGGCGAAACGCAAATCACCAATATATCCCGCACTCCGTGCGCGGTGACGGGCGTGACTAATATAACGGCGGACGTTGCGGATATTTTTGAACTTCACGCCGCGATTTCCGCCGTGGAAAAGATAGACGCGCTTATTTACTGCGCGGGATTTTCGCTTGCCGCGCCCGTCGAATACGCAAAAAACAGCGACGTAAAACACATGTTTGACGTAAACATAATAGGCGCAACCGAGTGCATAAAAGCGGCGCTGCAAAAGCTGCACGAGAGCGAATGCCCAAAGGTGGTGATTTTGTCGTCTTCCGGCGGCATTGCGCCCATACCGTTTGACATGTTTTACTCGGCGACTAAAGCGGGGCTTTTTAAGATTGCCGAAGCCGTAAGGCTGGAGTGTCCAAAGATAAAATGCACGGCGGTGGCGGTGCCCGCCACTCAGACCGAGTTTTCGTTTAAGCGCAAGATATACACCGACTGCGGCGAGTACAACAAAAGACTTAAGGCGGCGTCCGACGCGCTAATCAAAATGGAACAGACCGGATACTCCGCAGACTACGTTGCAAAGCGCATAGCGGCCATCATAAAAAAGAAAAACCCGCCGCCTAAAGTAACGGTGGGGACAAAAAACAAGCTGATGATGTTTGCGTACA
Source organism: Clostridiales bacterium (assembly GCA_022508405.1). Lineage (GTDB taxonomy): Bacteria > Bacillota > Clostridia > Christensenellales > Pumilibacteraceae > Anaerocaecibacter. Next base: position 10,977 of record JAFLVI010000012.1, read on the forward strand.
AAATTTTGCCGTGGCGGCTCAGGCTTTTTGCTTTAAGAAAGATTTATAACATTTAAATTTCTATTATATTAACCGTTTCGTCAAAGTCGGTTTTGTCGGTTGCGGTTATTATGGACTGAAAGCCGTCAAGCGATTCTATCAGTTTTTTGCGGCGGCGCTCGTCCAGTTCGCTCATAACGTCGTCCAAAAGCATTATCGGCGAAGTACCCATCACCTTGGTAAGAAGGCGCATTTCCGCCAGCTTCATGGATAAAGCGGCAGTGCGCTGTTGACCCTGCGAGCCGTACGCGCGCAAGTCCACGCCGTCCACGGATATTATAATATCGTCCTTGTGCGGACCTGTGTGCGTGTACTTTAGCCTGTAATCGTTTTCCCTGTCGCGCATAAAGCTCTTTAGCAGTTCGGCTTTTATCTCTTCCGTATTTTCGCCGCCGACACCTTCGTAATCAAGCGACAGCGTTTCCCTGCCGTCCGACAAAAACGCATGCCTTTCGGCGGCAAACGGAGTAAGCTCGCGCACAAATCCGCGCCGACTCTTTATTATCTTTGCGCCGACGTCGGCTAAAAGCTCGTCCCACGGCGCGAGCGTGTTGTCGGAAGCCCCGCCGCTTTTAAGCAGCTTGTTGCGGCTTGCCAAAATCTTGCCGTACTGCATGAGCGCCGCAAAATACGCCTTGGATATTTGGCACAGCGAAATATCCATAAACCTGCGCCTGTCCGCCGGCGCGTCTTTTATTATTTTAAGCCCGTCCGGAGAGAACAACACCACCGGACACACGCCCATAAGTTCGCTCATGCGCGTGATGGGCAGGTTGTTTATAGCAACCGATTTGTTTACGTTTCTGTCTATTATTATCTTTACGGTTTCGGTAATGCCGTCCTTTTCCGCCGCAACAATAATAAACGCTCTGTCCGCGTCGTATCTTATCATCTCGCGGTCGCGCGGAGTGCGAAACGACTTGCCCACACCCGCAAAGTACACCGCTTCCAAAAGATTTGTCTTGCCGCGCGCGTTTGCGCCCACAAATGCGTTTGTCCCGTCCGAAAGCGAAATGGTGCGCTCTGTTGCGTTGCGGTAATCCTTAACTTGTAAACTTTTTACCGTCACTTTTTGCGCCCGCCGCCTTTATTGCCCGAAACAGTGTCTTGTGTGTGTCCGCCGAAAAACACAATGTGAATGACCGCAGCAATCACCAGCACGGCATAAACCGTCCACGCGATAAGCGCCCATTTAAGTTCTATTTTGCCGAGCGTTTTATACACAAGCGCCATCACCGGCGCTTTTGTCTCCTTGTCACCAAGATACTGCTTGTACACGCCCGTTTCGTCCATGTGAACGGAAAAAGTTATGTCGCCCAGCTTGTCTGTGCGCAAAATGTTTTCGTCCTTTACACCTACGGACCTGTACAAATCCAGCGCCTCGGCGTGCGGATGCTTGTAGCTGTTACCCTCGCCGCACGATATTACGCAGTACACGCCTGCCGCTCCCGTCTCCGTGGTGATTGTGTTAAGGTAATCACGCGTGGTGGCGTTTCTGGATCCGTGATGTCCCGCCTTGATGACGTTTACGCAATAGTCGTCGGTAAACACGTCGTACTTATCGGTTACTCCATCCGTTTTGGCGGACTGTACTTTATTGACAAACTCTTCAAGGTTTTTCTCTTCCGCGTCGCCCGACATGGCAAAACGAAAACCCTGATATTCCAGTATCATTATGGGCGAATAGTTGTTCCAATCCCCTTCGCCTGTGTATTTGGTGGACAACGGAGAGTAGAATGTAAAGCTGTACGCATATTCGCCGCTGCCGCCCTTTATGGTCTGGCTTTCCACCGAAGGGTCGGTAACGTACACTATATTCGGCTCGCCGTCTATCTGCTTGTACATAGCCTTAACGGCGTTGGCGTAGACGGCTGTGTTTTTTGAAACGGCGTCCGCCGATAAATCGGCTTTGCCGGGGTCGGTATAAGGACTGCTATTTGTGCCTACCGCTTCCACATTGGGACGGTACACAACGCGCGCAGGGTATTTATTAAGTATGTAATCAAGGCTACCGCAATGGTCGGAATCGGGATGAGTAAGGATTGCGTAATCAAAATATTTAAAGTCCGAATCAAATGTGTTGTCAATAAATGTTTGGACGGCTTTTTCCACTTTTTTATTGTTTTCTCCGCCGTCTATAACCATTGTTTTGCCGTCGGGAAGCTCTATTATGGTGCAATCGCCCTGACCCACGTCCACAAAATGAACGTACATTTGCGGATACTTGGTATAGTCGAATACTTCTTGGTCGTCATCGGGCTGCTCGGGCTTCTCCGGTTCTTCTTCGACTTCTTCCACTTCGGCATAATACAGCAAGCCTAATTTAAGTTCGATATCGCGCGACCAAACCATGGAAACGCCAAGCACAACCGCCAGCACAATCAGCACCAAAATATCTATAATTAAGAATTTCTTTTTTGTTCCGTTCATAAAAACCTATTCCTTTTTAGTCTCGAACATCGCCATAATCTCGTCATACTTTTCCATTGTTGCGGTATAGCCGAGCTCTATCATCTCCGTATATCCCGCCTTACTCGTAGCCTTAAACGCCGAAGTATCGGGAGCTATCACCACGTCCGACTGCATAAGCCCGACTACGGACGCGTTTGCGCTCATAATGGAAAACATCGCCTTAATAGTATCGATTATGCCCGTTCCGTCCGTGCCGCTGCCGCGCGTAGAGTGAACGTCCACCGTAACCACTCTATCCGCGCCCAGCATTTTGCACACATCCGCCGGAATGTTGTTTGTGAGCCCGCCGTCGCACAGCGTCATGTCGTCTTTGATTAGCGGCGCGTACACCACGGGGAACGCGGACGACGCGGAAACGGCTTCCGCGACCGAGCCGCGGTCTATAATCACCTGTTTACCCGATCTTAGGTCTGTGGCTACGGCGGCGTACTTCTTTTTTAGGTCTTCTATTTTTACGTCGCCTATCACGCGCGACAGCACTTCGCCTATTCTTCTCGGGTCGTTGGGCTTAAACAGTATTCTTCCGTGAAAATCGCCCATGTCAAGAGTGTCGCATATTTTTATTATATGCTCGGGGTCGATACCGGCGCAATACAGCGCACCCACAATACTGCCCACCGAAGTGCCTACGCACAAGTCAAAGTCTATATTTTTCTCTTTAAACGCTTTGAGCGCACCGACCTGTACAAATCCGCGCGCTCCTCCTCCGCCGAGCACAAGCCCGACCGTAGGTTTTACTTCTTTCTTTCGTCCGAACATAAAGCCGGCTACACCTTTGCGTCAATCATACCGCAAAAGTATTTATGCACGCGGTTGTCGCGCGTCATTTCGGGATGGAACACCGTAGCCAAAACATTGCCCTGCCGCACCGCCACGGGGCGATCGTTGCACTCCGCAAGCACGGTAACATTATCGCCCACGCGCGTGATGAAAGGCGCGCGAATAAACACCATGTTTATATACATGCCGTCAAAGTCGCCTTCGCCCACAAAGCTTTCGCTGTGTCTGCCGTACGCGTTGCGCTTGACGTCCACATCCAGCACCGATAGGCACGGATATTCGCCTTCCACGCGGTTAGCCAAAAGTATAAGTCCCGCGCACGTCCCCCAAACGGGCATGCCGGCCAAGATACGCTCCTTTATGGGGATGAGCAGATTAAACTCGTTTAACAGTCGCCTAAGCGTGGTGCTTTCCCCACCGGGGATGATAAGCGCGTCCACTGCGGCAAGCTCATCTACGGTTTTAACAGCCACGGCGTCGATCTTTTTGTTGACCGACTTAATCATCTTTATATGCTCGGCAACCGAGCCCTGCAATGCCAAAACTCCGATAGTCATAGTAGCTCCGCTTAAATAAGTAATATGTAATAGTGAATAAGTAAGGACTTGCGCGCCGATAGCGCGCCTAAATTATATTTAATCCTTATTTTAAATTCTTAATTCCGAATTCTGAATTTTTTTACCATCCGCGCTTTGCAAGACGCTCGGCTTCGCTCATGCTTTCCACGTCCACGCCGGTCATAGCCGCGCCCAGTCCGTAGCTTACGCCCGCGAGAATGGCGGGATCGCCGTAATATGCAACCGCCTTGACAATCGCTTCGGCGCGGGCTTTGGGATCGCTTGACTTGAATATGCCGCTGCCCACAAACACGCCGTCCGCGCCGAGCTGCATCATTAGCGCGGCGTCCGCAGGCGTTGCAATGCCGCCGGCGGCAAAGTTGACAACGGGAAGCGCCTTGTTTTTGGCAACGTACTTAACAAGCTCGAGCGGTGCGCCGATGTCTTTTGCATACGTGGCAAGCTGCTCTGCGGGAAGCGCCGATACTTCGGCTATTTGCGTGCGCATTTTGCGCATGTGCTTAACCGCTTCCACAACGTTGCCTGTGCCCGCTTCGCCCTTGGTGCGAATCATGGACGCACCTTCCGATATGCGGCGGAGCGCTTCGCCCAAATCGCGCGCGCCGCACACAAACGGCGTTTCAAACTTGGTCTTGTCAATGTGGTATGCGTCGTCGGCGGGAGTTAACACTTCGCTCTCGTCTATGTAATCGATCTTGATAGCTTCCAAAATCTGCGCTTCCACAAAATGCCCGATGCGCACCTTTGCCATGACGGGAATGGATACCGCCTTTTGGATTTCGGAAATCATCTTAGGGTCGGACATGCGCGCCACGCCGCCTTCCTTGCGGATATCCGCGGGCACGCGCTCAAGCGCCATAACGGCAACCGCGCCGGCCTGTTCGGCTATTTGCGCCTGTTCGGCGTTGGTAACGTCCATGATGACGCCGCCCTTAAGCATTTGCGCGAGATTGCGGTTTAAAAGCTTTCTGTTTGCCGCCTTGGTTTCTTCTTTACTTGCCATATTATACTCCTTGTTGGGTTTTTACCGATTATTTTGCATGGAACTTTTGTATAGAGCCTATGACGTTCCTACTCCGCCGCCACTACGTTGACGTTGAGTTTGCCCGAAACTTCGGCAAACGGCTTGACCGTAACAACGTACCGACCGAGCGACTTGATGGGCTCGGATATCACTATCTTCTTTTTGTCCAGCTCGATGCCTATGTCTTTGAGCGCGTCCGACACCGCCGCGGTGTTGAGCGAGCCAAACAGCTTGCCGTTGGCGCCCGTCTTGATCTTGACGGTGACCGTAAGCCCAGCAAGCTTTTTGCATAGCGCCACGGCTTCGTCATGCTCAATCTTGCGCCGCCGCTCTTCCGCTTCTTTTTGTATTTTTATGCTGTTTAGCGCGGACGAAGTGGCAGGCTGAGCGAGATTGTTGGGGAACAGATAATTGCGCGCATAGCCGTCCGAAACGTCTATTACTTCGCCCTTTTTCCCCTGAGCCTTTACATCCTTGGTCAATATAACTTTCATAGCATTTCTCCTACCGATATTTTATCAAAAACCATTTATCTTTGTCAAGCTATATACAAGGGCTAACAAGGCAAAACTTGTCATAAAAGAGCTTATGTATTTTTGATATACTCCGTCCAAAACCGCAGGTTGAGTATGCAGTCGCTCACGCCCAATATTGACAGAATAAACAGCGCCAGCGGAAACACAATCGCCGCTATACCTATTATAACAAACACGATATGCGCCGCAACGGCCGCCTTGCCCTTGAACAGCGAAGCGAAAAAGCCCAAAAGCGTGTAACACCCGAACGCGGCTGGAAGCGTACAAAACGCATGCATAACCGTAGCCGACAGCGCGTCGTACCCGCCGACCACGCCGAGCAGTATACCCGTCACCGTGGCGGGGAGCGCCATAGTCCACAAAAACGCGCGCGGCAGTTTCATATCCCCCACGCGCGAACAAAACTGCGAGCTTCCCCGCCCCTTTACCCTGCCGTTTACAAACAAGGCGGTAAAGAAGCCGACAAAGCCCAGCATGGCGCCGCAGTGAATACAATAGTACCACACATACCCTTCTATCTCGTCCTTTACAAATTTGGAAAAGCTTTTTGCCGCCGCATCGTCGTATCCGTCGTCGGTCGGCTTGAGCTTAACCTGCCCGCGCTCCGGTTTTTCGTTATCGTAGTAGTCGCGCGCAAAGTACGATATTATTCGGTCGTCCTTGTTGCCAATCACGTACTTTGCCGCAATATCGCCCACCGGCACGCCTTCTGCACCGCGCACTATGCCCACGCCGACGAACGCGCCGACAACCGCAAAGCACACCGCCGCGGTAACAGCCGGCAGGTACTGTAACGGGCGAAATTGCATGCACACAGCCGTGCCGCAAAACGCAAAAAACAGCGTTATAGAATACACCACAGTCAAAATATTATAATCAAGCGAAAGCGACACACTGCCGTAAACTACAATACAGCTTAGCGGCAGATACGGACCGAACCGCCTATAAAGTAGATACAGCGGCGGCAAAACGGCAGGGATAATCAATATGGCGACAATCGGAAAGAATCCAGCTACAATCAGTAAAATCGGCGCGGTAAAGTACAGCAAAATCTCGCCGATTTTAGGCGGCGAAATAAGTACGCGATTTTCACTTTGTGCGGCGACTTCCATGCTTTGATTATAGCACGAAAGAGCAAATAAATCAACACCGCCCGATATGAATATTAACGCGCGAATTGACAATAATATTTATATTGACTTTATTCTATAGGAGATAACCATGTACGATCTTAAATGCGGACAAAAAAATTGCAAGCATAACCACGGCTACTGCTGCTGTGCAAAGGACATTGCCGTGTCGGGCGGCACGCGCTGCACAACTTACGAGGAAAGCGAAAACGGCACGGACTACAGCACCGAAGCCTCGGCGGAGTTCAGCAAGCCGGACTTTTCGGTGGACACGTGCGTTGCGTGCAACGCGCCCTGCCTGTTTAACCGCTCGGCAAAATGCATAGCCAACGGCATAACGGTATCCACCGCCGAAGACGGCACCGCCGAATGCCTTACTTTTATAAAAAAGTAAGCCGAATATTAAAAGCCGAAAACTTTTTTTTAGAGCAGCGGAAAAAATTCCGTTGCTCTTGTTTTTGTGCGGTATTTATGGTAGAATTTTTGTAACGACTTTATAAAGGCTTAAAAAATGATTTGTTTAATCGTCGCACGTTCCAAAAACAACGTTATAGGCAAGGACGGGCGTATACCGTGGAAAATACAAGGCGAACAGGATCAGTTTAAGGAGTTGACTACAGGCAACGCCGTCGTATTCGGGCGCAAAACGTTTGAAGAAATCGGCCGTCCCCTGCCGGACAGAATGAACATTGTCGTTTCGGGCAGCGCTTTATTTTCGGGCAAAAATTTGGTTACGGCGCGGTCATTATCGGAAGCAATGGAAATTTGCGGCAAAACAAAAATTTTTGTGTGCGGCGGCTATCGATTGTATAAGGAAGCTATCCCCATAGTCGACAAGATGTACATAACCGAAATAGATACGGAAATCAAAAACGGGGACGTATTTTTCCCCGAATTCGATAAATCACAATTCACTTTATCCGTCGGCGAAACGGCGGGACAAGACATAAAGTATACGAGAACAATTTACACCAGAATAAAATAACAGTCCGTTTATCTATTGTCCGCCGTCCAAGTTCTTCTTCATGAGCACGGCGAGTTTTAGGTACTTTTTTATCACCGGCGAATCGGTATACTTGGAGTATTCGCGCAAGTCGTCGATTAGCTCTTTCAGCTCTTTTGCGTCCTTGTTTTGCACAACGCGCTCGGTGCGCGACGCGGCGTTCCAGTTCATAAGCCCCACGGCTTCGGGATAACAGCCGAGCATTGCCGAAGAATACTCGCACACAAAATCCACGTCGCCTTTTGCCATACGGCGCTCAAACACTTCGTATATGTATTCCCGCCTGAGATCTATAAACGGCTTGTACCAATTAAGCAGCTTTTCCGCGCCCGTAAGCTCGGCTTCGTCGCCTATAAGCATAGACCCCGCCGCTTCGCACGCCTGCTTATACACCTTTTCGTCATGCAGTAAAGCAAAAAGCTTTTCGTCGTACCCTTCGTCTACAGGCTCGTTGGTCGCGTCCAAATAAAAGTAGTACGTATACCACAACGGCCTTAAATCCTTAAACAGATTGCACACGCAATAAACCGCCGCATACAGCGAAAGGCTGTCTATCGGTTCCCTATCGTCCGGCGGGATTACTCCGCTCAGCACCAGCCTGTCAAAAAGCGGCGAGCCGTAGTCGTACTTTATAAAATACTTGCCCCTTCGCTCGTACCACCTGCCGCCGCCGGATAACACGTCGCTACTCGCCGCACTGTGAACAAACTCCGGCTTGTCCGGCGAATAGTCGGGGTGGCGTTCCGGTTCTATCAAAAAACAGCAGCCGTATTCAAAAAGCGTGTTGGACGGATGTCCCACATACTCGGGATACACCGCGCAAGCAAAGCAGTACAGATTGTACAGCAGTTCCCGCTTTAGCGCGTACTTAAGATCGCTGTCTCCCACGCGCTCAAACGTCGGCTCAAACAATTCCTTTATTGTCTGCAAAACTTCCATAATTTTACTTATTCCTTATTCTCGTCATCTTCGTCGACCCAGTACGTATAGCCGTAACCCTTTGTAAGCCCCAGCTTGCCCTGCAACGCCATGCTTGCAACGTTATCGGTATACACGTCGCATTTGGGCACGCGCCCGAACGTCATTACGTACGTGATTAAAAACTTTTCCAGCATTGCCGCAATGCCGCGCCTGCGAAACGCGGGAAAAACCTCCAGCATGCCCATGCTTCCGTCGCCGTGCCTGCCGATAAAGCCGGCAAGTTTGCCGTCCGCCATCGCGCCGAACACACCCTTTTCGCGCATAAGGCTTTCCATGTGTTCGAGCGTGTATCCGCTTTCCCCGTTGTGATATGCGTCAAGCACCGTTTGCGCAAGACTGGGCGCAAGCCGCTTTATCTCCACACCGCCGGTGTCGGACAGCGGCGGCATGGCGTTGAGATACGCGTAGGTGTAGCAAGGGTTGTCGTAAATGTCTTTGGGCGCGCCGAGCAAACACACGTCGCCTTTTAGTCCGTATTTCTCCCGAAAACATGTATAGTCGCGCTCGTCGGCAAACACGCATTTGTACCACTTGCCCATGCTTATAACCGCCGCGTGCGGCTCGTCTATAATGACAGAAGCGTTTTCAAACTTTACCGCGTCTTCTATTACCGCGCGTAGCACCGCGTACTTTTCACTTTCCGGCAACTTCATAACAAAACAAGTTTACACTTATCGATAAATATTGTCAAGCATATAAAAACAGCACCGCTTATTGCGGTGCTGTCAGGTTTTACTTTAATTACTTCTTTACGGCGGACATGGCCTTTAACAGCTTGCTGAGCGCATCGTTAAGGCGCTTTTGCATCTCCGGCGTTTTGTTTTCGGGCTTGGCGCGTTCCTTTTGCAACTGCGTTGCCACGTCGCGCATAACTTCCCTTGAAGCGCCGTTTTGCGCAATCTGATCAATCTGCGCAATAACTTGTTCGGCAGACGATCCGCCGGTAGGCTGTGCGGCATAAGCCTGAGCCTGAGCCTGTGCATGTGCCTGCGCTTGGGCCTGAGCCTGAGCTTGCGCTTGGGCTTGCGCCTGTGCGGCGGCCTGCTGAGCGCGGGCTTGGGCCATGGCTTCCTCGCGCGCCTTGCGGCGAATTTCTTCTTCGCTTTCCTGCGGGGTGTCCATGACTACCGCGGCAGGCTCTTCGTAAGCGCCGTATGCGGCCTGCGGCTCGGCATACATGGGCTGTTCGTTATACACTTCCGCTTGCGGCTCGGCATATGCGGCCTGCGGCTCGGCATACGCGGCTTGTTGTTCGTAGGCTTGATGTTGCGCCGCAGCCTGCTGTTGACCGTAAGCTTGTTGTTGCGCCGCCTGCTGCTCCTGCGCGGCAGGTGCGGAATCTCCGTCCAAAACGGCTACAAACTTGGCATAAGTTTTGACGGCGCCGCCGTACGCAAGCTTGCCGACAAGACCGCCTACTATGGTGAGCACGCCGCCGAGAATAAGCAAGAACGCCGCGCCCTGTTCCGCAGTGGCGGTTAAGTTCATCTGTGCAACAAGCATAGCGTCGGGCTTTGCTTCCTTTATTTCCGCATACGGAACTACAAAGTAAGCGAGCGCCGCGCAAATTACGGTGGCGATAATAGTGATAAGCCAAATCTTGGAAACAAGCGAATGCTTGTACGGCTCGTCCACGCACACCTGCTGTGTGACGAGTGCGGACGGTTTGTTGTTGGTGACGCGCGCGGCCTTGTACAGCGACTTTACGGACGCCGGCATGCTCTTCATTTGCACCACGACCGTGTTGGGTTTTTGTGCGGCGCGTTTCATTCTGCCTTTGATTTGATTAAACGCTCCGGCTACAAGACCTATAATGAGCGGAATCAAAAACGCGACTACAAGAACAGCCGCAAACACTATCAGCCACAAATCGGCAGACAGCGTCAACTGCTCGGCGAATAACTTGTTAAGAAATTCCTGCATTATACTCTCCTTTTTCTCTTGCTATGCCGCCGAAAAACGGCTGTGCATACAAATCATCTATTATAGTGTAACATACCAAAACAAAAAAATCCACAGTTTTGGTAAAGTTTTTTCCGAAATTTTGCAAAAAAACGTTACAATTCAATAAGTTTGCCCGCGGCAAACGAATATAGCGCCGCTTTTTTAACCTTGTACGGCGTGGTACGCTCCACCGCAGCGGAATACAACATCAGTTGTTTGCGGTAACTGTCGTTATTCAGCAGCGCGGGATTGCCTGTTTTGTAGTCCACAATCGTGGCGTTGCCGTCCTTATCCACTATCAGTAAATCTATTACGCCCTGAACAAGCACACTGCCGCTCGCGCCTTCCCCGTACACCAAGCTTGCGGGAAGGTTTACTATAAAGTACCGCTCCCGTGCGGAAAACGCGCAATACTTAGTAAGTTCGTTCATCGCCTTTGCGGCGGCGACGATATCGCGCTCGTCCACAAGATCGAAGTTTTCACACTGTGCCTTAAGCTTGTCCGTATCGGGGCAAGCAAAGTCAACTATTTCCATGGCGCGGTGGTACGCCGTGCCGCGCAGCGTGCTCGATCCGTCCGTTTGATCGCGGTCGTCCGCCGTAAGCACGGGCGAAAATGCCGTGTAGTCGACGTTGTCCCACTCCGCATGCGCAACCGCCGTTACGCACGTTTTTACCGGCAGAGCATTTTTAAGCCGCTCGGCATTGTACCGCTCGACCTGCATGTGCCTATCGGACACCGCCGCGGCAATAGCCCCGTCAAACGGATATTCTATTTCTTCCCCGCCTATCGGAATACTTGCAATATCCATTTCGGAAGGCGACACATTGCTCAAAAAGTGCATAAGGCACGTGGCGCCGCTCGGCGGTACCGATTTTTGCGCAAGGCTGTTGCCGCACACAATAAGCTTGTGCTTTGCTCTGGTGAGCGCAACGTAAAACAAGCGAAGTTCTTCCGCGCGCATGCGGTCGGAATATGTAAGATTTTCCACCATCCACGGCGCGGACTTGAGCAAAAGGTGCGTGCCGATATCGGGGAGCTTTACAAACACTCCGTTTTCCGAAGCGAGCACGCGGTCGTCCTTGTCCGTTTCGTTAAACTTTTTGGCGGTGTCGGCGACTATTACAAAATCGTATTCCAAACCCTTGGACGAATGTATGGTGGTGATAGCAACCGCGTCGCCGCCGCCCGTCACCGACAGCTCTATTTGATTGTTGTCGTAATAGGACAAAAACGCGTGCATATCGCATTCGCGGTCGGCGGCAAACCTGATAACGGCGTCCACCGCCGCGGCGCTTCCGCCAGTTTCGTAAACATGCTGAAAGTAATCCGTTTGCGAAGTTATAAATCCCAGCACGTCCGCGCAGTCGTGGTTTTGCGCAAAGTCGACAATCCTTTCGCGCGCCGCGATAAAGCAATCCACCCTGTCTTTAAGCTCGCCGCGGTAGCCGTATACCTTTTGCCAAAACGCATAATTTTTTTGTCCCGCGCAAAGCGGGGGCTCATGATTTTCGCGACAAAGTCTTTCGCCTTCCGCCGCAACGGAAGCGAGCTCTTCGTCCGAAAATCCGCCCAAGCTTGAGCGCATGGCGGTGTAAAGCGCCACGTCGTCCAGCCTGTTATCCGCACAGCGCAAAATATCGATAAGCGCAACCACTTCGGGAAAGGACTTTGCCCCGCTCCGCTTTTCCAGACAGTACTTGATCTCGCGCCTTTCAAGCTCGCTCGTGAGCGCCGCGCAAAACGGCGTTTTTACCGACCGCACAAGCACGGCGATACTGCCCGCATTGGGCGCAGGACTGCTCTTTATATAATCGACAATGCAGTCGGCAACAAATTGCGCTTCGCGGTTTTGCTCCGCTTTGGTCACGGCGTCCGTAACCACCGAATATCCCATACGCGTCTTTTTGCTTTGCTCGATTTGCGAAACGCAATCGTCTTGCACGGGTTCGGGCTCGCCACCGTCAACCGCGTAAAAAGCCGCCTTGCCGCCCGTCATTTTTTTGTTGCCCCACTTGAGTCGTTGCGAGTCGTCCAAATAATCCACCCCGCCGAAGCCCTTTGTCATAACGCCGTCAAACACCGAGTTTACAAAGTCTATCACCGCCTCGGACGAACGGAAGTTGTCGTTGAGCGGAATGTGCGTGTAGTGCGGACTGTCTATGGCGCGCATAAAGTGCTCGGGCGAGCACCTGCGAAATCCGTATATCGATTGCTTGATGTCGCCCACAACAAACATTTCCGCACCGACGCGGCGCAAGGTTTCGATAAATGCGGACTGAAGCGGATTTACGTCCTGAAATTCGTCGATAAACACGTATCTTATGCTTTGCGCGATTTCCGCCATGCAATCGCGGTCGCAAAGCACCTTGTACGCGCCGTGCTCCAGATCGGAATAATCTATCTTTCCCAGCGACTTTTTGCGCTCGCCGTATCTTGCCATTGCGTCCAGCGCGACAGCGCGTAATGCAAAAGAATACGGCGCGCTTTGTACCGATTTTGCCTGATTTACTTCCGCCGTAAATTCGCGGAAGGCTTTACATTCCTTTTTCAACGCCAAATACTGCGCGTTGAGTTCGTCCGTGTAGTCGTGCCGAGCGGTGTGCTTGGTTACGGTGATTACGTCGGTCAAGCCGTCTATGTACATAAGCATGTCGTCCGCGCCGGTGACGTGCTTGGTTAATCCCGCGGTCTGCAAGTCGTCTTTTATTGCGGAAATATCGGCAGCAAGCGGCGCGCGGCGGGCGGCAACAATGCTGTCCAACTTATCAAAATACGCGCTGTCCGTGCGGCTGTCGTTTAGATACGCCTCGGGGTCTGGCATGGTGAGTGCAAATTCCAAAATGTCCCCCACCGCGTCTTTTACTCCGTCGTCGCTTCGCCGCGTGCACAGCATGTCGTACATGGTCATAAAATACGGGTCGGCTTTGCTCCACGCGTCGTCCACTGCGTCGGACACCGCACGCCGCTTTATTGACGCGGCTTCGCCTTCGTCGCACACTACGGCGGACGGGTCGAGATCGGCGGCGTAAAAATACATGCGCACAAGCTTTTGACAGTAGCTGTGCAATGTTCCTATATTGCTTGCCGGAAGCGCTTCCAGCGCGGCGGAAGCGATTTTGGCAAACGCCCTATCCGATTTAAGCTTGTACAGCTCTTCGGTGAGCTTTACGCGCATATCGGCGGCGGAAGCTCGGGTGAACGTGACTATAAGCATATCGTCAAGCGAAGCGCCCTTTTTAAGCTTGTCTATAATGCGCGCTATCATTACGGTTGTCTTGCCGCTGCCCGCACCTGCGGATACTATGATGTTTCCGCTTTCCGTGACGGCGCGAAGTTGATTTTTTGTAAAATCCATACTAATCGTTCTCCCCGTCCGAAAAAATGCTTGCGCCGTTGTAATCGAAAGAGCGCAGTTCGCCGCCGCCGCAAATGCCCGTGTACGGGCAGTAAGAACACACCTTGCCTATTGGCGAACGGCAAATATACCCGTCCGCTATCTCGTCGGCGGCAATATCGGCGTTGGCTTTACAAAGCTTTATCAGCGCGTCAAACTTATCGCCGTCCATCAACGCTTTATTGGCTTTGCCGGAAAAGACAGTATCGCCGCTTTCGTCCTGACGTAGCCGAACCGGAATGATGTCAGATGCCGCGCCGTCAGTCGTTAGTTCGGTATCGTACTCGAGCGCGACGTCCACGTCCTTTACCATACAACCGGACATGGCGCGGTCGCGCGATTTGGTATAGTACCGCTTGGGCGCGCGCACGTAAAACATGCCGGTCACTTCGTACGGCAGTGCGTAGGCGTACAACGGCAGTTGCATGTCCGTGCCGTCAAGGCATTTTTTTATGTCAAACTCCTTGTCGCCCGTTTTGTAATCAATAATTCGGGCGCGGTCGTCGCACAAATCGAATCTGTCTATGAAACCTATAAATTCAAACTTTGCCTTATTGCCCAGCGTTTTCCCGCCGAAACGGTATTCCGTTTGCGCCACCTCGTACTCACCCTTATTGAGAATGTGCGCGTTTTCGCAAGCGTAGTCCACCGCGTCCGCAAGTATGCGGCTGTACGTCGCGTCGTCCGTTTTTATTTCGTTTTCGGTCAGCACTTCGTCCATGATTTTTTTGACCGCAGTAAAGGAACAGTCGTACGGCTGTTTTTCCACAAACCGCCGCATAAAATCGTGCACGACTATGCCGAAGTCGGGCGCGCCGAATCCGCTTTTCCGTTCCGCAAGCCCCACGGTGTCGTGCAAAAATCGGTAATACGGACAGCTGAACCAATGCGAAAGCTCGCTAACCGACAATGTGGGCCTATGCTTAATTTGTATGCGGTCGCAAAACGGCGCAAAAACCGCTTCGCTCTTTTGCGTTGCCGCGTCCACCGAATTTGCGCGCACGGAAAGCCGCCTTGCCACAAGCTCGCGCGCGGCGGCGGGGACGGATGCGTGCTTTGCAATAAACTGCGCGTCTTGGGATATGTACAGCGCCGCGCAAATTTCCGAATAGTCAAGCGCGTTCACGTTTTGCGCAAGATCGCGCAAGATCGCGGCAGGCTTTCCGTCCGCCGCGGAATATGACACATACACACTGCCCGCATTATTAACCACCGCTTTAAGCTCGTATCGGGCCTGCTTGTTGCGCTCTTTTACGGTCGGCTCTATCACCCCGCCCAGCATATTCAGTTCGGTATCGGATATAAGACCGGTGTCGGCTATGGCGGGCGGCATAACGCCTTCGTTAAAGTCTGTTATAAACAGCTTTTTTACCGCCGTCATGCGAAGCGTGCTCGCCACCGTTACGGTAACGCAATCGCGCTCTCGCGGCAGAGTGTTTACGTTTACGGCGCGCGCCGCGCTCAAAAAGGCTTTGGCGTCCGTATCGAAGTCGCCCGATCCGTAACGCGAAAGCAGTTCCACAAGATTTACTATGGGCGTAATTTCGTCGGTATCGCCGGCTTTCCGCCCCGTTGCCGCAAAGTCGCACACTTCCGTTACACGCTTTACCGCCGAACCAAAATCCGAACAGTCGCAAAACGCGCGCAATACGGACAGTACTTTTTTTGCGGCGCCGTCGCCCATATTAAACTCATAGTCGAGCGGCACAAACAAAAGCGCACGCGCACCGACGTCGCTTTGTAAAAGCTCCGCCTCAAACGTATCGCACCCTATAAACGGATTTTTGGCAAGCGCCACAAGCGCAGTGCAGTCTATGGCTTTGCGCTTGCTCTGCGCGGTGTACAGCTTGTAAATATTGTCTATGGCGGACAGCGGCGGAGTAAAAAACAGCGGCTTACTCTCGTCCGTATACGTGGGAATTTTGTATTCGTTAAGTATACGCTTAAGTGCGCGCGGTGACTCGCACACTATGGCTATATCCTCGTATTTTCCGCCGTGATACACATAGTCGCGTATTTCGGCGGCGACCTGTTTATACTCGCTTATCCTGTCCGGCGCGCACAGCAAGTCGAGCGAACTTCGCTTTTCGTCGCAAGGCGGCGTGCCGTACAGAGTAAACGATTTGGCATTAGCCGAAATCGATTTAAACACGCGCGCTATCAGCTTGGTCATGTCGGAATATCCGATTGCAAAAAAGTGCGTCTTTTTAATAAGCGGACAGTCGGCGTTTTGTATGAGCGAAAACAGCCTGTCGGGCGCGTCCGCATATTCGCCCTTGATTTTGTCGTACTCCGCCTTTATAAGCTTTAAGTCGTCCAGTTTGATTTGTGCCGAGCCGCTCGCTTTAATATCCGATATATCTACGTCGGACGAAACTATCTGCTGAACGGTCATGTACGCTTCGCGCGCAAAGTCGTCAAACGCCGCCGCCCGCGCGTAGTAGGAAAGCTCCTTTTTTACTGCGGCAACGGCGCGCGCGGTTATCATAATGCCGCCTTCTTGGGACAGCGTTTTTGTGTCGGGCGATACTCTGCGGGACAGACGGGATAATGTAAGCACTTCCAAATCCAGCGCTCCGCCGCCGTCATTGCCGCAAAAAAGCGCCTGCTCCACCGTTTGCGTATAGCGGTCGGGGCAAAGCACCACATAATACTCGTCGGGCGAAAACCCGCGCGAATTCAGCTTGCGCGCAAGCGAGCAAAGCGCCTGCGGATAGCTTTGGAATTGTACATTCTTTATCTCACCCATATCGATATTGTATCATTAAAATGCGCCAAAAGCAAGTAGTGGCATATAATCGGTTGCCAAAATCGCCCGAATATGATACAATGTAAAAAATAAGGCGTAAACAGCTTTATACTACACGATTACGGTGGATTATGAAAACTACTGCAAAAAAATTATTGTGCTCTTTCCTTGCCGCCGCTACGGCGTTTTCGTTTGCGGCGTGCAGTAGCGAAGTACAAGAATCCGATTTTGACAATCCGTTGCCTTGGCACGTTTCCGATGCGTCATACGAAAGACTGGAGTACGGCGTTGCAATCTACAACACCCAAAAGGGCGAAGCAGAAGACAAGCGCGAGCAGATTGCCGACGGCACGCTCGTATTTACGCTTGAGGAGGGCGTAGATCAAGGCCACACTCGGCTAAGCATGGACTTTTCCGTAACCTACCGCCAAACCGAGCTTGCGGGCAAGGACAAGGGACTTACCGATACAATCAATTCCACCGTGTATTTCGAACCCAACAGCCTTTCCGCTAGGGAGATGCAAAAGACGGTCACGCTTGCCGACCGCGAAAACACAAAAAACAATTCGTACACCATAACGGCGGATTACTTCGGCACACACAAGGCCACATTTAATTACTTTAAGCAGGACGGCGGACAAAAAACTCGCTCGCTCCCCCGCGACGCAAAGCACGATAACGAAATGATGTTCTTTTTGGCTCGGGCGCAGGGACTGGGCAAAAACGCGTCCTCCAACTTTAAGATGGTCAATCTGTTTGACACGTTCAACACCGGCGAGCTTAAAGAGTACCGCATGTATGTCACCTGCGGTTCGGAGCGCAAGTTAGATATAGGCGACTTTGTTAAGGACTTTGGCATTGAGGCCGTAACCGACAATGACAAGACTACCTACCCCGTCACCTGCATTGCCACAACGCTTAAAATAAACGACGAAAAGTCAGGTCCGGCATACACCGTTTTGTACGCAAAGGACGCATTTACGCAGGGTGAAGCAAAACACAAAAAGCTGCCCGTAAAAATAGACTACAGCTCGTATAACGGCAGCAAACCGTACCGCCACACCACGTACACGCTTTCCGCCTGCTCTTTTACAAAAACAGCCGAATGATAATCCGGTTATGAAAGGACTGATAGTAGTAAACGCATACGCCAAAACAACCGAAACACGTCAGGTTGTGCGTATGCGCGAAGAATTGCTCAAACTGGGCATAAACACCGACACCGTGCGCAACGACTTGTTCTTTGCGCGCGTTTTAAGTAGCGACAAAATTTACAGCCGACTTGACGGCTACGACTTTTGCCTTTATCTGGATAAGGACAAATACGCTTCTTTCGCGCTGGAAAAGCATATGCGGCTTTTCAACTCCGCGTCGGCAATAGAAAACTGCGACGACAAAATGACTACTCACCTGCTTTTGAGCGATAGCGGCATTCCCATGCCGAACACCGTTGCGGGGCTTTTGTGCTACGATAAATCGGCGACCGTCTCGGACGACGCGGTAAACATGGTTGTGGATACATTGGGACTGCCCGTTGTGGTAAAGCAAGCGTACGGTTCCATGGGCACTGGTGTGTTTAAAGCAGACGACTTTGCTCAGCTCAAGTCGCTTATGCAAAGGTTTATGTGCGAGCCGCATCTGTTTCAAAAATATATTGCGTCTTCATGCGGAAAAGATTTGCGCGTGATTGTTGTGGGCGGTAAGGTGCTGGGCGGCATACAGAGAAGCTCCGACAATGATTTCCGCTCCAATATAGGCTTAGGCGGAACGGCGGTAAAATCCGACGTACCCGACGTCGTGCAAGAGTATGCCGTAAAAGCGGCGGAATTACTCGGGCTTGATTACTGCGGCATAGATTTTTTGTACGGGGAAAAACCTTTGCTGTGCGAAGTAAATTCCAATGCGTTTTTCGACGCATTCGAGCAGGCGACCGGAATAAACGTTGCGGGCGCTTACGCAAGGCATATCGCGCAAGTAATTGACACATCGCAAAAAAAGTGATATAATGTATAATCATGAATAATCAAAGCAACGAAAAAACCATATTGGATTATTTGCTAATTCTCTTGGAAAATGATGAGAAAGTCGATGAAGCCGATGATTCCGAGCTCATGCATGCCGCGCGGCAGATCAGAAAGCTCATAGACGAAATCCCGGGGGGATTCTTGATTTATCACGCCGACGAAGGCGAAAAGATTGTGTATGCCAACAAGGCGCTGTTGGATATTTTTAAGTGCAACAGCTATGCCGAGTTTTCCGCTTTGACGGGCGGGTCGTTCCGCGGACTTGTTCACCCCGAAGACCTTGACCGTGTGGAAGACGAAATTAAAAATCAAATATCCGGCGGCGACAACCTTGATTACGTTGAGTACCGCATTGTGCGCAACGACGGCGTTATGCGCTGGGTGGAAGACTACGGACATTATGTGCCGGACAGCAACGGCGGCGGTTTCTTTTACGTGTTTGTAACGGACGCGACCGAAAAGATAACCAAACAGCTTCTGGAGCGCGCAACGCTGATCAACGATCAAAAGGAAAAGGAACTCAAAATCCAGAGCCTTATAGAAGAATACGATAAAGAGCGCATGCTCATCCGTCAAGAAGAGCTTCAAAGATTGGAAGTAATAGAAGGACTGAGCGTAACATACGATTCGATTATCTATGCCGACTTGGAAACAAACACCGCGCTTCCCTACCGCCTATCTCCGCGCATGCTCAATCTGTTTACCAAAAGATTCGAGGTGCGCGAACTCAGTTGGTTGTTTGAAGAGTACGTAAAGCGCTGGGTGCACCCCGACGACCGCGAAGTCATGTCCGAGCGCACGTCCTTTGACTTTATCCGCTCCGAACTGAGCGACAAAAAAACATTTTACACCACATATCGCTGCGTAATCAACGGCGAAACGCTGTTTTATCAGATGCGTATGGTCAACGTCGGCGCAGAGGACGAGCCCGTAAAGCAAATAGTTATAGGCTGCAGCTGTATAGACGAGGAAGTGCAACAGGAACTGCGCCAAAAGCAACTTTTGGAAGACGCGCTGGATAAAGCCACGATAGCGGACGTCGCCAAAAACGCATTCCTATCCAATATGTCGCATGACATGCGCACGCCGCTAAACGCCATTTTCGGCTATATTCAGCTTGCACGCAAAGTCAGTCCCGACAGTGTTGCGCTCTCCTATCTTGACAAAATAGAAACGGCAGGCAAGCAAATATTCGACATGGTGGAAAAGGTGCTTGAGCTCACCTATTCCGAATCCCAAGACTACACCGTCAACGAGCAGCCGTTTAATATTATAGATATTCTCAAGCACGAAATAGAACGCATAACTCCGCGCGCCAACAAGAAGGATGTGCAGATTGCAATTCATACCGAAATGATGGCAAATGCGGACGTCATGGGCGACAAGGATAAGCTTGCGCAGGTGCTTAACAACCTTATCGACAACGCCGTCAAATACAACAAAAAGGGCGGCAAAGTGGATATAACCATCACGCAAAAGGTAGAACTTCCGCAGTTTATCTCCAAATTCACATTTGAAGTAAAGGACAACGGCATAGGCATAGCGGAGTCCGCGCTCGATCATATTTTCGACCCGTTTATCAGGGAACAAAACACCACGCAAAGCGGCGAGTACGGCACCGGTCTCGGACTTACAATTACAAAACGCCTTGTACATGCCATGAACGGCACAATCAGCGTGGACAGCAAACTCGGTGCGGGCAGTACTTTTACCTTTACCATCGAGATGCTGCCGCATATGCCCGAAATGGATGACGCGCTAAGCGACGAGGAGCCGGACATAAACGGCATGAAAATCCTTATAGTCGAGGACAACGAAATCAATCTGGAGATAGAGACGGAAATACTCGAAGACTTCGGCTTTAACATAGACAGTGCGGAAAACGGCCAAATCGCCGTAGACAAAGTTCAGGCAGCAAAAAAGGGCGACTACGATCTGGTGCTTATGGACATACAAATGCCCGTCATGGACGGCAGGACGGCGGCACGTGAAATTCGCAAGCTAAAAGGTCATCCACTTTCCAACATACCCATTATTGCCCTATCCGCCAACGCGTTTGAAAGCGACCGCTTGGCGTCGCTTGAGGCCGGCATGGACGCGCACCTAAACAAACCGCTGGACGTGGACGCACTGCTTCAGGCAATAAAAGCCGCAATTCTCTCCCGCAGAAAGAAATAAATAAGAATTATAAAGGACGGCCAACTGACCGTCCTTTTAAATTTATTATCCTATTTTATAATTCCTAATTCCTCATTCCGAATTCCGAATTGTTTCAGTTCCCCGCGCTGTCGTAACGCTTTATTCCTATATTCCACACAAGCAAACCCAACGCCATAATCACGATTGCGGCGATTGCGCTCCATAGCACCGCCCACCAGATATTGGCGCCGGTTATAAGGCACTCTATGGGATAGTACAGCATAAGCCCAAACGGAATCACATAAAACATTATGGACATAAACGCTTTGCCCATATATTTAAGCGGATACTTGGCGTAGCCGCTAAGGTTATACACGGTGTTGAGTATTATGCCGGAAGACTTAATCCAAAACGCAAGCGACGCAAACACGAGCTTTATTCCGGTAAACACGAATATTCCGAAAAAGCCGCAAAGAATGAGCGCGGAAACCCTGCCGAACGTCCACACAATGCCGGACATGGGCGCAAAAATGCACATTATAACAATGCCGACCACAAACTCGCCTATCCCGTCCCACTTGAAGGTTTTTGCAACAAACTGGTACAGCGGATTGAGCGGCCGCGTAAGATAAATATCCAACTCGCCGTGGCGCACCGCCCAGTACGCGAGTATCCAAAGTTCGTCGGTAAAAATATGGTCTATCGCCTTTGGCACCAGCGTAAATCCGAACAAAAACGCCAGCGCGTTAAACGTCCATATGCCCATCTGCGGCACAGACCCCACTATTAAGTACACGGTGGCAAGCGATATAATCTCTGTCAGCGCAAAGCTTATCATCATAATAAACGAATCGGCCTTATACGACAATCCGCTCCGCAAACTCATGGAAACGTATTTGGGATATAGTTTTAGCTCTTTTATCATTTTAGCCCCCGAATACTACAACATGTTTAACTGACCTAAGATACGCCAAGTGAGCCAGCACGTTTAATACCGCAATCCATGCAACGGATATAGCAAGTCCTATCAGCATTTCCGTCCACCCAACCTGACCCAAAAATATGCGGACAGGCAAGCTGACAAGCGTGGGAAAAGGCGTATAGTAAAGCGCCGTTTGAGCCCATGCGGGAAAGAGCGCAATGGGCACTATTCCGCCGGACAGAAATGACATTACTATCTGAGACATGCTTGCCACGCCGAACATAGCCTGCGTGCGGAAAGCAAGCTGTCCGAACAAGAATCCGAACGTATCAAACATTATAGCGGACAAAACGCACATCGGCAAAAACAGCAATACGTTGTACCACTGTATTCCGGTAAGCCCAAACCCGAACACCACCACCAGTGTGCCCACGGTTATTACCGGCACGCCTATTATGATAATACGCGCCAAAAACGAGCCCATAGCCGAAAAGCCCAGTTGCACACGGTAGTTTATCGGCTTCATAAGCCGCATGCCTATAAGCCCCCACTTTACATCTTCGTTGATTGTACCCATGGTGTCGGTGTATATCGCTTCGCTCACCACTGCGGAAAGAATAACATACATCAGCATTTGCGGAAATACGTAGCCGCCAATTTGTGTTTCGGGCGAAAAGTAGAATATAGCCCACCAAACAAGCCCCATAAGCACCGCGCTTATCATTGCGCCTATAAACCACAGCAAAATCGCGCCGCGGTACGCCAGCACGGTCTGATAGCCCGATCGCATAAATATCAAATATTTTTTAATCTGTCCCTTGCGCATCGCTCTCTCCGTCTGTTGTTTCGTTCTTGTTCTTTTCGTAAATTTTTTCCACCACCTGCTCTATACCCGTTTCGGAAATCTTTACGTCACCAATCTCGTAGTGGTTGAACATGTGGTTAAGCAGTTCACCTGTAGATAGCCTACTCCCGTCTATGGTAAAAGTAACGCTGTGTCCGCCGTCCTCGTCGGTATGCTTGATTACGGCGTCGCCGAATGCTTGCGACACGGACTCCCCGTCTATCGGAGCGGAAGCCGTAACCTTTATGTCGCGCGTGTCACCAAACATGTGCTTTACGTCGTTTAGCGAGCCGTCAAACAGCACTTTCCCCGCGTCCAAAATTATTACACGCTCGCACAATAGCTCTATATCGCTCATGGCGTGCGTGGTTAGTATAAGCGTGGTGTGGTACTGCGTTTTAAGCTTGTTTATCGCGTCCACAAGATTGCGCTTTACCAGCACGTCAAGTCCTATCGTAGGCTCGTCCAAAAACAGCGTTTTGGGATTGTGCAGCATGGCGGCGGCAAGGTCGGCGCGCATGCGCTGACCCAGCGACAAAGTGCGCACCGGCGCGTCCATAAACGGCTTCATGTCAAGTAGCTCTATAAGCTCACCCATTCTGCGGTTGTATTCGTCGTTGGGCACGTCGTAAATATACTTTAACAGATCGTACGTTTCGGTAAGCGGCAGGTCGTACCAAAGCTGCGTCTTTTGCCCGAACACAACCCCTATGGTTTTTAGCACGGCGTTGCGCTCCTTGGACTTGTACGGATGCTTGCCGTCTATAAGTATTTCGCCCGACGTGGGCGTAAGTATGCCGCTCATCATCTTTATGGTGGTGGACTTGCCCGCGCCGTTTGCGCCTATGTATCCCACCGCTTCGCCGTCGCCCACGGTAAACGACACGCCGTCCACCGCCTTTACAACGGTGTACTTGCGCGAAAACAGCGA
>JAFLVI010000013.1 GCA_022508405.1 Clostridiales bacterium
CCGGGGCATCGACTCCGACCGAGTCGATTATGGAGGTAAAGACTTACATGGGTCAAGAATTTGGCGAAGCGAGCAACGAAGAATTCCTCGAAGCCATCAACAAAGGAACGGTGGCTATCCGCGAGGGCAAGGCAATTACAGGTACCGTTCTTTCTGCGGATGCTAACGGTATACGCGTAAACGTCGGAGTAAAAAACGACGGACTTATCGAAAAGTCCGAAGTAACCGACGACGGCGAGTATAATCCGGAAGATTATCCTGTCGGTATGGAAATTACGGCTATTGTGCTTAAAAAGCGCGATGACGTAAGCGGTTGTGTATTGCTTTCCAAGCGCCGTGCCGACTTAATGCGCAAAACCGACGAAGCGGTCGATCAAATTCGCAACGGCGAAACATTTACCATGGTCGTCAAAAAGGACATCAAGGGCGGACTTATCGGCTCGCTCGGGACGTATCGCGTATTTGTGCCTGCGTCGCAGATTAGGCTTAAGTTTGTTCCCGACTTAAAGAAATTCGTCGGCAAAACGCTTAGGCTTCGCGCTCTCGATATAGACGACATCAATCGTAAGATTGTCGCATCTCAGCGCGTTATTCTTCAAGAAGAAAAGGAAGAAAAGGACAAAAAAGCCGAGATATTCTGGGAAAACGTTAAACCGGACGTTGTTGTCGCCGGTGAAGTAAAACGCATCAGTTCTTACGGCGCGTTTGTAAGCGTGGACGGAATAGATTGCTTGGCGCATATAGACCATCTGTCCTATACACACATCGATTCTCCGGACGAAGTTTTGGAGATAGGCAAGACTTACGACTTTTTGGTACTAAAGGCCGACCGCGAAAAACAGCGCGTGTCGCTTGGATACAGAGAGTTACAGCCTCATCCGTTTGATAAGTGCATGGAAAAGCACCCTGTGGGTTCTGTTGTTCAGGGCAAGCTGATAAGCGTCCTGCCGTACGGTGCGTTTGTGGAAATTGAGCCCGGTGTGGAAGGTTTGGTACACGTATCCGAAGCCGCCGCAACATACGTTAAAGATATTACGGAAGTGCTTCATCCGGGAGATACGGTTACGGTCAAGGTACTTGCTTACGATGAGCAACACCGCAAAACAACGCTGAGTATTCGCGCGTGCTTGGAAGAAGAAAAACCCGTTGCGGCTAAAGCTGCTAAGCCCGCTAAAAAAGTGGTTGAAGAAAGCGACGTTTATACCGATAAAGCGGAAAACACCGTTTTGGCCGATTTGTTGCGCAAAGTCGGTGATGAAAATCAAGATAAAGACGACTAAGCTGTAAAGATAAATCGCGTGTAGGTATTCATTATCGGCGCGCGATTTTTAAATTTATACATTAAATCAACGACACTGTAATATGGAGGTAATTATGCCGATATACGCTATTTGTCCTATTTGTTCCAAAACGATAGAAATCGCAAGACTCCCCAAGCTGACTTGTCCCGAATGCGGAAGTCAATTCGGCTATGCGGAATTGCAGCGCAAGCACTTACTCGTGGATGAAGTTGCGGAAAGAACCGCACTCAATGCCGCAAAAGATTACTTTATGAACGGTGACTTTTCCGAAGCATTGGAGCACTTTAAGCATGTTTTGGAATCCAATCAGAATTCCTATGCCGCCAAGTACTACATTATGATGTGTGAAATGTACTTGAACGAGGGCAAGGGAGATCCATACAAGGTAATGCCCGACGTGGTGGATATGATACGCCAGTCGCTGTTGACTCTGTCGCACGCAAACGTGACGATTGAGGACAAGCTTGCGTTTATAACCGCCATGCTTTCCGAAACAAAAATTATCATTACAAGGCGTCTGTTGGACCGTGACGAGCTGTTCGAAAAGGACATTGACGAATATCGCAAGCTTTCCATATCCGATTTGACCGTGCTTTTAAATTTGTTTACGCTCGATCGCGAACTGATTATGTCGTTTGCGCCTGAGGTGGCCAAAGCGCTTTCGGAGCTTGTTGATTGCGCTATCAAGGTTTGTTACAAAGCAGTGCAGACTGTTATGCACGGCAACAAGCTTCTTACGCCTAATGACGCGGATTACAAAAAGCTTTCCGCGCTTGTCAACGAGCTGTGCTTTTTCGGTCATTCGCTCGACCCGAATTTCGATTCGTCGCCGTATTCGCCCGACTTTACTCAAAACTACGGGCTTAACGAAAAGTTGTTAAACAAGTTTGAAGACTTTGACAGAAAGAATCAAGCTAATGCCAAAAAGCATATTATAGGCGACATAAAGGCATACGAGGCTCTCCAAGCCGAGTGCGCAAAAATGCTTAAGTTTACCTACCTTAATTGCTACCGCTCTATGTGCAGCAGGCAAGTTGCACGGCATGCACAGCTGTTTTTTGACGGTTTTGAATTGATCTACAGACTGTTATTGCCCAATGTGGTACAGGTTGAAGGAAAACATATAGAAGTGCGCACCAATAAGTATTCCGATATTGAGGAAAGGTGCGATATGCTTACGCGTTTCCTTGTGGACGCCTACGAGCTGGACGAAAATATTATTGGGGCGGGTCTGCATGCGTATTACGAAAAGCTTTATGATATAGTTTCCGCATATTACGTACCGGAAATCGAAAAGATGGGCAAAAGCAAGGCGCGCAACAACCTTTACTATCAGCAACTTTTGTACGATTGCGCTTGCAGCTGTGTGCCGGCACTGCGCAAGTACGTTGATTTTTCGCTTGATGTGGATAAGGTGCGCGCAAAGCTTGTCAAGATTTGCCGCAACGCTACCGAGGAGTTCTTGCTTCACGCCGGCATCACTATCGACGAAATAGAGCAATCTAACTTCTTCCGTCCCATGCTCCACATATCCAACGCTCTTGTGGAAGAGGAAAACGCATAATTAGTTATTAACCGCGCATAAAATCTGTTATGCTGTTTGATTTGCATAATGATTTTCCTACGCGGTTTTTAAATGCCGATTATTGTCGATTTTTCAAGGCAGAACAAAAAATCACCGCAGCAATTTGGACTTCCGAGTTTGCGACCGATGCGGAAAGTACGGTGGAAGCAGTAACACAACGCTTAATGGCGTCAGGGAACATTCCGGTTGCGATAGAAGACATAGGTTTTTTGGCGTGCGGCGAAAGATTCAGACAATTCGACTTTTCAAAGTATTTTTATTGTTCGCTTACATGGAATTATAACACCGCTTTTGCCGGCGGGGCGCTGGATGACGGGCGACTTACTTCGCTCGGGAAAAGTGCGATACAAGCAATAGAAAACAGCGGGTGCTGTGTTGACCTTGCACATCTAAACAGAAAAAGTTTTTTCGACGTTTTGGACTGTGCAAAAAACATATTATGCTCGCATACCGGATTTAACAATCATCCGCGTTCGTTGAACGACATGCAGATTAAAGCGCTTGTCGAGCGAAAAGCAGTTATAGGGCTGTGTGCGGTGCGTGCGTTTGTCGGCGCAAATTCCGCAGAACAGTTTGCAGATGTAATAGACGACTTTGTTCAAAAATACGGGTGCGACAGTCTGGCGTTCGGCACCGACTTTAACGGCTCGGACGATATTCCGGACGATATAAACGATTACGATAAGTTACTTAATGTACGCGATATACTTATTCGTCGCGGCTACGGCAGGGAAGCCGTAAATAAAATTTTTTTTGAAAACGCAAATACTCTTTACAGCAAGGAGAAATAATGAAAGACATTTACGAAAATCCGCTTATTACTCGCTATGCGGACAGAAAAACAGCCGAAGTTTTTTCCGATGACTACAAGTTCAGACTGTGGCGCAAGCTGTGGATTGCGCTTGCGGAAAGTGAAAAGGAACTCGGACTGGATATAACAGACGCTCAAATAGCGGAAATGAAAAAATATGCCAACGAAATCAACTACGAGTATGCCGAAAAGGAAGAAAAAATCGTGCGTCACGACGTTATGGCGCACGTGCATGCGTTTGGCGAACAGGCAAAGTCGGCAAAACCGATTATCCATTTGGGTGCGACAAGCTGTTTTGTAACCGACAACGCCGAATTGATACAAATTTACGACGCGCTTAATATCGTAAAAAGCAAGATGCTTACCGTTATGGATAAGCTTCGCAGCTTTGCCATAAAGTACAAGGAGTTGCCCACGCTCGGCTATACACATCTCCAGCCCGCGCAGCTTACCACACTTGGCAAACGCGCCACGCTTTGGCTGTACGATTTGTATTTGGACTACAATGACCTTACTGCATTTATGCAAAACTATAAACTTCGCGGCGTAAAGGGCACTACAGGCACGCAAGCCAGCTTTTTGTCGTTGTTTGGCGGAGATCATAATAAGGTCAAGCAACTGGAAAAGAAGGTGGTGGGTAAGCTCGGATTTAGCAACGTCTTTGCTGTGAGCGGTCAAACGTACACGCGCAAATTCGACTATTCCGTTGTTTCTTTGCTTTCTCAGATTGCTCAAAGCGCGTATAAATTTGCAAACGATATTCGCATAATGCAGTCGTTTAAGGAAGTGGAAGAACCGTTTGAAAAAACTCAAATCGGCTCGTCCGCAATGGCGTACAAGCGCAACCCCATGCGCAGTGAGCGTATTTGTGCACTTGCGCGGTTTGTGGAAAGTATGCCGTTTAACGAGGCTGTCACAAGCTCCACACAGTGGTTTGAGCGCACCTTGGACGACAGCGCAAACAAGCGCCTTACAATTCCGCAGGCTTTTCTTGCGCTTGACGGCGTGCTCAATATTTACATCAACGTAACCGATAATATGGTTGTGTATCCCAAAGTAATAGAGCGCAGAATTAACGACGAGCTTCCGTTTATGGCCACTGAAGAAATTCTTATGGAATGTGTGTTAGCCGGTGGGGACAGGCAAGAACTTCACGAGGCAATAAGGCAACACTCTATGGAGAGCGCTAAGGCCGTTAAGGAGCGCGGCGAAAAGAACGATTTGATAGAGCGCATAAAAGGCGATGCTAAGTTTGCCGCCGTCAAGGACAAAATAGACAGCATACTCGCGCCTATAAACTTTGTTGGCAGAGCGCCGCAGCAAGTGGACGACTTTATTGCGGAATACATCGATCCGCTGTTAAAGGCCGAAAAGTATGTTCCGTTTAAACCGGATATAAAAGTGTAAAAAATATAAAAAGGTAGAGCGAAAAGCTCTACCTTAATTTATTTTTGATGAATTCAAGATAACCTTTTGTTCTGACTTGGTCTTTGTTATTTTTGTACCAATCGTATGCCCGACTTAACCCTATATTCATCGGCAACCGTATCGGCATAATTTTATTTTGCCGTGTTGTGTCAAGGACGTAACCGTAATCAAAAAAAGGGAAGTAATTTCTTTGTTCTATTTCGGGTGAAACGTTTATAAAAGCAGGTGTTTTCCTAACTGCGGAATAACAAAGTTCAATCCACTCACGTACTGTAATAGGCGCGTTACCCACATTAAAGATATTGTCTTTAGGTTGCACTTCTAGCAAAATATCGATAAATTTGCACAAATCGGCAACGTGAAAAAACTGTAACGGCATACTCCCGTCTTTTGGCATATAAAAAGGCACATCTTTTTCCGCGCAATCAAACACAAAGGCCTCGCGATAAATATTGTTGTATTCGCCGTACAGATATGGAGGTCTTATGATATAGGCTTTTTTCACTCTTTTTAACAGTGCGTTTTCCGCGGCGATTTTATTTGTGCCGTAATCTCCCCAAAATTTGTTTTTGCCGACACTGTCATTTTCTTTAAACGGTAAATCTAGCGTTTCGGGATATACAGCACTTGAACTTATCATAACATAATTGTCAAAGCCGCAAAGATTATCGAGCAAATTATCAATATCGTCGGCTGTGTAAGCGGTTACGTCTATGGCCGCATTAAAATACATTGCTTTAAGTCTGCCGTCGATATTCGCGCGGTCGCATATAATCGGAGTTACATTTTTAAGCTGCGGTTTTGTATTACGGTTAAGCACATACACTTCATGACCGCTATCGGCAAAGTATTGTGCAATATATTTGCTTACGAATACCGTTCCGCCTGTGACTAAAATTTTCATATGTTCATTTTTTAGAATGAAGGGTGAAAAGTGAATAGTTAATAAGTAAAAATCGGTAAGCTTTTGCACGCTTACCGATTTTTGGTGCCGCTGACCGGACTTGAACCGGTACGGGCTTTCACCCGAGGGATTTTAAGTCCCTTGCGTCTGCCTATTCCACCACAGCGGCAGGGTATATTGCTTTACTGAAAACGCACAGACCGTAGTCCGTGCGTTTTTTGGAGGCACCACCCGGACTTGAACCGGGGGTTAGGGCTTTGCAGGCCCCTGCCTTACCGCTTGGCTATGGTGCCGTACTGTATTATATGCAAGTGGTGGGAACAATAGGACTCGAACCTATGACCCTCTGCTTGTAAGGCAGATGCTCTCCCAACTGAGCTATGCTCCCAAAGCCTTATTATAATATCAAATATCCGAGTAAAAATCAACCTTTTTAATGCTATTTATCAAAAAAAATTACACTTTTTTCCGTCGTCGATTTAATAAATTTGTTTTGCGTGCGTAAAACGACCCTTGTATTCATACAATATCTATGGACCAAAAGGAGAGGTATGTATCAAATAACTATCAGCGTTGACTATAATAGAGCGGATTGGTTGTATTCTGTTGACGATGTTATTAAGAATAAGTTGCAAAGCTGTTTTGCCGTGTCCGCTTTGCGTACCTCGGGTAGACGTCTTTATTGTTCTTTCGGTTGCGAAGCTCAATCGCGCGAAAAGATGTTAGATGCAATCAAGTCCGGACTTATAGAAACGTTCGGTGTTGTAGGCAAATACGATTTTATCAAGAGCAATCTTTCGCTTGGACTGTCCAAAACCAATTACGATTTGCTCTTGCACACTCTGGTCGCATTCGATAGGGAAAACGAATATAAACTCTTAGATAAAATAATAAATGTGGAAGACAATATGACGCTTGACGGCATATTCAATTTTAAGTTGTACGAACTAAAGGAACGCTGGATAGAAATTTGCAATCTTACGCGCAGCAACGGCGCGTATCTTTACGACGACGAAACGTATATAGAGCTACTGAGGTTTTTAATTAGCGCTGTCAATCCAAAAGTCAACAAGCTTACCGTAAGGGAAGTGAACGGCAGTTATAGCCTTTCAGGCTCGCTCAAAAATTCGGTAATAAATATCGCAGCCAAAACAAGTGCGGAACTAATGTACTACCTTATAGATCTCGCTCCGTTGGAACTAATTATAGACGGCGGTCTGTCTAACAGCGAATTGTCCAAAAGACTTATCGGTATTTTTGACGCCAAAACACTGGATACCGTCAAGAATAAGACAAAAAAATAGTAAAAAGTCGCAATAATACTTTATATTTGATTGATTTATTCTTTGCATTGTGATATAATGCAAAGGTAAAATATTGTGATTGTAGGAGATGTAGATTATGGTAAAGTTTGCTTTATTGAACGCCATAGATCCCACCACCATCATTTTTATAGTGCTGTTGGCATTGCTTATTGTCGCACTTCTTGTTGTGCCCATGTTCACAAACAAAAAGCGCGCAAAGCAGACCGATGAACTTCACCGCTCGCTTAAACCGGGGGATCTTATTAAGACAATCGGCGGCATAGTCGGCACCATTGTGGAAATTCGTCAGATCTCGCCGGTCGATAAAGAAATGGTTATCGAAACGGGCGTAGAAGGCAGCAAAACAACTATGGTCTTGGACGTACAGGCGTTGTATATGGTTATGAGCCGTAGCAGCACGATTGTACCTGCGAATAATGAGCCCGAAGCGGAAGAAAAGCCCGCCGAAGAAGCTGTTGCAGAAGAACAAGCGCCCGCAGTCGAGCCGGCAAGAGTTGTGCCCGATATTCTTGCGGACAGAGTGGCAGAGCCCAATGCGGAAGAAAAGCCCGCCGAAGAAACTGCTGCCGAGCAAGCCGCGGAAGAAGCGGTTGCCGAGCAACAGCCCGAAAAGCCCGCCGAAGAAAAGCCTGTTAAAAAGAATCCCGCAAAAAAATCGAACGGCAATAAAAAGACAAATAAATAATCGACTAAAAGTATATTGCGCAAAACCTCTGCATACTGTAAAGTGTACGGAGGTTTTTTTATGCGCTCAAAAAAGAATGCAACCAAAAGCGATCGCGGTTATGTATTTGAAATTGTAAATGCCAATATAGTTGCGCTTATTGTAGCGTTGCTTGCAATACTTTTTTCAGCTTTGGCAGTAAAACTTTTTAATGTTTCGGACAGCACTATTCCGGTAATAAATCAGATTATCAAAAGCGCGTCTATTTTTATCGGTTGTATCGTAGCGCTCAAAAAGCCGCACAACGGCTGGTTGCGCGGCGTTATATGCGGATTTACCTTTGTAATGCTGTCATTCCTTGTGTTTTCCGCTTTGCAAAACAACTTTGATTTTGGGTTACCGCTTCTTAACGACTGCGCGCTTGGAATGGTATCCGGCATGATAAGCGGCGTCATAGCAGTTAATATCAGAAACAGAGGTTAACCTGCAATAATGCTTGCGTGCGTCGTGCGTAATAAATTTGAGTAATTGTTATATAATCACTTGATTTTGACCGCAAAGTATTGTATAATATTACAAAAGAAAATGGGAGGCATATAATGGCTCATATTAAGGTTATCAGAAAGTCCACAAATGACAACGGTTGTGACACCGCGTGCGGCGAGTGCCAAACAAGCTGCCAGTCGGCGTGCAAAACCAGCTGCACTGTAGGCAATCAGTCGTGCGAGCGCAAAACCGTTAAGGTGCTTAACTCCAACAAAAACCAAAACAACTGATGGTACATACATTCGGACTGCTCGGGCGGGTTTTTGCGCTCGATACCGAAAGCGGATCGTTTTTTGAAATCGACCCTATAGTAAAGGCACTTTTGGACGGCGACGATACGTCGCCGTTTTCGCCGTGTGAAATATCCGACGCGCAAGCCGAAATAGCCGAACTTAAAGCACAAGGCATACTTTTTGCTCCGCCAATCAATGCCGAATTGCCGCCGTACACTCCAACTATTAAGGCAATGTGCCTAAACGTGTCGCACAACTGCAATCTTGCTTGCAAATATTGTTTTGCGGACGGCGGCACGTACAACGACATACGGCGCAATATGTCTTTTGATACCGCAAAGGCCGCCATAGACATGCTGGTTGAAATGAGCGGAAGCCGTCGCAATTTGGAAGTGGATTTTTTCGGCGGCGAGCCCATGCTGGACTTTGACGTGGTAAA
The DNA here is from genome assembly GCA_022508405.1 of Clostridiales bacterium. Classification (GTDB taxonomy): domain Bacteria; phylum Bacillota; class Clostridia; order Christensenellales; family Pumilibacteraceae; genus Anaerocaecibacter. The sequence goes on from JAFLVI010000013.1 coordinate 9,237, forward strand.
GCAAACGGTATACTATGCTCGGGAAAAAGAAAAACCTTTCAACAAAAATTTTAGGTTTACCATAACGACAAATGCGTACAGGCTGTCCGACGAGGATATAGATTTTTTTAACGAACAGATGTACAATGTTGTTATCAGCATAGACGGCAGAAAGCAAGTGCACGACAGAGTGCGAAAAACGATCGGCGGCGCCGGAAGCTTCGATAATGTAATAAAAAACGCTTTACGGTTTAAAGAAAAGCGAAAAGGGCAATATTACGTACGTGGAACATTCACACACTACAATACCGATTTTTGTTCGGACGTGCTGTTCTTAAACGACTTAGGATTTGATCAGCTTTCCATAGAGCCGGTGGTGCTTAACGACAGTCATCCGCTTGCCATACGCGAATCGGATATGCCAGCAGTACTCGCCGAATACGAAAAGCTTGCCGCCGAGTATATAGAGCGGAGAAAGACGGATAAATGGTTTAACTTTTTCCACTTTATGATAGACCTAGATAACGCTCCGTGCGCAGTAAAGCGGCTTAAGGGCTGCGGAGCGGGCGGGGAGTATGTGGCGGTTTCGCCGGACGGCAGTGTGTATCCTTGTCATCAATTTGACGGCATTCACGGCATGGCGCTCGGCAATGTGTTTGACAGAAAGTTGGACGAAGAGACGAGAAAAAGATTTTATTCTTGCTCGGTGCTCAGCAAGCCCGAATGTTCCCGATGCTGGGCAAAGTACTATTGTTCGGGTGGGTGTATGGCCAATTCGCACAAGTACAACGGCGATATCAACCTACCGTACAAGCCGGCCTGTGAACTGATGAAAAAACGCATAGAATGCAGTTTGGCGATAAAAGCGATAGAAGAAAGCTCTAAGTAACGATTGCAACGCAAAAAAAATGAATTATTTTGCAATAAGTGTTTTTAAATATTTGACTTGTGTCAAGCTATTTTATATAATAGAAGGGAATATATCGATAGAATGGATAAACATATTCGGCGATAACACGATCCCGCGGAGAAAATCTTTATGGACGAAAAAAACTCCTTGACGGAAATAGACCGCGTGCAGGCTTCGGACCGCAAAGTCCCGATTGCCGCACCCGCGCATAAAGCCATCAAGAAAAAATCTACAATCGTAAAACTGGTGCTTATCGGCATAGCAATGGTGATAGGCATGATTTTTGCGTTTGTCCCGATGCGATTTGGGCTTACGCTTTACCATCCGTTTTTGTCAAAAGAATCGATTAGTTTGGGTCTCGATTTGCAGGGCGGTGTTTATGCCGTTTATCAGGCTACCAATACCGACACAAGCAACTTCGATGAAAAAATGGAGGGCACAAGGGCGTCTTTGCAAAGTCTTTTGTCAAGCAAAGGCTATACCGAGGCAACTATTGTCCGCGAGGGCACGGACCGTATCCGTGTGGAAGTTCCTGACGTGGACGACCCCAGCGGAATACTAAAAGTTATCGGCGAACCTACCACGGTGCGTTTTGAACTTAACCTTGATAACGGTGGTAGCGAAGTCATTATCACCGGCGAAAATATCGTCAATGCGGATTCCGGCTATAACGAAAAGAACGGTTATGTCGTAAGCTTGGAATTCGACGCAGAGGGTAGGCGCAAGTTTGCGGAAGTTACCGCCAATAATCAGGGTAAAACAATCAGTATTTATTTAGGCGACTCTACTACTCCTATACAGACCGCGACAATCAACGAAACTATCCCTAACGGAAAGGCCATCATTTCCGGCAACTTTACCGCAGAATCCGCAAAGGAACTTGCCGGACAGATTATGAGCGGTACGTTCGACGTTAAGCTTGAGCTAAAGGAATCGCAAACCATCTCTCCGACGCTCGGCGAAAACGCAATGAAGTACGGTTTGATTGCGGGTATTGTCGGCTTTGTGCTTGTTATAGCTTTCTTGTGCGTCATATACCGCATGTTAGGACTTGCCGCTTCACTTGCGCTTATTATTTACGTTATTATCTATCTGTTCTTCTTGGCGGTTTTGCCTTGGGTGCAGCTCACGCTCCCCGGTATTGCCGGTATCCTGTTGAGTATAGGTATGGCGGTCGACGCCAACGTAATTATCTTTGAGCGTATCAAGGAAGAATACCGCGGCGGCAAATCGATTATGGCAGCGTACCATGCCGGTTTTAAAAAGGCTTTGTTTGCAATTCTTGACAGTAACGTCACCACGGTTATCGCATGTATCCTTTTGATGCTATTGGGTACCGGTTCGGTCAGCGGCTTTGCGCTTACGTTGCTTGTTGGTGTGCTTATTTCGCTGTTTACCGCCCTCGTGGTTTCACGCGGAATTCTAAAATACTTTATCAACCTCAATTCCTACAACGCCAAACTGTACAACCTTAAACGCGGCAAGCAGTTTGAAGGTCTTGACGCGGGCATGACAGACGCCAACGTTATGGCTGATATGGAGCGCGAAAAGCAGGAAAAAGAGGACAAGCAACAAGAAAAAGAGCGTGCTAAGGCTGAGCGCCGTTCGCGTAAAAACAAAGGAGGCGAGACGGCATAATGAAACTTAGAGAAAAATTCGACAATCTAATGGAAAATGATTTCCACATAGCCGAAAAACGCAAGTTGATTTTTATTATTCCTCTTGTAATTTTGGTTATTGCCGCAATCATGATGATTGTGTTTAGGTTCACAGTCGGCTCGGCGTTCAATTTGGGTACCGACTTTACCGGTGGCTATTCCGTAGACGTTACGCTTGGTAACAAGCTTTCTAATAGCAATAAGCAAGCTTATTTCGATCAGATTGAAGAAGTTTTTGCGGCGGTTACTGCAGAAAACGGCAAAACGTACAAAGTGGAAATTTCGGGTGCAATGCAAATGCAGGGCACTGGGTCCGAAAAAGCGTCTATACACGTAAAATACTCTCAGGTTCGCGGTGTAAGCGAAAATGAAATGAGCAAGTATGTCAATCCTGCAATAGTTTCTGCATTGGAAGAGAAGGTGCTCAATAAGGTTCCCAATATCAAGATAAACGGCAGAACTATAACCGCCACTTATGATGAAGTTATCAACAATGACGGCGAAAACAGCCCTTTTGCGTCTATACGCGATGCTTTTATCAAGTCTTTGCCCGAAATCAATAAAAAAGGTAAAACCGAAATCACCGTAGCCGAAAGCGCTTTCACAATCAATCCCGAAAACAGAAAGCAGATTATAATAGAAAGCTCGACCGATTTTAAAAACTCTGCGGCGCTCAGGAGCGCTATTGTTTCCGCAATGAATTTGCCGGATAAGTTCTCAGGTTCGGTTACGGGCGGCGACATGGTAGGCGCAACCGTATCCACGGAGTTGCTGTTTACCGCAATAATCGCCGTGGCGCTTGCTTTAATGTTCATGCTTTCTTATATCGGATTAAGGTTCCAGATATCCAGCGGTCTTGCATGTATCATTGCTTTGTTCCACGATATTCTTATTATGTTTGCGTTTATGGCGATTTGTCATATCGAAATAAACAGCACGTTTATTGCCGCACTCATAACGATACTCGGTTATTCAATCAACAACTCAATTATTATATTCGACCGCGTGCGCGAAAATATGCGGTCGCTAAATGCAAAGAGCATGACACCGGAGGCAATCGCCAACAAATCGGTAAAGGATACTTTACTTCGATCTATCAACACCACTATTACAACGTTGATTATGATTGCTATGGTTGCCATTATCGGTGTAAGCGACATCAGGATATTTGCTTTCCCGATTATCATCGGTCTTTTGTCCGGTACGTATTCCTCCATTTGCATCGCGCCGTCGCTGTGGGCACTTTTCCAACGCGTCGGCAGAAAGAATAGAGCTAACTTTAATCTTCCGCCTGTAGATAAAAAGCGTAAGCAAAAACAAAAGACATCCAAGCCGTCTGAAATCGGCGCATAAGTGATGAAAAAAAGCCTTCCGCAGTGAAGGCTTTTTGCCATATAAATTTAATATTATGTGTGAGCAATGAATCTAACTACGCAGCAAATCAACAACGTTACACCCGACAGAGAAGAGGTAGAACGCATTAGTGAAAAACTCGGGCTAAATAAAAAGCTGGTTGAGTTGCTGTTTTTGCGCGGTTATGACAGTGCAGACGCTATACAAGTTTTTTTGCATCCCAGTGTAGATAATTTTTATCCGCCCGAAAGCATGCTTGGTATGACCGAGTGTTGTCAACGGTTGCGTACTGCCATTGAAGGAAACGAGCGTGTAGTTGTTTACGGTGACTATGATGCCGACGGGATTTGCGCATCGTCTATTTTGTCGTTGTATTTATCCGCACAGGGTGTGGAAGTATACACGCATATTCCAAACAGACTGGGCGAGGGCTACGGTTTAAATATTGAAAGCATAGAGCGAATTATAGAAAACACAATGCCCGATTTGATTCTTACTTGCGACTGCGGCATTTCCGCTGTGGAGGAAGTGGAGCTTGCAAAAGAATTGGGCGTTGACATAATTGTTACCGATCACCACGAGGTGGGCAAAACTTTGCCCGATTGCGTTGTGGTTAACCCGCATCAACCGGAAGATAAATATCCGTTTAAAGATTTGTGCGGCGCCGGTGTGGCGCTAAAGATAGTTCAGGCAATGGGGGGAATTCAGGCGGCAAGCGAGTACTACGACCTTGCGGCTATTGCTACCGTGGCCGATCTTGTAAGCCTAACCGATGAAAACAGATTGATTGTTCAGTTGGGACTTATAAGCATGTCAAACAGCAAAAATTTCGGTGTTGCCGCGCTTGTGGATTCGCTAAAGCTAAAAACGGTCACATCGTCGGACATTGCTTTCCGCATTGCGCCGCGTATAAACGCCGCGGGCAGAATGGGCAGTGCTTATCGTGCGTTTGAGCTGTTTACATCGTCCGATCCCGTCATCGTGGCGGACAGACTGCAGCAGATAATAGACGCCAACAACGACCGTAAAACGCTGTGCGACGATTTGTATGCGCAGGCGATAGAGCTATTGCGCAACGAAGACTTAATTACCAATCGTGCTATCATCATTTCCAGCGACAAGTGGGAAAAGGGAATTACCGGCATACTTGCCGCAAGGCTTGTCGGGGATTTTAAACGGCCTGTATTTATTTTGGTTAAAAGCGGCGATGAATACAAGGGCACATGTCGCAGTGTGGAAGGCATTAACATTTATGAGCTGCTCAGCAATCAGGCGGATTTACTAAAAGAGTTCGGCGGACACAATCAGGCCGCGGGATTTACCATTGTACCGGAGCATGTGGACGAATTTAGGTCTCGCATATATGCCGAGCTTGGTAATGTTGATATAGATACGTTTATCCCGTCTTTAAAATACGATATGGAACTAAGCGAAAGCGACGTAAATGCGGATTTTGCCTCGTCTCTCGAGCTTTTGGAGCCTACCGGAAACAACGGAAATCCAAAACCGCTGTTTATGACAAAAACTACCTCGCTTACCGCAACACCGCTTAAGAATAACATCAACCATACAATTCTCAAATCAAGCGGCGGACTGCAGTTTTTTGCATACAACTCTTATAAGCTTAACACATATTATAACGGTAAAACCGATCGTGAGATGGTTTATGAGCTTATCGACGGAGATTTTGCTCCGCGTCTGTATTTGCGCGGCTGTGCACTGAACAGACTTGCCGTAAACGACACTATTGCGCGCGCCGGATATTTGCGCATGCTAAACTATGCCAAGCGCGATAATGTAAAATACAAAAAATATTTGCCGGAACAGCTTAATTCGCTTATCGATGACAAATTCGGAATACTCATTATTGCCGGAAGCAAGCGAGCATACGACGATTGCGCAGATCTTGAAAACGCGAATATTGTAATGCACGAAATGCTAACCGAAACGGCTGTAAACGTATATACTCGGCTGATGGTTGCCCCCGACCTATCCAAATCATTTATGCTGGAAAATTACAAGCGCATTATTTTTCTAGACTATCCGCCGTCAATGAATGTAATAGGATATATCAACGGCAGAACAGATGCCGATGTGTATATTCCTGAGTACGATAACCGTCGTGAAATATTCGGTTGCGTCAAGTCCGACCGAAAAATATTTGGGGAATATTATAACGTTATAAAAAACAACGCTACAATTAAAGCTCCAAATGTATACGCGTATTTTAAGGCATTGCATGCTCGTGTAAAAAGTATTGAACTGCCGCAATTTATTGCGTGCTTATCTGTTTTTACGCAATTAAAGCTGCTGTCTTTCCATCCCGAAAACGGCATAACGGTGTATAACGGAAACAGCGCTCTGGAAAATTCGGAAATTTACAAAACAATCGAGGCGTGGCAATCATGAGCGATGATATTACCCAAATAGAAGCTCAAAAGATTATAGATCGAGAAAGCACGCATTTAAAATCAAGATACGTGTTGATGTACACTGACAAGCAAATAGAATTGCTTGACAGTGCTTTATCATATGCGATTCGCATGCACGGCGGGCAGCGGCGGGTATCCGGCGAGCCGTATATCGTTCATCCGATTGCGGTTGCCAATATTTTGCTTGATATAGGTATGGATAGTTCAACGGTTGCTGCAGCATTGCTCCACGACTGTATTGAGGATACCACTGCCACATCGGACGAAATCACAGCACTATTCGGCGCAGAGATTTGCGAGCTTGTTGCCGCTGTCACCAAGCTGGAAAAAATGGTGTTCAAGTCCAAGGAAGAAGAACAAGCCGAAAATTTTCGCCGCATGTTTTTTGCCATGGCAAAAGATATACGCGTTATACTTATTAAGCTTGCGGATCGTCTACACAATATGCGCACCATCGATGTATTATCCAAGGAAAGGCAAATTGCCATTGCAACGGAAACATTGGATATTTATGCACCTTTGGCGTCTCGATTGGGTTTGTCGTTTATTAAGTGCGAATTGGATGACTTGTGCCTTAAAACTTTGCATCCGGAGGCTTATGAAGAATTGGTTAAGGCCGTGTCGCTTAAACGAGCTGAGCGGCAGGAGCTTGTTGCCCATATTTGCGACATGCTCCGAAAAAAGCTTGACGAGCTTAAATTAAACGGGCAGGTTAGCGGCAGACCAAAGCACTTTTACAGCATTTATAAAAAGATGGTGGGGCAGAATAAGACGTTTGACCAGATTTACGACCTTACCGCTGTTCGTGTTATTTTGGAGAGCGTGCGCGATTGTTACGAAGTATTGGGCGTTATTCATACCATGTGGAAACCTATCCCGGGTAGATTTAAGGACTACATTGCTGTACCAAAGCCCAATAATTATCAATCATTGCACACCACCGTCATGACAAATTACGGTGTTCCGCTGGAAATTCAAATTCGCACCTTTGAAATGCACAAAATTGCCGAGTACGGCATTGCCGCGCATTGGAAATACAAGGAAAACCGCGTAGTGGATTCCGATTTGGACGACAAGCTGGAATGGTTGCGCGGTGTTATGGAAACGGAAAAAGCACAAACCGCCGATCCGGAAGAGTTTTACGAATCGCTCAAGCTGGATTTGTACAGCGGTCAAGTATTTGTGTTTACTCCGCGCGGGGATGTTATTTCTTTGCCCGAGGGCTCTACGCCCGTGGACTTTGCGTATACAGTTCATTCGGAAGTGGGCAATAAATGTGTGGGTGCCAAAGTAAACAACAAGATCGTTCCGCTTGAAACAAAGTTGCAGACCGGCGATTATGTGGATATAATCACTTCCCAAAACTCTAAAGGACCAAGCCGTGACTGGCTTAGGTTTATAAAAACATCCACCGCTAAAAGCAAAATTCGCGCTTTCTTTAAGCATGCGATGAAAGATGAAAATATAAAACGCGGCAAAGAGATATTGGAGCGAGAGGCAAAAAATCGCGGATATTCGTTAAACGATTTGTTGGTTCCCAAGTGGTTAGACACTATTATGCTCAGATATTCGTTTTCCTCGCTTAACGATATGTACGCATCGGTCGGGTACGGTGCTTATACGTCCAATCAAATTCTTTTAAAGTTGATTGATTTTTATAAGCGCGAACATCCTACACCGCCGGAAAACATAACAGGATCTTCATTTACCGCCAAGGTAGATGGGCATGGCATAGTCGTAAACGGACACAGCGATATGTTAGTGCGCATGGCAAAATGCTGTTCGCCTGTACCGGGCGACCGCATTGTCGGGTACATTTCGCGCGGACGCGGGGTTACCATTCACCGCGACAGCTGTCCCAATATTAAAAATGCGGAAGATTTTCGCTTGATAGAAGCGCACTGGAGCGGCAACCGATTTGCACCGTTTGTCGCTTCGCTCACGGTGGAATGTCAGGATTCGGGCGGCGTGCTCGCCAGAATAACAAAAGCCGTGTCCGATATGAAGGTGTTTATAGAGGCTTTGTCTGCGCGTGCCGATAAAGATAATAAAGGTGTAATTTCCTTAAGCGTGCGAATTACTTCACCCGAACAGCTTGATATGGTTATTAACAGAATCAAATCGTTGCGCAATGTTGATAAGGTTTACAGAACGGTAAAATAGCTAGAAGTGATTATCGAATGCATTGAAACGGGCGAATTTTGCACCGATACATATCTGATTGTGGAAGGTCAATCCGCCGTTGTTGTTGACCCCGGTGCGGACTACGAACGCATTTTGTCTAGACTTTCGGAACTTAAAGCTAAAGCGGAATATGTGCTGGTTACCCATGCGCACTTCGATCATATCGGCGCTGTAGCAAAATTTTCCGAGTGCGGAACTAAGGTATATATCTCTCAAGTCGATTACGAAATGCTCATAAAGTCTGATTTTTATGTGGATTTGGGTTTTTTCGGCGAGAGTGTGGAAAGATTTGAAGCCGATATAAAAGTAAAAGACGGCGATTCGTTTACCATATGTAATCATAACTTTACAGTTATCGAAACGCCGGGGCACACCCCAGGTGGAGTATGTTACGTCATGGACGGCAAGCATATATTTACAGGTGACACGCTGTTTTACATGAGTGTAGGGCGTACCGATTTTCCGTTCTGTTCGCATTCCGACCTAATGAAGTCTATAAAAAAGCTTTTCGCATTGCAAGGCGATTACAATATTTACCCAGGGCACGGCAAAAGCACTACGCTGTGCTTCGAGCGCAAAAATAATCCTTATGTCAGTTGATATTAAAACCAATACCGAATTGTTCGACGTCGCCAAACTTTTTTATATTGACGATTGTCCCAATGTTTTTTTGACTGTGCTTGACGAGCGTAATTTTTGCGTGGATATAGACGGTGTACTCACGTCGTATACATATAGTGACAATTTTTATAATGTTATTCCGCTCGCTCACAGGGTGCAGCGTTTGTCTAAAATTGCCGTTTATGACGCGTTATGCGCTTATACAGGCAGGTCTATGCCGTGGGGTGCACTAACCGGTGTGAGACCTACAAAACTGTTTTACGAGTGTTTACGTGCAGGATACGGCGCGCAAGATGCGGTTTTGCTCATGCAAAAAGTATACCGAGTAAGTTATTCGCGTGCTGAAATATTGGATAAAATCGTTTCCGCACAGCGTGATAAGGTGTTTTATTCGGACGATTACTTTAATCTTTATGTTCATGTACCGTATTGCACCACGCGTTGTTCGTATTGTTCGTTTGTTTCCATGCCGATTGATAAATGCAAAGAACAGTCAAAAATGTACGTAAAGCTTTTGTGCGACGAGATCAAACAGTCAATCGATTTTCTTGCTTCTCGCGGCAAGAAGCTTTTGTCCGTATATATCGGCGGGGGAACACCGACGGCACTTGGAGATAACCAACTGGTTGATTTACTTTCTTCCATAAATGTAAGCGGTGTGGAATATACGTGCGAAGCGGGCAGGCCGGATACGGTCACAAAAGAAAAGTGCATTATAATGAAGGAGCACGGCGTTAACAGAATATGCGTAAATCCGCAAACTTTAAACGAATATACGCTTAAAAAGATTGGAAGGTCACACAGCGTAAAGCAGTTTTTTGACGCTTACGACTGTGCAAACAGTATGGGATTTGATATAAATTGCGATTTGATTGCCGGTCTGGAAGACGAGAGCCTTGACGATTTTGTACACAGCTTTAACGGAATTAAGGCACTTGTTCCGCATAATATTACCGTACATTCTCTTTCAAAAAAGAACGGAAGCGCTATCAGATACACAAGCGGCGAAAATGAAGGTACTTCATCAATGCTGGACTATGTACTATCACACATGGATAAATACAACCCGTATTACCTTTACAGACAAAAACGTCAGTCCGGTAATCTGGAAAACATAGGACTTTCCTTGCCGAATAAGGAATGCATAAACAACATTACAACAATGGAAGAAACGGTCAGCGTTGTCGCATGCGGAGCGGGTGCAATTTCCAAACTGGTCGATAATAATAAAATTATCCGTCATGCCAATGTGCGTGACGTCGGACTGTATATAACCGAATACGGAGATAGACTGAAAGCCAAACACGAGTGTTTTTCAAACGTATTTGACAAGTCTGTATAAATTGCTGTACATTTTGTCCTATTTGGTGTATAATTATGTCGATGAATAATTATTTTATTTACACATACGGATGCCAAATGAACGTCCACGAATCGGAAAAGATTGCGGGAATATTGCAGTCGCGCGGATTTACGCCTTGTCAAAATGTTGAAGAAGCGGACGTTATTGTGCTTAACACCTGTTGCGTGCGCGAAACCGCCGAAACAAAGGTATATGGGCACTTAGGCAGGATAAAAAGCAAAAAAAAGCATGGTGCGGTTATTGCCGTTTGCGGCTGTATGACTCAACAGCCTTCCGCCGCCGAGCGGCTTGTTAAGCGCTGTCCGTTTGTAAATATCGCTATCGGCACATTCAACCAACCGCGTATCGGCGATTATATCGATAAGTTTATACAGACCGGTACACGCATTGTAGAAGTTTGGTCATCGGAAAAAGACGGGGACTGCTCGGAAAGCGCTTTGCCCGTACGTTCGTCCGGCATAAATGCATGGGTCAATATTATGTACGGCTGCAATAATTTTTGTACATACTGCATTGTGCCGTATGTACGCGGCAGGGAGCGCTGCAGGCCGATTGACGATATTGTCGCCGACGTAGATAATCTGGTAAGTCAGGGATATAAGCAAATCACTTTGTTGGGACAAAATGTAAATTCGTATAGATATGCTGACAAGACTTTTCCCGATTTGCTTAAATTGTTGGAAAGCGATACAAAGTATCGGCTCAAATTTATGACGTCGCACCCTAAGGATATTTCTCCCGAAATAGCGCAAATAATGAGTGAATCCAAGGTGTTGAGTCATAGTCTGCACTTGCCCGTTCAGGCGGGTAGCAATCGCATTCTGCAGGCGATGAACAGGCACTATACGCGCGAAGAGTATATGGAAAAGATATCCGCTTTTCGCGCTCTTATACCGGATATCGGACTTAGTTCGGATGTTATGGTAGGATTTCCCACCGAAACGGAAGAGGACTTTTTGCAGACTCTGGATCTTGTGGAACGCGTTAAGTATAATAATCTGTTCATGTTTATATACTCGCAACGCAGCGGCACGCCTGCCGATGCTATGCCGCAACTTGATTACGAAACCAAGCAAAAGCGCATTGACAGGCTAATTAAGTTTCAGTTTGAAATATCCAAGCAACTTGCCCAAAATACGGTGGGGCGCATTGCGGAAGTGTTGGTTTCAGATAAAGACGGAGATAAGTGTTACGGAAAATCGGAAACTGATGCGGCAATTTCATTCAACAGCGAAAGTGCAAAAATAGGCGATTTTGTGCGCGTTAAAATAGTGTCCGGTAAAAATGCCAATTTAACGGGTGAGGTGGTGTAATGGGTTTGTCACCGATGATGAAGCAATACAAGCAGATAAAAAATGATTATCCCGACACTATCTTAATGTTTAGATTGGGTGATTTTTACGAAATGTTTTTTGAAGACGCCGTTACCGCATCTAAAGAACTGGACCTTACTCTAACAGGAAGGGCTTGCGGAATGGCGGAGCGGGCGCCTATGTGCGGCGTGCCGTATCATGCTGTGCAGACTTACATATCAAAGTTGCTAAAAAAGGGATATAAGGTTGCTATTTGCGAGCAAGACAGCAATGAGCCGCTTGCCGGAAACAAGATTGTGGATAGGAATGTTACTCGCATAATAACAGGCGGTACAATCACCGATACGGAAAGCTTGAGCGATGACAAAAACAACTTTTTAATGTCGTTGTATTTGGACGAAACTGGCGTGGGTGCGGTGTGGACGGATATTACCACCGCCGAAACGTACAATCATTTTATTCCGTGCCCCGTAAAAGTAAAGCTTAACGACTTATTATTACGCATAAATCCGGCGGAAATCATCGCCAACTCCAAAATGATGGAGGAGAGCTTGGAACTTTCCGCCGTAAAATATGGGTCGGTATGCACACTCTCGCAGTACGACGACGCTATGTTCTGTTTTGAAACGGCAAGGCGCACACTTTCCGAAGTGTTGGACGAAAAGGAATTAAAAACCTTATGCAAAACTCCGGCATGTGTTTGCGCAGAGGGTGCATTGATTGCGTACGTAAGACACAATCAGTTCCGAAACGATGTAAATATAGGCAGGTCGGAAAACTATAACGCCGCGGCGTATATGGATATTGACGCCAACACGGCAAAAACGCTTGAGCTTACCGAATCGCAAAGCCGAAAGCGTGGCACAACGCTCCGCGATGTAATAAATAAAACTTGTACGCCAATGGGTGATAGGCAGCTGCAAAATTGGATTTTGCGTCCGTTGTGCGATAAGGCGGATATAGAAAGACGACTAAATGCGGTTGATGAACTGTACGGCGATACGATATTAAGAGAGCGGCTGCGCACTGCGCTTTCGCAGATTAAAGATGTTGTGCGTATTTCCGCTAATCTCGCTTTAGGCGAAATCAAGCCTAAGGATGTAATTGCGCTTAATGTATCTTTCCATGCGATTCCGGAAATCAAGTCGGCGCTTAATACTGTGCGCGCAGAGTTGCTTTGCGATATTAACGGCAGATTGAACGTTTTGTCCGATTTGACGGAACTTATTGACAGCGCCGTTGTCGTGCCCGATAATGTAGAGAAAAATTCGGAAAGTATAATCAAAGTAGGATATGATTCCGTCCTTGACGAGTACCGTTCGCTTGTTAGCAGTTCGCGCAACTACATTGCGCAAATGGAAGCAAAAGAGCGGGAAAAAACTCAAATTAAAAATCTCAAAATATCGTATAACAGGCTTTTCGGGTATTTTATAGAAGTGCCGCGCCAGTATGACGCCATGGTGCCGCAAAACTATCAGCGCAGGCAAACTGTAGCCAATGCGGAAAGATATATTACAGACGAGCTTAAGGAATTGGAATATAAAGTGCTCAACGCCGCCGAATTGGCGGAAAAACGCGAAAAAGAATTGTATTTGCAAATTCTTTCCACAATAAGAGCACATTGTAATGCCATAAATTCTAATGGTAAGGCGATTGCCGATCTGGATTGTCTTGTGTCGCTTGCCACCGTTGCAAAGCGCAACGGATATTGCCGTCCCGAAATTTCCACGGACGGCGAGATTATCATTGCCGAAGGTAGGCATCCCGTTGCGGAAACATTGCCGTCCGATGAACTGTTTGTCCCCAACAATACTGCAATGAATTGCAATGACGCAAAGATCATGCTTATTACCGGTCCTAATATGGCGGGCAAAAGTTTATATATGCGTCAGGTTGCGCTTATTATCGTGCTTGCACATATGGGCTCGTTTGTTCCCGCTAAGTCCGCAAAAATAGGACTTGTCGATAAGGTGTTTACAAGAGTGGGAGCAAGCGACGATCTTTCCACGGGCAGAAGCACGTTTATGGTGGAAATGTCCGAAGTGGCATTGATACTGGAAAACGCCACCGACAACAGTCTTGTCTTGTTTGACGAAATCGGCAGGGGTACGTCCACATACGACGGACTCAGCATAGCATGGGCGGTTATAGAATACGTCGCAAAACAGTATAACGCAAAAGTGTTGTTTTCCACACATTTCCACGAGCTTACAGAGCTGGAAGGCGCCATTGTAGGTCTAAAAAATTACAAGTTTACCGCAAAGGAAACTGACGGAACCATCAAGTTTGTGCGCAAAATTATGCGCGGTAGTGCCAACAAGAGCTTTGGTATAGAAGTTTCCGCGCTTGCCGGACTGCCGCAAACGGTTTTGGATAGGGCAAAGCAACTGCTTTCACAACTGATAAACGCGGATATTGCGCACAAGGCAAACGATACCCGTCAGCTTTCGTTGTTTGACAATGCTATGCAATATGACGAGATTATACGCATACTTAAAGACATTGATGTAAATAATATTACACCGCGTAACGCGCTTGATATTCTTTGCGACCTAAAGGAAAAATTGGATAAATGAAAATCAACAGACTGCCCAGTGAAATCTTTAACAGAATAGCCGCCGGCGAAGTTGTTGAAAGTCCGGCTTCCATCGTTAAAGAGCTTGCCGAAAACGCTATAGACGCCGGTGCGACCGAAATTTTTGTATCAATTCTCGGCGGTGGGATTGACAAAATTTCCGTCACGGACAACGGCTGCGGCATTGACTTTGACGATATGCCTACTGCGTTTATGCCGCATGCCACCAGCAAAATAAGCTGTTTGGATGATTTGGACACTATCAGTACGCTTGGCTTCCGCGGCGAAGCATTGCCAAGTATCGGCGCTGTGGCAGATGTAACAATGATTTCCAGAACGGCGGAGAGCGAGATAGGCGGAAAAATCATATATAAAGGCGGAAAATTGTTATCGCATGAAGAGTGCGGTACTAGCCTTGGTACCACCGTAACTGTGGAAAATTTGTTTGCACACATTCCCGCAAGAAAGAAATTCTTAAGCAAACCGTCGCGCGAAGAAACAAAAATTTTTACGTTAATAGAACACTTGGTTTTAGCAAATCCCGAAATAGTCTTTAAGTTTGATAGCGAAACCAAACATTTTTCTTCCGCGGGCGAGGGGCTTAAGAGTGCGGTATTTTCCGTTTACGGCGACAGCGTGTTAAAAAATACGGTGGAAGTCAATATTTCCGATACGCCCATTACAGTGACAGGATTTACATGCTTACCGACTTTTACCAAACCGTCACGTAATTATCAAAATATAATAATAAACGGCAGATACGTGGAGAGTACGGATATTCAGTATGCTGTGTATTCCGTGTATTCCTCATATTTAATGAAGCGTCAGTATCCGCTTTTTGTGTTGCATATAACAATGCCGTACGATATGGTCGACGTAAACGTACATCCCAGCAAAATGCAAGTAAAGTTTGCCGATACCGTAAAGGTCAAATCAGTTGTTGCGCGCGCTATAAAAAACGCTGTTATGCCCAGACTTACAGATCCCAAAACAATCGATTTGATTGATCAAGATTTTGCGCCCGATAAAAACGAGGAATACGGACAATCGTCGCATTCTCTGTTTAAGTCATTTTTTGAGTCAGTTCCTGTGCGGCATAATATGCAAGGTGCGATAACGGAAGATATCAAAACCGATAATGGAAATACAACAAGCCAAACGGACGACGCTTTGCAACAGACGCAACATAGTAGCTATAAGGACGTTTTTTCGTCTGTAGCCGACTTTTCACAAAAGCCGCTTTTTGAAGCAGTTGACTGCACATACGTAGGCAAGCTATTTAACACGTATTTAATTCTGGAGCGCGGCGATCAATGCTATTTTATAGATCAGCATGCCGCACACGAAAAGCTTTTGTACGACAGACTTTTACAAAAATACGAGCAAAAGCGATTGCAGTCTCAGCCGCTTATGATCCCGTTTGTTTTTGATGTTTCGCCGTCTGACGCCGAACTTTTGATTGAAAATACGGAATTATTGGAAGACTGCGGATTTGGTATATCTCCGTTTGGTGAATATACTTTTACGCTGTCTTATTTGCCGTACGAGTGTGTAGGGATAGATTTGCAGCTGTTTGTTTCGGACATGCTTACACTTGTAAATTCGCGGGAAAAAAGCCCTATGGTGCTTAAAGAACGACTTATGCAGGCAGCTTGTAAGGCGGCCGTAAAAGGCGAGATAGATGATTTAAGTAAATCGGAGATAGATGCGCTTCTTTCCGAAATGACGGAGCAGGGTATTTCGTTATTTTGTCCGCACGGCAGACCGATTGCTGTAAGTTTTTCCAAAAAGGAGATAGAAAAGTGGTTCAAGCGCATCGTATAAAAGCGCTTGCTATTGTAGGGTGTACCGCAGTTGGCAAATCAGATACCGCGATTAAACTTGCCAAACGATTTGACGGCGAGATTATCGGCGCCGATTCAATGCAGATTTACCGTGGTTTTAATATCGGCACAGGAAAGCTTTCTGCTGCCGAGTGCGATGGCGTAGTGCACAAAATGATAGACATTGCAGACGGAGACTGCGATTTTTCGGTCGGTGAATACGTTAAAATCGCAAAAAAAGAAATTGAGCGCACATATAGCAACGGCAAACTGCCTATAATCGTCGGGGGGACCGGTCTTTATGTTTATTCTTTGCTATCCGGCTGTAATTTTGCCGATGCGCCAAAGGACGATAATATCAGACGTTTGCTAAAGCTGGTTGCACATTTTTTCGGTTCGAAGGTTTTACACGTCATGCTTAGCGGCATAGACGAGCAGTCTGCCGCAAAGATCTCCTGTAACGATTGTAAGCGTGTAATACGCGCGCTGGAAATATTCTGTCTGCGCGGGCAAACCAAAACAGAGACGGTATCTCGGCAAGAAACACCTTATGATGATTTAACAATAGTTCTCACACTGCCGCGCGATATTTTGTACGACAGAATCAACAAGCGCGTTCACCGCATGTTTGACGACGGTCTATTACAAGAAGTAAAATCGCTTTTGCAGTATAAAAATTGCACTTCCATGCAGGCGTTGGGCTACAAGCAGATCGCCGCAGATATAGATGCGCTGCGAGAGCAGATGGAGCAGATTACCGCGCAAAAAACGCGCAACTACGCAAAGCGACAAATGACGTATTTTAATAATATGAAGTTGAACAAAGTTTTTATCGATGCGCGGGATTACGGTAGTATTGTTGCCGTAGTGGAAAATTTTTTGGAGAAGTGATTATGCATAAGCTAATTGAAAATGCTTTATACAGTTTATCAGACAGCTTTAAACGAGTTGACGGTATTGCGCTGGAAAACCAAAAAAAAGTTTTGGATGCATTTATAAAAAACAGAATCGCACTAAGACACTTTGCGCCGACGTCGGGATACGGCTATGACGATGTGGGGCGCGATACTCTTAATAAGCTTTTTGCCGATGTGTTCGGCACGGAAGATGCTATTGTGTCGCCGCATATTGCATCCGGCACGCACGCCCTTACTATTGCTTTGTTCGGTTTATTGCGTCCCAATCAGACGCTTTTAGTAGCAACAGGAAAACCGTACGACACTCTTAACGACGTTATTTTCGGTGAAAATATAGGGTCTTTAAGCGACTTTTGCGTCAACTGCGTAATTGTGCAGCTTAAAGACGGTTTGCCCGATTTAGCGGCAATTAAAGCCAAAATAAGCGAAGTAAAGCCGAGTGTTGTTGCATTGCAGCGCTCGCGCGGATATGATATGCGCCCCGCATTGTCCGTCAGGCAAATACATGAAATAACGGAAATAGCAAAACAGTCCGGCTGTACCGTAATGGTGGACAACTGTTACGGCGAGTTTACGGAACCAATCGAGCCGACTTTTGCGGACGTAATAGTCGGTTCACTCATTAAAAACGCCGGTGGCGGTATTGCTCCTACGGGTGGGTATATTTGCGGTCGGACAAACGCTATCAAGCAAATAGAAGGGAGATTCACTTCGCCTTCAATAGGCAGGGAAGTCGGGTCATATGCGGGTGACTACCGTCTTTTTTATCAAGGTTTGTTTTTGGCGCCTCATATCACCGCACAGAGCATAAAAACGGCACTGTTGTTTTCCCAAGTCTTTTCTGAGCTCGGATATAAAACCATGCCAAATCCGACTGATACTGTGGACGACATAATTTGTTCGATAAACTTTAACGATGAACAAAAGCTGATAGATTTTTGTAAAACCGTGCAGTCGGTTTCTCCTGTAGACAGCTTTGCGTCGCCCGAACCTTGGGATATGCCTGGGTATAATGATAAAGTGATTATGGCCGCCGGTGCATTTGTTCAAGGATCGTCTATCGAGCTGTCTTGCGACGCGCCTATTCGTCCGCCGTATACCGCATATTTTCAGGGTGGGCTCACTTTTGAACACGGTATATTGGCATTAGAAGCTTGCTTGCGGTCTCTGGGTATAAATTAAATATACTTTGCCAAAGATAGTCATAAACGAACTTCTTATTTGTACATAGCAAATAAGGAGTTTTTTATTTTGAATACTACAATTAAAAAAGTGCTTGCAAGGGAAATACTCGATTCCAGAGGTAATCCAACAGTCGAAGCGGAAATAGTATTGGAAAACGGTGTTACCGGCATCGCCGCAGTACCTTCCGGTGCGTCCACCGGAGAGTTTGAAGCAGTAGAACTTCGCGACGGCGATAAAAAAAGATATTTAGGCAAAGGTGTAATAAGAGCGGTCAACAATATACAGACAATAATCAACGATGTTTTGATTGGCACGCAATCGAGCAATCAATATGCCGTTGATAAGCTAATGTTGGAAGCAGACGGAACGGAAAATAAATCTAAGTTTGGCGCGAATGCAATACTTGCCGTATCGCTTGCAGCGGCTCAGGCCACTGCAAATGCGTACGGCATGCCGCTGTATCGGTACTTGGGCGGCTGCACAGCTAGGGAAATGCCTGTTCCTATGATGAATATTCTCAACGGCGGTGCGCATGCGTCCAATACTGTGGATGTTCAAGAATTTATGATAATGCCTGTAGGTGCATCTTCGTTTGCGGAAGGATTGCGTTGGTGTGCGGAGGTGTATCACACATTACACGCATTGCTTAAAAGCAATAATCTATCCACAGCGGTGGGAGACGAAGGCGGCTTTGCGCCCGATTTAGGCAGTGACGAGCAGGCGGTAAAGATTATTATAGACGCAATTAAAAAATCGGGCTTTAAGGATGGTACGGACTTTGTTTTAGCGCTTGACGCTGCGGCTAGCGAATGGAAAAGCGATAAAAAAGGGGTATATTACATGCCAAAAAATAAAGCACACTTCACTGCAAACGAGCTTATCGAACACTGGAGAATGCTTACGGAAAAATATCCTATTTATTCATTGGAGGACGGTTTGGACGAAGAGGACTGGGACGGCTGGCAAAAACTGACCGAAACACTGGGCTCGAGAGTTCAGCTTGTAGGCGATGATTTGTTTGTTACAAATGCAAAAAGATTAAAAAATGGGATTGATCTTAAGTGCGGCAATTCCGTTTTGATAAAGCTCAATCAGATCGGTACGTTATCGGAAACGCTTGATACAATAAATTTGGCACACAAAAACGGTTATACTTGCATCATTTCGCACAGAAGCGGAGAAACGGAGGACACTACTATTGCGGATCTTGCCGTTGCAGTCAATAGCGGACAGATTAAGACAGGCGCTCCGTGCAGGTCGGAGCGTGTTGCAAAGTACAATCGACTTTTGCGAATAGAACAACAGCTATGCGAAGCCCGTTACAGCGGAGAAAAAACATTTATTATAAAGCGGTAAAATTGTTTGGCAAAACCAAAAAGAGTTAAATCATAGTATTGCACAATAATAAAATATGTGTTATAATAATTCCGTACCGATATTTATTCGGTATTGTTTGTTGTTAAAAATTTATATAAAATGAGGTAAATGTGGAAGATTGCATTTTTTGTAAAATAATAAAGGGCGAGATCCCCGCAAAAAAGTTTTACGAGGACGAGCTTATGATCATTATCGCCGATATCGCACCCAAAGCGAAAAAACATTATTTAGCTATTCCCAAAAAGCACTTTAAGTTTTTTTCCGAAATGACGGAAGAAGACTCGGTTATGCTTGGCAAATGCATTAAAAAGGTGAGTGAACTCGCGCCTTCGTTTGGGCTTGAAGGCGGATTCCGTTTTGTTGTCAATCAAGGCGATGACGCTATCCAAACCGTCCCGCACCTTCATATGCACCTTTTAGGCGGCCAAAAATTATCCGAACCCGATTACAATAAGTAAATCATGTCCGTAAGCGCACGAAAGAAGCAGGCTAAAGTTCAAACCGAACCGGATACATTTGCCGAAAATATTTTGAGGTCGCGTATCGGCTTATCTTCTGTAGGCGACATTCTTAACCGTAACAGCGCGGTTTATACGCCGGAAGAGCGTTGCAAAAAGGTCACATCGGCATTCAGGCGAGAAAGCTCGGTTATTTTAGACTTAGGCAGTCCGCTTTATTCGCTGAATGGAGCGCTTCGTCAGGAAGAGATAAAGACGTACATAATAAAAGCATTGTTATTTATCGGCACGCCACCCACAGGAAACGGACTTGCTGTACTTGCCAGATTGACCGAGATACTTTGCTTACATCCTGAACTCGATTTGGAATATGTAATTGAGGACTTTGCAAAAACTCATTATTCAACCGTAGATGCGGTCACGCGTATTATAGAAAAGTACTTCAACATTTACGACAACGTTTTTTGTGAAAGAGTTATGCTTTTAACCGAATCTCATCCATTTACGGCAAAGGACGTGCTTTGCGATTTAAGCGTATTTGTCAGAGCAAAATATTTGGAAGCGGGACGATAATGCACGATATTTCGGACAATATTTATTTAACCAATAGAGATAATCCGCTCAAAAGCTATACCTTAGACAGGTTTTTGCACAACGAGTTGGCAATAGAACGTGCCGCAAGCATGAATGACGTTCGACTCGGAATCTACAACATTTTACTTTCACACGGATTTCATCTTCAACTCAACGGTTGCAACTTTCTATCGTCACTTGCGGCGCGGTACATAGTAAAAAGTGACTACAACGAGAAAAAAGCTATTTCCGATATTGCTGTTTCCAACGGGACCGACGAAGAATTTGTTGTTGGCTGTATCAACGGAAGTATAATCCGCAATAAGGATTTTATCCCAACAGCTCGAAAGACTCTCGGCGTAGAAATCCCGTATGAAAAAACCGGTATAACCGATGTGGTGACTATAATCGGCGCTTTATTTAAAGTCTATTACAACTACACGGTTGATACCGAACATTTCGAGGAAGACGATATTCCGGCAATCAATTTCAGTAGGGCGATATTGAATCATGGAAAAAAAGGATAGAAAAAACAAAATTTTAATAGTGGATGACGACGAAAACATCTGTCAGTTATTGGAACTGTATCTACGTCGTGACGGGTTTGACGCCGATATTTGTTACGATGGCAGTACTGCGCTTTCCAAACTGTCTTCCGATACTTACGATGCTGCCGTGTTGGATGTAATGATGCCAGGTCTTGACGGATTCGAAGTACTTTCGGAGCTTCGTAAATTCAGCGATTTGCCTGTAATTATGCTTTCGGCACGCGGGGAGCCGACTGACAGAATTTCCGGTTTGGATCGAGGCGCGGACGATTACATAACCAAGCCGTTTGAGCCGCAGGAGCTAATTGCGCGCATTCGCGCTGTTTTGCGCAGATTCAAGCCGTCAGAAGATACTAAAAGCGTTACTTTGTTCAACCTTAACGTTAATCTAAGTGACTTTAGCGTTACGTTAAACGGCGAAAAGATCGATATGCCTCCAAAGGAAATCGAGCTGCTTTATATGCTTGCAAAAACACCTATGCATGTTTTTACGCGCGATGAATTGTTAAAATCCATTTGGGGACAAGGGTATACCGGTGACTCACGTACTGTTGATGTACACATAAAACGCGTTCGCGAAAAACTGGGCGACAATCCGCACTGGCAGCTTACAACAGTTTGGGGCGTTGGCTACAAAATAGAAGTATTTTAGGTACTATTGTGTCTGAAAAAAGGTTTTCCGCAAAAAGGTTTTTCAAATCTTATATTTTCAGGATATCCGTGATTTTTTTGATTGAATTTTCTACGGCGTTTTTTCCTATGCTGTTTGCTTACCCGCAAGCGGAAAGCGATCAGCAAAAAATTATAATAGTACTAATCGTTTTTCTATGCGTGTTTGAAATTATAGCTTATGTCTTAATTTCGCATTATTTGGTTTACGGCAAAATACGCAATGCCACGGAAATGTTGAACAAAATGGCAAGCGGCGGTGGCCTTTCCAAAACCCACAGTATTACTATAGACAACACTGCGGACGAACTTAATAGTGCTGTAAACATAACGTCCGACGAATACGCGCGACTTGCTTTGGTTCGCAAAACGTTTGTTGCCAACGCGTCTCACGAGCTACGTTCTCCGCTTACATCGGTTCAGGGCTTTTTGCAGGCGGTTTTGGACGGCACGGCAAACGATAAAGACAAGGAAAAGTATCTTAAAATCGCCTTAAGCGAAACAAAAAGATTAAATGCTTTAATTACATCGATGCTTGATCTTTCAAGATTGGACTCCGGCAAAAATCCGCTTTCCCGTACAAAGTTCGATATTAACAACATTATCAACGAAACCGTGTCAAAATTCGAACCCGCGCTTATAAAAAAGACGCTACAGGTAAACGTTGAATTTGCGCGAGATATATGTTATGTTTTTGCCGATAAAGATAAGATAATACAAGTGGTAACTAATCTTTTGGATAATGCAATCAAGTATTCGCCTGCGTATTCCCGAATTATTATTACTACCGGTATTCACGAAAATAAAGTGTATGTAACGATTCGAGATTTCGGTTACGGCATAAGCAAAAAGGACCAGATGCTAATTTGGGATACTTTTTATATGTCCGATAAATCGCGGTCTCCGGTCAAGACAAAAGGGTCTGGACTGGGGCTGTCTATAGTAAAAAAAATCATAGACGAACACGGGGAAGTAGTTTGGGTGGAAAGCAGTCGCGGTGCCGGCGCAACATTTATTTTTACGCTCACGCTTTTTGATGCGGCCAAACATACATCCGATGTGGGAAAAATAATACAATCATCAGAAAAAGGCGGTTCGGAAAAGTAAATGGAACTATATTTTGAACAGAATGTCACCAACAAGAATGTTGACGAACACAAAAAACGCACAAAGGCGCTTGTTATTTCAAAAACCGTATGTTTGATTTTCGGTATATTTGTTATAACAACAAGCGGCTTGCTCGGCGATTACTTTTTTAACTTTTTTTGGATATTTTTGCTTTTTTCCGTTCCTTTTTTTGTTGCAAGCTATATTTTAGGAAGGATTAACAAGCGACATAATACCGAGTATGACTATGTTTTGGACGATGAGCTTATACGTATATCGGAAATATATTTTCGTGATCGACGCAAACTAAAGTATACAATTCGACTTAGATTTATCGAGTCGGTCGGGGTATTCGATACCGAAGGATATAAAAAGGCGGAACGCGGCGTAAACAAAAAAATTCTCGCACTCGTAAACTACGATGACGAACAGTCAGTCGTATATATCTGTTACAAAACAGATAAGGGAGTTCGCCAAATCATTTTTTTGGAACCTAATAGGGCTTTTATTATGTCGTTACGACGCGCGCTATCCGCATCGGCGTTGACGGTATTTGACAAAAGTATATCCGATCTGGAGAAGCGTCTTGACAAAAAGGAGCAGGAAGAAGCTTTGTTGGCTTTGGAAAGCGACGATACAGACTATGAAGAAGACGATGTCGACGATAATACAGCGAATAACGAATCCGATGACGCGGATAATGGAGAACAAGATTAAATGATTTATTTGGATAATGCCGCAACAACAAGGGTTTTTGAAAGTGCCGTTCGCGCTGCGGAAACGGCAATGACAACCGATTACTTCAACCCGAATGCCACTTATAAAAGCGCTGTTGCGGTAAACAACGTCATAGAGCAGTCGCGTAGTATAATAGCAAACGCTTCCGGCGTGTTAAGTAATGAGATTATTTTTACTTCAGGAGCTACGGAAGCAAACAACTGGGTATTTAACTGCGGTATAAAGCATCAAAAGGGAAATATCGTTATTTCGGCGGGAGAGCATTCATCCGTATACGAAGTTGCCATGCAGCTCAAAAGCCGCGGAAAAGACGTTAGAATCGCTCCACTTTTGCCGTGCGGAACTGTGGACGAACAAGCACTTTTGGAGCTTGTAGACGTAAATACGGCGCTAGTATCGGTTATTCACGTTAACAACGAAACCGGAGCGGTAAATCCAATAAGGCAAGTTGTTGATTCTGTACGCAAAAAAGCACCTAATGCGCTTTTTCACAGTGACGGAGTACAAGGCTTTATTAAGCTTGGTATGCCTATAAGCGGACTGGGAGTCGATTATTACAGCGTCAGTGCGCATAAGATCGGTGCACCAAAGGGTATAGGTTTTTTGTATATCAAAAACGGAATTAATATTTCGCCGTATATTGTCGGGGGCGGTCAGGAGCGCGGATTACGGTCGGGCACACAAAACACACCGTATATCGCCGCATTTGCACAAGCTGTTTCGGAATGTAAAAATCTTGACCGCAACAGAATTGCCGCATTGCGCGGTGAGCTGTGCGACTTTTTTTCGGAAAAAGGATTTAAGATAGT
>JAFLVI010000014.1 GCA_022508405.1 Clostridiales bacterium
GACGCGTCGCTTTTTTACGAACCGGAAACATCATCCGCACTCGGCGTTGGTTTCCGTTGCGGATTTTTGGGACTTTTGCACATGGAAATAATAGAGGAGCGGTTGGAACGAGAGTTCGATTTGGATATAATTACGACCGCGCCGGGGGTTGTGTACAAGGTTTATACAAATAGCGGCATGACCGAAGTGACAAATCCGTCCAATCTGCCGCCCGCAGGCGAAATAGATTATATGGAAGAGCCTGTTGTTACGGCGTCAATTTACACGCCGCCGGAATATATCGGTCCCATAATGGACCTTTGTCAGGACAAGCGCGGTGAATTTATCAACATGACATATATAGAAAAAACGCGCGTACTTATCACTTACACAATGCCGCTTAACGAGATAGTTTACGACTTTTTTGACGGGCTGAAAAGCAGATCGCGCGGGTATGCCAGTTTCGATTACGAACAGGCGGGCTACCGTAAGAGCGATTTGGTCAAACTGGATATTATGCTTAACGGCGATATTTGCGACGCGCTCAGTATTATAGTGCACCGCGACAAAGCGTACTCGCGCGGTCGCGCCATGGCGGAAAAGTTAAAAGATGTAATTCCGCGCAAGCTGTTTGAAATTCCCATTCAAGCCGCTATCGGCGGCAAAGTTATCGCCAGAGAAACAATTAAGGCGCTGCGCAAGGACGTTTTGGCAAAGTGCTACGGCGGCGATGTTACGCGTAAAAAGAAGCTTTTGGAAAAGCAAAAGGAAGGCAAAAAGCGCATGCGTCAATTCGGCACGGTGGAAATTCCGTCCGAAGCGTTTATGTCTGTTCTCAAGCTGGATAACGATAAAAAATGACAACGGACGTAGGCAAGAAATACGGCGTTTATATCCATATTCCGTTTTGCAAGGCTAAATGCAAATACTGCGCGTTTGTATCAACGCCTGATTTTTCGTTGCAAAAATCGTATGTTTCGGCGCTTTTAGGAGAAATTAACCGCTGTCAGCTAAAAGGCAGTGATGTGGACAGCATTTATATCGGTGGCGGCACGCCGTCTTGCTTGTACAGCGGCGGAATTGCCGAAATTTTGACTGCCGTAAAAAATAATTTTAATGTTTTGTCCGATGCGGAAATCACCGTGGAATGCAATCCGGAAAGCGTTGATGACGCATTTGCGGATGAGTGTAAGGAAAGCGGCGTAAACAGGATTAGCATGGGATTGCAGTCGCAATGCACTGTTGTTTTGCTTGCCTCGGGCAGAATTCATACGTTAGAGCAGTACAAAACGGCGATTGACATTTTGTCGCGCCGTTTTGATAATATATCGTCGGATATTATCTTGGGTTTGCCGCTTCAGGATATTTCCGATATAGAACAATCCTTAAACTTGATGACCGAACTTAAACACGTTTCGGTATATGCGTTGTCTGTCGAACAGGGTACGCCGCTTTATACCGAAGGATATAGCGTCGATGACGATATGATAGCGGACTTTTACGATTGTGCCTGCAAAAAACTTATAGGCATGGGTTTTTACCGATACGAAGTAAGTAATTTTGCCAAAATCGGTTACGAAAGCAGGCACAACAACAAGTACTGGAATTGCATGCCTTATATCGGTTTCGGCGTTGCGGCGCACGGCTACGACGGCAAACGCACTAGATATAAGCACGGCGATGATATATCTGAATATATTTGTTCGCCGGTGGCTGAAAGCTACTTGCTTACCGATAGGGATATGTACAACGAGTACGTTATGTTGCGGTTGCGTACGGAAAGGGGAATAGCAATCGACGAATTTAAAAAACGCTTCGGTTATGATTTTTGCGAACGTAATGCCGATATTTTGAACAAACTTCAAAGTGAAGGCTTGATTGTATGCGCCGACGGAGCTGTTAAAATTGCGCCTGACAGATTGTATGTAATGAATTCCATAATAGAGCAGTTGATGCTTGACTGATTACCGACATTTTGATATAATTAAATCATGAAATCCATTTATGATTACAAGGCTGTAAATAGGTTGGATTTATCCGATCCCAAATTTAAAATGTTGAACAAGCTTAATCTGTTTGCTCTTATTTCCATATTGGCAAGCTGTGCGATAGGCATAATGCTCAATTATTTTTTGCGAATGTTGGGAGAAGCTGGGGGAATGTACTTTGTATATATTACGTGCGGTGTGGTTTTGTGTTTTATTTATCCGTACGTTCACGAATTTGCGCACGCTTTTGCTATCATAATCAGCAGCGGAAAAAAACCGTATATAAAATTCGGTAAATTTGCGGCGTATTGCGGTTCGCCTGATATTATCTTTTCAAAGGCTAAATATTTTTTTGTGGCGTCATTTCCTTTCTTTTTTTACTGTGGGCTTTTGATTCCGTTTTGTGTGCTGGTGCCTGCTGAATTCTTTGTTTTGCCGTTTATGCCGCTTATGTACAACGTATTCGGCAGTGTCGCCGATGCTTTTATGATACGAAAAGTTTTGTCTTCGCCCAAGCATGGGGTAGTTGTTGATTGCGGAACAGATGTGGTTGTGTACGTCCCCGTGGATGAAGAATAGAATCGCCCAAATAATATGGATATTTATTGTATAACCATGTACATATATTGTATTTTATAAAAATTGCGCATACAGTTATTGGAATATTGCGCAATATTTTTTTTATAAAAATGATTGACAAAGATACGCTTTTATGGTAAAATTGTTTTAGCACTCTAGGCTGTAGTTTGCTAATTTGTGAGCAGGACTGCGTTAATGGGTATGACAGGTAGAAAAGAAAAAATACTCCAAGCCGTGGTAGACGGGTATATAGAAAACTGCCAACCTGTATCCAGCGCGGAAATTCAGGAAAAACATCTACCCGCATTGTCGTCTGCCACCATCAGAAACGAACTTGCCGCACTCGAGGAAATGGGGTATTTATCCCAGCCTCACACTTCATCAGGCAGAGTGCCTACTGCGGAAGCGTACAGACTGTACGTGGAAAAGCTTATGCCGCGTCGCAAGCTTACGCGGTCTGAGCTTAAAATAGTAAAACGGTACTTTAACAAAAAAATCACCGAATTGGACGATGTTCTGAAAAACACGGCAAAGGTAATATCCGAAATTACCAATCTTACTTCGGTTGCCTACGTGCAAAACCCCGACAATGCTACAATACTTAATATCCGCATTGTCAGAATAACAAATTCTTCCGCGCTTATAATCATCGTAACCAATTTAGGCGTACTCAAAGACGCCACCGTCAATATCGGCAGCGGCGTTACGGACGAATATTGCGATCAGGTTTCGCAGTTTGTTACCGGCGCATTTGCGGGCTACAAGATAAGCGAGATAAACAGCAAGCCCAATAAAATCGTTAAGCAGGTTAAAAAAGAGTACGAACGGGTTTTTTCCACAATACTTGATATCTTTAAAAGCTACGCCCACGACGATAACTTTTCGGACATTGTGCTGGAAGGCAGCGCGAAGATACTGGAACAGCCCGAGTACGCAAATCTTAAAAAAGCCAAAGCAATGTTGGAATTTTTGGACGCAAAGGAAGAGCTGGTGCCTATTTTGCAAAATTCCGACGACATGAACATTACGTTTAAAATAGGCAAGGATAATGAAATCCGAGACGGAATGCCGGAATGTGCCATAGTGACCGCGTCATATAATATCGGTGGCGTTACGGTCGGCAACGCCGGCGTCATTGGACCGATCCGCATGGATTACTCCAAAGTAGTTTCCGTACTGGACTATTTGTCAAAAACCGTGCAAATGTTGCCCGCCGGCGAAAGCGTTCAGGGTGGCGGCACGGAACAATTAAGTTCGCCGGTAACTTCCGAAACGGACGAATAAAATTTTATGAACGGAGGATATAATGGACGATAAGACGAGAGAGCGCACTCGCGAGCTGCCCGGAATAGAGCTTTCGCAAGACGACTACAAGGCAATGCAAAACCAAATTGCGGCCGTTACGCAACAGCTTAGCGTTGCACAAGCCATTGCGATGAAGGAAAAGGCAAGGTCGGAGGAGCTTTCTAACTTGGTCAACCGTATGCAAGCGGACTTTGATAACTACCGTAAGCGTATGAACGAAGGCAACAAAAAGCTTAAAGAGGACGGTATTTGCGCTGTACTCGAAAAGCTTATCCCGCAGCTTGACGTGTTGAAGTCGGCAATTCAGTCCATCACGGACGAAAAGGTTGCCGAGGGCGTAAAGATGATTTACCGTCACTTGATGGAAATCCTTACTGCATTCGGTGTGGAAGAGATTCCGGCACTCGGTCAGCAATTTGATCCTAATCTTCATAATGCGGTTATGCAGACTAAAACAAACGACCCGACTAAAGTCAATATGGTTGTTGAGGTTTACAACAAAGGCTATAAAATTGGCGATCGTGTAATCAGACACAGCATCGTACGAGTTGCCAATTAAAGCATATATTACTTAAATAAAAAACAATTTTTGGAGGATTTAATTTATGGGCAAAATCATTGGTATCGACTTAGGTACTACCAATTCGTGTGTGGCGGTGTTGGAAGGCGGTGAACCCGTTGTTATCCCCAACGCAGAAGGCGGCCGCACAACCCCTTCCGTAGTAGGTTTTGCTAAGGACGGGGAAAGGCTTGTCGGTCAGGTTGCAAAGCGTCAGGCTGTTGCCAATCCCGACAGAACTATCATCTCTATCAAACGCGATATGGGTACATCCAGAAAGGTCACCATCGACAATAAGGGTTACTCTCCGCAGGAGATTTCCGCGATGATCCTTACAAAGCTCAAGAGAGACGCCGAGTCTTATCTTGGAGAACCTGTTACGCAAGCGGTTATTACTGTTCCGGCGTACTTCAACGACTCGCAGCGTCAGGCGACTAAGGACGCAGGCAAGATTGCCGGTCTTGAGGTTCTGCGCATAATCAACGAGCCTACGGCGGCGGCGCTTGCATACGGTCTTGACAAGGGACAGGGCGGCAGCCAAAAGGTATTTATTTACGACCTTGGTGGTGGTACGTTCGATATTTCCATTTTGGAAATCGGCGACGGCGTATTCGAAGTTATAGCCACTTCGGGTGATACTCGTTTGGGTGGCGACGACTTTGACCAAGTTATCATTGATTACTGCGTACAGCAGTTCAAAAACGATCAGGGCATCGACCTCAGCAAAGACCGTATGGCAATGCAGCGTCTTAAGGAAGCAGGCGAAAAGGCAAAGATTGACCTTTCCGGCACGCAAAAGACCACTGTCAGCTTGCCGTTCATCACGGCGGACGCGACCGGTCCCAAGCACCTTGAATACGAGATTACTCGTGCCAAGTTCGAGGCGCTTGCTCAAAAGCTTGTAGACCGCTCCATCGAGCTTACCAAAAAGGCTATGGCGGACGCAGGCTATACCAACAACGATATCGACAAGGTTATCATGGTCGGTGGTTCCACGCGTATTCCCGCCGTTCAGGAAGCTGTTCGCAAGCTTTCCGGTAAGGAGCCGTTTAAGGGCATAAACCCCGACGAATGCGTTGCCGTTGGCGCGGCTATTCAGGGCGGCGTTCTTGCAGGCGAAGTTAAGGACGTATTGCTCCTTGACGTTACACCGCTTTCGCTCGGTATCGAAACTGTTGGCGGAATATTCACAAAGCTTATTCCGAGAAACACCACAATCCCGACCAAAAAGTCGCAGGTGTTCTCCACAGCTACCGATAATCAGCCCTCGGTTGACATTCACGTTTTGCAGGGCGAGCGCGAAATCGCGGCTCACAACAAAACTCTTGCGCGCTTTGAGCTCGGCGGCATTCCGCCTGCACCGCGCGGCGTACCTCAAATCGAAGTTTCGTTCGATATCGACGCCAACGGTATAGTCCACGTATCGGCTAAGGATAAAGGCACAGGCAAAGAGCAGCGCGTTACCGTTACCGCTTCTACCAACCTTACCGAAGCGCAAATCCAGCAGGCTATTAAGGATGCCGAAAACTTTGCGGCAGAGGACGCACAGCGCAAAGAGGTTGTTGATTCCAAGAACCAAGCGGATATGCTTGTATTCTCTATCGAAAAGTTCTTGCGCGAAAACGGCGACACCATTGCGCCCGAGCAAAAAGAAGAGCTCAACAAGGAAATGGCTAATGTTCGCGAAGTCATCAAGACCGACGAGCTTGAAGCTATTCGTGACGCCGTAGAAACGTTGCAGAAGCTTTCCAACGATATCTTCTCCAAGCTCTACGAAAACGGCACTGTTCCGCCTGAGGAAGACGTTGTAGTCGATAATCCCGAAGTAGTGGACGGCGAAAACTAATTTAATCACGAAATTGCTGCAACAGGAGCCAATATTTTGGCTCTTGTTGCGGTATTCTATATAAACGGCAATTCCGGAAATTGCGGAGTAGATAATGGCAAAAAATTATTATGAAATACTCGGCGTGAGCAAAACTGCAAACGACGACGAGCTTAAATCGGCTTTCCGTAAGCTTGCGCGGCAATATCACCCCGATCTGCACCCCGGCGACGAAGCTGCGGCAAATAAGTTCAAAGAAGTAAACGAAGCGTACGAAACGCTTTCCGATCCGCAAAAACGCGCGGAGTACGACACCGCTCAAGCAGGTGGCGGACAGGGCGCACAAGGTGGACCGGGGGGTCACGGTGGCCCTGGCGGCGCAGGCGGACGCGGCGGCACCTTCTTTGACGAGTTTGTCAATATGTTCGGCAATGATCCTCGCCACCCCGGTGCCAATCCAAACGGCGGCGATATAAGTCTGAATGTAACACTCACGTTTGAAGAAGCGGCTTTCGGCACGCAAAAAGAGATTACCGTAAACAGGTTTGAGCCTTGCGCGGCATGCCGCGGCACGGGCGCAAAAGGCGGCACCCAGTTTGTCAAGTGTACCAACTGCGGCGGTCAGGGTAAGGTACGTTTTGCGCAAGAAACCCCGTTCGGCAGGGTTGTAAGCATGAAGCCGTGTAACGTCTGTGGCGGAAGCGGCAGAATTATCAAGGAGCCTTGTCCAACATGCGGCGGGCGCGGTTCTTTGCGCAAAAATTCCAATCTGCGCATAACTTTTCCCGCTGGTATCGAGCCCAACCAGATCCTTACAATTCCAAACGAAGGCGAGCGCACCAGAACGGGTGCTAAGGCGGGCAACCTTATTCTTAACATCTCCGTATTGCCTCACAAGCTTTTCCGCCGCAAAGGACTTGATCTGCTTGTGGATATTCCCGTTTCTTTTACTCAAGCTATGCTTGGCGATAAAGTGCTTGTTCCCACGCTCAAGGGCAGTAAAATTGCTTTTACTCTGCCCGAGGGCGCTCAGAGCGGAATGACGTTTAAGCTTAAGGAGCAGGGACTTGAAAATCCCAAAAAGCAGCTAAAAGGTGATTTGCTTGTTACAATCGATATAGAATTGCCCAGAAATCTCGATAAAGATCAAAAGAAAAAAATCAAAGAACTTCACGAAAGCTTTAAACCCGAACAATACGATAAAGCTCGGGAATTTATAACAAAAAAATAAATATCAATTTTAGCAAATGCCGCCGAATTCACTCGGCGGTTGTTTGCGTTTAACGGAGGTTATATGAAGATACTTGTTATAAACGCAGGTAGTTCATCACTAAAATATCAGCTTATCGAAACGGAAACGCAGGCCGTATTGGCAAAAGGCGTTTGCGAGCGTATCGGCATGGACGGATCTGTTCTTAAGCATACCGGCAAAACCAAAGTGGAAATCAATGAAAAAATGCCCACTCATAAGGAAGCGATAAAGTATGTTTTGGACGCGCTTGTCAGTCCCGAATACGGCGTTATTTCCGCAATGTCGGAGATTGCGGCTGTCGGTCACAGAGTATTACATGCGGGCGAAAACTTTAAAGATTCCGTTCTTGTCACGCCCAAAACGCTTAAGCTAATCGAAGAGAATACAGACCTTGGGCCGCTTCACATGCCTGCCAATATTATGGGAATTAAGGCGTGTCAGGAAGCTATGCCTAACGCGCCAATGGTTGCGGTGTTTGATACTACGTTCCACGCAACTATGCCCGAGTATGCTTATATGTACGGCATTGACTATAACGATTACAAAAAGTACAAGGTGCGTAAATACGGATTTCACGGCACGAGCCATGCATACGTATCGGGCAGGGCTTCTTCGCTTTGCGGCACCGAAAAGATAAAAACTGTTGTATGCCATCTAGGCAACGGCGCAAGCATAAGCGCTGTTAAGGACGGCAAGTGTGTAGATACTTCCATGGGCTTGACTCCGCTCGAAGGGCTTATTATGGGTACGCGCAGCGGCGATATCGATCCTGCCGTAATGGAATACCTAATGGGCAAAAAGGGCTGCGACGTGCATGAAATGACCAATTACCTTAACAAAAAGTGCGGAGTTTTAGGCATAAGCGGCGTCAGTTCGGACTTCCGCGATTTGGAAGCAGCGGCAAATAGCGGCAACCCCAGAGCTCAGCTTGCACTGGATATGTTTAGCTATCGCGTTAAAAAGTACGTAGGATCGTACGCCGCGGTAATGGGCGGGCTTGATTGTTTGGTGTTTACAGGCGGTATAGGCGAACATACTGTGTGCGTTAGAGAAGCCGTTTGCAATAATATGGAATTTTTGGGAATAAAACTCGACAAAGCCAAAAATGCAAATCCGCCTCGCGATGAAGAAGTGCTTATTTCCGCGCCCGACTCCAAAGTCAAGGTGTATATTATTCCCACTAATGAAGAGCTGTACATTGCACGCGAAACGTTAAAGCATAAAGACGATTGAAACTTTCGGTTAAAAACGAAATAATCCATATGCTTTTTCCCGATGATATAAAGTGTATTGTCTGCGGGAGAGAGATAACCCCCAATCGTTACGGACTGTGTGATACCTGCAAGCTGATGATAAACGATAATTTTTGCATGCGATGCGGTAGGCATAAGGTTGGTATAGGCGATTACTGCTCCGAATGCAGTGAGCAATCACTCAGTTTTGACGAAGCGCGCTCCGCTGTAAGTTACGACGGTAACGCAAAGGATTTAATACAAAGATTAAAGTACGGCAACGCCAAGTATTTGGCTAACGCAATCAGTCAATATTTGCTTGATGTTTTATTGATGACTGACTGGCATGCCGACTGTATTACTTTCGTACCGATACATAAATCGCGTCAAAAACGGCGTGGGTACAACCAAGCCGAACTTTTGGCGCGCACACTAGCGGAACATACAAATTTGCCGTGCGAGATTTTGCTTGAAAAATCGGTAAAAACTCCTAATCAAGCAAAACTAAACAGGGCAGAGCGAATGGAAAACCTAAAAGGCTCTTTCCGTGCTGTTTGCACTCCGCCCGAACATGTTATATTGGTAGACGACGTTATGACTACAGGTTCTACAGCCAACGAATGTAGCGGTGTGCTAAAACGTTCCGGAGCAAAGGTTGTGTACGTTCTTACGTTTGCATCTGTGCCGGAGCGTCCGGTTTTGGATAAACCTACGCAAAATATAACCGATTTTCGCAGATAAAAAACTTGACTATTGCCAACTTAAGTGTTAAAATATAATCGGTACAGTATGGGTACCGCAGTGGATTGTTTACCGAACAATAGCGTCGGTTAATCATAAAGCTTTATTCACATACAAAAGTTTTTTAAGGAGAATGTAGTATGACCCTACTTAGTGTAAGTACGGCAGGTGTTCTCGCTACTGTTCTGCCTATTGTTGCGCTGATTATCGGCGCAATCGTCGGTATATTTGTTTTTCGCATTTACGAGAACAAAAAACGCGGCGATGCAAAGCAAGCGGCAAACAAAATGCTGGAAGACGCCGTTAACGAAGTAAAAGAAATGCGCAAAGCTGCAGCGCGCGAAGCAAAGGAAGAACTGGAAAAAGAACGTAGCGCACAGGAAAAAGAGTTGCGCGAAAAGCAGGCCGGTATTTCCCGTTCCGAACAAAGAATTATTCAGCGGGAAGAAAATTTAGACAAAAAAGAGCAGTTGCTCGATAAAAAGTCGGAAGATTTGGATGCACAAAAAGCGTCGCTCGCGCAAAAGCACGCCGATGCAGACAAGCTTAAAGCCGAGTTGCAAACCGCAAACAACCGCATTTTGGAAGAAATTCAGCATGTTGCGGGTTTGACTAAGGAAGAAGCAAAGGCACAGCTTATAGAAGCGATTCGCGACGAAGCAAAACACGACGCCGCCAAAATGGTTCGTGAAATAGATGCCGAAGCCAAGGAAGAAGCGGATAAGCGCGCGCAAAAGATTGTCGCGCTTGCTGTACAGCGTTGTGCGGTAGACCACAGCTCGGAAATAACCGTGTCCACGGTTGCACTGCCCAACGACGAAATGAAAGGCAGAATTATCGGTAGAGAAGGGCGTAATATTCGCGCGCTCGAAACCGCCACCGGTTGCGATCTTATTATAGACGATACTCCGGAGGCAGTGGTGCTTTCCTGTTTTGATCCCGTTCGTCGAGAAGTCGCTCGTATCGCACTGGAAAAGCTTATAAGCGACGGGCGCATTCACCCCGGCAGAATAGAAGATCTGGTAGAAAAAGCGCAAAAGGAAGTTGACGTTAAAATCAAGGAAGCGGGCGAAAACGCCATGTACGAAACAGGCGTGTTCGGGCTTCATCCCGAGCTTGCAAAAATTCTCGGCAGGCTGCGCTTCCGTACAAGCTACGGTCAAAACGTGTTGCGCCACTCCATAGAAGCGTCCCACCTTGCCGGAATTATGGCGGCAGAACTTGGTGCTAATGTTCCGCTTTGCAAGCGTGCTGCGCTTTTGCACGATATAGGAAAGGCTCTTGACCACGAACTTGACGGCACGCACGTGTCTATCGGCGTTGATGTCGCCAAAAAGTACAAGGAGAGCAAGGAGATTGTCCATTGTATTGCGGCGCACCACAACGATGTCGAGCCCGAAACAATAGAAGCTGTTATCGTTCAGTGTGCTGACGCAATTTCGGGTGCACGTCCTGGGGCGCGGCGCGAATCGCTGGACAATTACGTAAAACGCCTTGAAAAGCTTGAAGAAATCGCCAACGGCTTTGATGGTGTGGAAAAATCGTTCGCCGTTCAAGCGGGACGCGAAATACGCATTATCGTAAAGCCGGAAGTTGTGGACGATGTTCAGGCTATGTATATGTCTAAGGAGATAGCTAAGCAAATAGAGCAGGAAATGCAGTACCCCGGACAGATAAAGGTAAACGTAATCCGCGAAACACGCGCTGTGGAATACGCAAAATAATTAAAAAGCTCGCTGTATTATTATTGATACAGTGAGCTTTTTTCGATAATTGATATTTTTTATTGACAAATACGGACAAAATCGTCCGTATTTTTTTTGCTACCATAAATTAGGAGCTAAAATTATGACAATCGAGCATTACAAAAAAGCCGATACGCTATATGTTAAGCTGTGTGGAGAATTGGACGAACATCACAGCGCGTACGTGCGTACAACAATAGATATGCTTACCGACAGCGACGTTGTAAAACGCGTTTATATAGATATGTCCGAGCTGAATTTTATGGATTCCACAGGCATAGGCGTGCTTATAGGTAGGTACAAGCGGCTTAAGCCGCGCGGCATTCCCATATTTATTAAGTCGCCGCAGGTGGCGGTGGATAAGGTGCTAAAGCTGTCCGGAATTTACGAAATAATGACAAAGGCGGGTTGATTTATGGAAAACCAAATGACTGTTATTTTTGACGCGAATACGGAAAACGAGGCGTTTGCTCGCAACACAGTTGCGGCGTTTTGTGCCATTCTCGATCCGACGGTCGATCAGATTAACGATATTAAAACCGCAGTTTCGGAGGCGGTTACCAACTGCATAGTTCACGCATATCCCGACAAATCGCAAAAGGGCAAAATCACAATAACAACAACAATATCGGACAATTCCGTACATATCGTCATTTCGGACACCGGTATCGGCATAGATGACGTCAATAGCGCCATGCAGCCGTTTTTTACCACCAAGCCCGAGCAGGAGCGCAGCGGCATGGGCTTTACCGTAATGGAGTCGTTTACAGACAATCTTACGGTTGAGCAAAATAAGCCGACAGGCACTGTCGTTTCCATGACAAAGACGATTAGAGGTGCGGATTGGAAAACGAAGAAACACTAAGCTTAATAGCTGCTGCGCAAAAAGGCGATGACTCTGCGTGTGAGACCTTACTTTCAAATAATTCACCGTTGATTAAGTCTGTAATACGCCGCTACAAAAACAAGGGTGTGGAGTACGACGATTTATATCAGCTCGGTTGTGTAGGTTTTATAAAGGCGATAAAGAATTTTTCGTTCGATTATGAGGTGCGGTTTTCCACATATGCCGTGCCGATGATAGCGGGCGAGGTTAAGCGTTTTTTACGCGATGACGGTCCCGTAAAGGTTTCGCGTGGGACAAAAGCCACCGCTATCAAAATTGCCAAGTTTGTCGATATGTACAAAAAAGAAAACGGAGAATCTCCCACAATCGACACAATAGCCAAGGAGTTTGGAATTGAGCCGACCGAAGCTGTCTTTATTATGGATGCATGCAAGTTTCCGCTTTCCATTTACGAAAGCAACGACGACAGCGGGCGAACGCTGGAGGACAAACTGCAATCGCCGGAGAATGAGGAAGAAAAGCTGGATAAAATGATGCTTAAGCAGATTATAAACGAGCTTTCTCCACGCGACAAAAAAATAATACTATTGCGCTATTTTGCCGACAAAACTCAGTCGGAAGTAGCTAGGGTGCTTTCCGTATCACAAGTTCAAGTATCGCGATTGGAAAGCAAAATTTTGTGTAAAATTCGTTCGCGATACGGTGACGGCTAAAACCTTAATTTAATATAATGTTTTATTTTAAACGCGCGACCGTGCGCGTTTTTTGTTTTAATGCATAATATCTTTATCCTTTCGGCAAATTACTAATATGAAAAATCAAAACGAACAAATCGGCGAAGGACTTATTGTCGCTACGGAGCGTGAGCAGTGGAGCAAACAGAATAAGCCCCGCGAAAAACACGACTGAAAGGAGTTGCTATGGCTGAAAGTACAAATGCCGTAAAGGCGCGTAACAATAGATATAACAAATATGTGGAAACGGTTACGCCAAAAACAAGCATACCCAAAGCGCTGTTTCACAGCTTTGTTGTAGGCGGAATCACATGCAGTATAGGACAGGGAATAGCGGATATTGTATTGCTTATTTCTCCGTCTATGCCAAAGGATATGGTAAGCAACATCACTTCCATGATTTTGGTAACTGTGGCTATACTCCTTACCGGTCTCGGTGTATTCGACGTGATAGCCCGTCAAGGCGGCGCCGGCTCGTTCCTGCCGATTACAGGTTTTGCCAACGCTATGGCAAGTGCGTCTATGGAGTTTAAAACGGAAGGACTGATATTCGGCACAAGCGTAAAGCTGTTTTCGGTTGTCGGTCCGGTTGTTGTAAACGGCATTGTTTGGTCAAGTGTTGCCGGACTGATTAATCTTTGGATAATGGGGATTTAACATGATTAAACACAGCGAACCGATATCTATTACAAGCGAAAACGCGGTAGATTTGCCGCAGCCTACGGGATTTAGTCGTCGTCCGCGCGTTATGCGTTTTTATAATACTCCGCGAATAATCGGGCGTATGAGCGTAGTGGGAGAAAAAGAATCAAAAGGTCCTGTTGGCAAGTATTTTCACAAATGCGAAACGGACGATAAAATGGGCGAAAAAACATTTGAGCGCGCCGAGATTAGAATGTTAGATACAGCTGTTCGCGGCGCTGTTCGTGACGCCAGACTGAAAATTGACGATATAGATTTGATGATTTCCGGCGATTTATTAAACCAAATGACTACTTCCAGCTATGCTGCGCGGGATATTGGTGTGCCGCATATCGGTATATACGGAGCGTGTTCCACTATGACGGAAGGGCTTATGCTGTCTGCCACAATGGTGGACGCGGGATATTTCACCAACGTAGTATGTGCTGCATCGAGCCATTTTGCCACAGCCGAGCGGCAGTTTAGATATCCGCTGGAGTACGGATGTCAGCGCCCGCCGTACGCGCAGTGGACAGTAACCGGTGCGGCGGCGTCCGTTGTTGGAAAAAATACAAAAGAAAACGAAAGATTTCCAAAGATTGTAATGGCAATCCCCGGGCTTATCACCGATTACGGCGTAAACGATTTAAACAACATGGGCGCGGCAATGGCGCCCGCCGCTATGGACACTATGTTTACATTGCTAACGCAGTCCGGACTAAACGTGGATGACTTTGATTTAATCGTTACGGGCGACCTCGGCAAACTTGGCTCGGATATATTGCGCGATTTGATGCGCGATCGCGGCATCAAGCTAGGTCAAAACTATATAGACTGCGGTAATATAATCTACGATGTGGATCAAAAATGCTATCAAGGCGGCAGCGGATGCGCATGCTCGGCAACAATATTCAATTCGTTTATAATGGATAAGCTGATGAGCGGGGAATACAAAAGAATGGCGTACTTAGCTACCGGCGCGCTAATGAGCACTCAAAGCTGTTATCAAGGGGAAACTATTCCGTGCATATCGCACGCCGTAGTTGTGGAAAGTCCGTTTTTGGAGGAAAAATAGTATGGAAATATGGAAAATGATAGGAACTTATGCAATCGTGTTTGCCGTAGGCGGGGGATTATGCGCCATTGCGGAACTTCTGATTATACGAACAAAGCTTACGCCTGCGCGCATACTTGTTATATTTTTGATAGGCGGCATAATTCTTGAAGGCGTTGGGGTATACGATTATATCTTTAAGGTTTGTCAAGCGGGTATAAGCGTGCCTATTGTCGGGTTTGGCGCGGCGCTTGCCAAAGGTTCGATAGAAATGGCAAAGTCGGTGGGCTTTGTAGGCGCTTTTGCCGGCGGGCTGATTCGCACGGCATACGGCGTAGGTGTTGCGATTGTAATGAGTTATATTGTTACTTTACTATTCAGTGCACGAGCTAAATAAAATGTATCAAAGTAGCTCCTAATTGCATATATATTGCTTATGAAAAATAACTGCAAGGTTGTAAAGCAAAAGCGCAGCAAACGAAAGATATTGTTTGTTGTGCTTTTGATTATATGTGCGATTATTGCGGCTGTTGTTGCTTTTATTAAACGCAATGTCACGCCTATGATACTTGCGCTCTCCGAGGAGCGCGTGCGTTCGCTCACAGCCGACGCCGTAAGTTTGGCGGTTGTGGATGTAATGTCGCAAAATAACGACGTGGAATATTTGGAAATCACGCGTGACGACGAGCAAAATATTAAAAGCGTTATCATAGACGGAAAAGCGGTAACTGTGCTTGCCGAACAGATTGCATTAACGGCGCAACAGTATATAACTGATGTAGGCAACGACGGGATTAAAATTCCGTTGGGTTCGTTAAGCGGAATGTCGCTGTTTACAGGTGTCGGGCCGGATATAAAAATGCGTGTATATCTTGTCGGTTCTACTCGATCGCAAATGACTTCCGTGTTTTCATCCGCCGGCATAAACCAAACTCTGCATAGGCTTTACTTTACGATTCACGGCAATATCGCAATAGCAGTCCCCGGTATTCCGTCAACGATTAAGGTTTCCGCGGAAGTGTTGATGAGCGAAACACTTATCGTAGGAAAAGTGCCTCCGACGTATTTACAGTCTACCACTGTGGGGGATATGCTCGATTTAGCTGTAAGATAAATTGAATTCGTAAAAAAGTTATATAAAACGATTGCACCTTTTGATTAGTTGTGATATACTTGTTACATAAGATGCGTTTGAGTGCGGCATAAGAGTAGCGCAAAAACAGAGAGTTGTTCACGGCTGAAAGACAACACGCGCAAAAAGATTTTCACCGCACGAGCACCGCGGCCTAAATTAAGTAAGCTGCGGCGTAGGTTGCGTAATAACCTAAGAGTTACAAATTCGGGTGGTACCGCGTTTTTACGCCCCGTGTTGCATTTATGCATACGGGGTTTTTTGTTAGATTATTCGGAGGTAGTATGAACTTAAAAGAAATACGAGCGGATGCGCTTAAAAAGCTGGAAGAATTGCACGCCAAGTCCGAGCGCGATTTAGCGGCTTTAAAGACCTATCTGTTTGGCAAAACGGGCATCCTTACAGGGCTGATGAAGGGACTGAAAGATCTTCCGCCCGAACAAAAACCGCAAGCGGGTAAAGAGATAAACGATTTGCGCGTTGAACTGCTTGAAAAGTGCGAGCAAAAGGAAAAGGAATTACACCGTCTTGCCATAGAACAAGCAATCAATTCGCAAGCGATTGATTTGTCAATCGATAGACCGGACCACGCTATAGGCTGCGCTCATCCGATAAATCAAGTGCGCCGCCGTCTTACCGAGTACTTTGTGGGTAATGGGTATATCGTTTATGACAGTCCGGAGATAGAAACAGACTACTATAATTTTCAGGCACTTAATGTGCCGCCCGATCATC
This sequence comes from Clostridiales bacterium, assembly GCA_022508405.1. Classification (GTDB taxonomy): domain Bacteria; phylum Bacillota; class Clostridia; order Christensenellales; family Pumilibacteraceae; genus Anaerocaecibacter. The sequence continues at coordinate 16,389 of JAFLVI010000014.1, forward strand.
CTGCGCGCGATATGCAGGACACGTTTTTCATAACCGATAATATTCTTTTGCGCACGCAAACATCAAGCGGTCAAATTAGGTTGATGGAAAAATACAAGCCGCCGCTGAAGATGATTTGCCCTGGGAGAGTGTTCCGAAACGATGACGACTCCACACATTCGCCCGTATTCCACCAAATGGAAGGGCTTGTGATAGACAAAAACGTCACGCTATGCGATCTTAAAGGCGCTTTGGACGGGTTTGCCAAGTTTATTTTCGGAGAACAAACACAAATTAGGTTCAGACCGAGTTATTTCCCGTTTACCGAGCCGAGCGTGGAAGTTGACGTATCGTGCTTTAATTGCCACGGAAGCGGTTGCAGAGTGTGCAAAAACACAGGTTGGATAGAAATATTGGGTGCGGGCATGGTAAATCGCCGCGTGCTTGAGGGCTGCGGTATAGATCCCGACGAGTATCGCGGTTTTGCATTCGGCGTCGGACTTGACCGCATAACAATGATACTCGGTGCCATCAACGATATCAAGTTGATGTGGGAAAACGATGTGCGCTTTTTACACATGTTTAAATAGGAGATAATTATGAAACTTCCGTTGAGTTGGTTAAGTGATTATGTTGATATAGGCGATATTACGCCGCAGGAATTGGCGGACAAGTTGCTATCTATAGGATTTGAAGTGGAAGAAATTGTTCCGCCTCGTAGCGACATTAAAGGCGTTGTTGTCGGCAAGGTGGAAGAGATTGTTCATCATGAAAATTCGGACAAGCTGTGGATTTGCAAGGTGAACATAGGCCGCGAGGTCGTTCAGATTGTCACCGGCGCTCAAAACGTTAAAAAGGGCGACTGTGTTCCGGTTGCCACAGTGGGCGCGGTTTTGCCGGACGGTACTCATATTAAGCCTGCTAAGCTTCGTGGCGCGGATAGCTTCGGCATGATGTGCGGCGGTAGTGAACTTGGAGTTGACGATGACGTTATTGAAGGCGCAAGCTTTGACGGCATATTGATTTTGCCGTGTGACAGCACAATCGGCGAGGATATTTTGTACACGCTCGGACAAGCCGACACCGTTTTGGACGTATCAATAACTGCCAACCGTCCGGACTGTCAGGCGATAGTTAATCTTGCGCGCGAGATTTCCGTTTTACTGGACAAGCCGTTTAAAAGCCCCAAGTTAACATATAAAACCTCCGACATGGGTTTGTCAGACTTTCCGACTGTAAAAATTGCCGAAAAGGATTTGTGCAGCTATTATATTGGACGAATGATTTACGATATAAAGATTGAAAAATCGCCCAAATGGATGCGGGATAGATTGCGCATGTGCGGCATTCGTCCGATAAATAATCTTGTCGACATTACAAACTATGTTTTATTGGAGATCGGCCAGCCTTTACACGCGTTTGACCGTAAGTTTATTGACGGCGGGATAACCGTGCGAAAAGGCGGTTGCGGCGAGCGCTTAACTGCGCTTGACGGTAAGGAATATGATGTTAACGATGTGCTTGTAATCTCCGATGACAAAAAACCGCTCGCCATTGCCGGCATTATGGGCGGGGAATATACGAGTATTTTCCCCGATACGCAAACGGTGTTTCTGGAGGCGGCAAGGTTTGAGCGCAGCAATGTTCGCAGAACATCGCGCAAAATCGGACTGCGCTCCGATTCTTCGGCACGATACGAAAAAGGCGTAGACTGGATTTCCGTTGAGATCGGCTCGGCGCGCGCGCTTGCTCTTATAGATGAACTTAAGTGCGGAAAGATTGCCGCGGCAACCGTTTCGGACAGTATAGAGCCGCCCAAGCAAAAAGTAATTCGCACTACAAAAGAAGAAATTTGCTCACTGTTGGGTATTGAAATAGATAAAAAGACAATCGTATCAATTCTTAAAAAACAGGATATTGCGGTAAAGACCGAAGGGAAAACATTGGTTTGCACAATTCCGCTTGTGCGGGAGGATATAGACGGATATCCCGATCTTGCCGAGGATATTATGCGTTTTTACGGCTACGACAACATTATTTCCACATACTCGGAAAACACGCACCAGACGCGCGGATACATGTCTATTCATGACGACAACACTCAAAAGGTTAAAGATCGTTTACAAGCGCTTGGAGCAGACGAAATACTTAACTATTCCTTTGTGTCACCGGACGCTCCGGACAAGCTTTTATTGTCAACAAACGACGCGTGGCGAAATGTAATACCTATCAAAAATCCGCTCAGCCGTGATATTTCCGTTATGCGCACTCAGTTGATTTACGGTATGCTGTGCTCGATTTCCCGTAATTGTGCAAGAAAAAACGATACTATGCGCTTTTACGAATTGGGTAAAGTATTTGTGGCAAACAAGCTACCGCTTGAATCGCTTCCGCAGGAGAGAGATGTTCTGTGCGTCGGAATTTGCAATGACGGAGATTTTTATACTATTAAATCCATTGTTGGGGAAATTATAGGGATGTTTGGCAATACAGAGTATTCGCCGTCCGCAGCCGCATATCTGCACCCCAAGCAGTCGTTACACGTGGAAGCGCACGGAATTGTGGGGGATTTCGGCAAACTGCACCCGCTTGTGTGCGAAAATTACGATTTGCCGGAAAACGTTTATGTGGCGCATCTTGATATTACCGATGCGCTTGTCACTGCAATGCCGACCGCAAAATATATTCCGTTATCCAAACAGCATCCCATAGACAGAGATCTCGCTTTGATTGTGGAAAGCAACATTGCTGTGGGCGAAATGCTGTCGGCAATTCACACGGTCAGCCCGTATATTGCAAGTGTTAAACTGTTTGATATTTACACGGGCGAACAGATTGCGGACGGATATAAGAGCGTAGCGTTTTCGGTACGAATACAGCCGACGGATGCACCGTTTTCCGACGGTAAAATCAAAGAAATTATGGACAATATTATCGAAAAAGCCGCAACGCAATTCGGAGCAAAGCTAAGGTAATGCAAATAGTCGCACCGGCAGGAAGTAAAAGCGGACTTATCGCAAGTATTAACGGCGGCGCTGACGCGGTTTATTTGGGATTGTCTGATTTCGGTGCGCGCGCAAAGGCGGAAAACTTTGACGAACAGTCGCTTTATGACGCAATCCAATTTGCGCACATGTACGGTGTTAAGGTTTTTGTAACGCTCAACACGCTAATTAAAGACAGCGAAATGTCTCGCGCAATCGAATACGCAAAACTTGCATACAATGCCGGCGCAGATGCCGCTATCGTTCAGGATATACGATTTATTAAAAATTTAAAACAAGCTTTACCTGATTTTACTCTGCATGCCAGCACTCAAATGGGAATACATAATGCAGACGGTGCCAAGGTATTACGCAACCTCGGCATTGCTCGCGCAGTGCTTGCGCGTGAAACTTTGCAGCAAGATATTGCGGAAATAAAAAAAGTCGGAATCGAAATAGAATTTTTCGTTCAAGGTGCGCTTTGTGTGTGCTTTTCGGGCAACTGCTATTTTTCTTCGCTTGCTTCATCGTACAGTGGAAATCGCGGCAAGTGTATGCAACTGTGTCGAAAGCCGTATCTCTTTAACGGCGAGCGCGGATATTTTCTCTCTGCAAAAGATTTGTGTCTGTACGAAAAACTTGATTATTTGAGCAATCTCGGTGTGGACGCAATAAAAATAGAAGGACGCATGCGCTCTGACGAGTATGCATATGCCGCAACAGACGTTTACAAAAATAAGCCGAAAGACGCAGAATATACGCTTAAATCGGTATTTAACCGCGGTAATTATTGTGACGGGTATTTGAGTGAAAACGCACAGTTTAATGTCATAGAATCGAAAATACAGGGCAATATCGGTGTAAATATAGGAAAAATTCACGCCGTCAACGGCAACATCGTTGCCGTAAACGGATATATTCCGCATAAAAACGACGGATTTAAAGTTATTCGCAACGGTACTGAAGTTTGCGGTGCGGTGGAAAGCGGCGGGAAAATCGTGACGAGCGGAGTATGTAAACCTAACGATGACTTACACAGGACATTCAGCGGAGCACTTACCGAAAAAGTTAAGTCCGTTAAACGATATATAGATATTTTCGTAAAAGTTATACTCAAAAGCGGTGATAAGCCGACCGCTATTGTAACATTACCTAATCAAACCGAAATTACTGTATGCGCCGATTTTGTTGTTGAAAGTGCTAAAACACGTGGTATAACCGCCGATGATATTGTGCGGGTATTTAATAAAACATCCGACTATTTGTTTAAACCGAATATTGATGTTGATATTATCGGCGACGTATTTATCCCGATTTCTCAGTTGAATGAATTCCGCCGAAATGTTTACAAGACCGCAAAACAAGCAATAATAGATGGTTATACAATCAAGCGCAGTAAGCTCCCTTATATTGGGTTCCATTATAATATGTTTGACGGAAACGGTACCATTCTCATGGTGGAAAGCGAAAATCAGTTGGATGACGATATTTTACAAAAAGTCGATTATATTGTTTTAAATCCGCCTGATTATACAGATTTTTCCGTATCGAAAATAGATAAACCGATTTTGCTGAATTTACCTATAACTATGCGCGGCGCCGATCGAGACATTATATTAAATGCTATCAACAGACCGGAGATATACGGCGTTGTTTCCAATAATATTTATTCCATTGGTTTGACAGATAAACCCATTCTTTTAGGTATCGGACATAATATAATAGGGCAGTGTGAGTATTCGCATGTCACTTCTGTTGAAGCGGATAGTATAGACGGCGGTTTTATTTATGCGTACGGAAAGGCCCCTGTAATGACTCTTTGTCACTGTCCGTACGGGAAGTGTATAAATTGTTCGGGCAGGGATGAACTTAAAGATGAAAGCGGCAGAACATTTATTCTGCGGCGATATAAGGCGGTGCATTGCTACTGGCAACTGCTCAACTGTGTCCCTAACTATCAAAATAAACTTAAATCACACAACATGTTTTTTGATTGCACAACATCTTCACGTGAAGAAATACTTTGCGCTTTAAATTTTAATTATAACGGTGATTTTACTCGCGGAAATATGAACAAAGGATTAAAATAATGAATATCTACAGAGATTTGGAATTTGAAACAATATTAAAATCGATTGCCGCGCTCGCGCCGTCCTCTGTAGTTGCAGACGCGATTATCAAAACCGAGCCTACAACCGATTTGGCTTATGCCAATAAGTTATTGACCCAAACAGGCGATGCGGTTAATGTTTTGGCTTCGCATCGCCCGAGCCTTGCTTTTGAAGATATCGGAAAATTTTTGAGCAAAGCAAAAGTCGGCGCCACGCTTTCTCCCAAAGAATTTTTGGCGATCACCGAACATATCAGAGCCCTGAGATCGCTTAAATCAAATATCGAAGATATGGACGAGTGTGACAGTTTAAAGGACATTACAGCTTATGCGCGTGTGTGCGACGATTTGGAATACTCCATTAACTGCGCTATCGAAAATGAAACCGACCTTAAAGATAACGCCAGCGATAAGTTGTACGGAATTCGCAGGGCGATTATTAAAGCAAACGCTCGACTTAAGGACAAGCTGGACGGATTTACTCGTCAGAATAATATAAGCAAATTTTTGCAAGACAACATTGTAACAATGCGTGGCGGGAGATATGTTTTGCCTGTTCGCAATGATTGCAGAGCATATGTTAAGGGATTAGTTCACGATATTTCTTCCACAGGCGCAACAGTCTTTATCGAGCCGTTTGCAGTTGTGGAAGCCAATAACGAGATCATAATGTTAAAAACAGAAGAGACAAACGAGATTGAGCGCATACTTGCCGAATTGACCGCCAAGGTCGCAAAATACTCGGCCGATCTTTCTGTTTGTCAACAAGTTCTTATAGAATGCGGAATAATTTTTGCCAAAGCCGAGTATGCAAAACAAACAAATGCATACCGTCCCGAAATCAACGATAACGGGGTTATTAAATTAAAATCCGCACGTCACCCGCTTATTGACCCCAATGCCGTTGTTCCAATAGATATTACGCTTGACAAAGATAGGGTACTTTTGATCTCCGGCCCAAACACCGGCGGAAAAACCGTTGCGTTAAAAACTGTCGGACTGTTTTCGCTTATGGCGTCTTGCGGTATATTTTTGCTAACGAGTGAAAAAAGCACCGTTAGTTTATTCAATAAAATTTACTGCGATATCGGTGATGCTCAAAGCATTTCTCAATCGTTAAGCACGTTTTCCGCGCATGTAAAAAATATATCGGAAATCATGTCCGACATGAACGATAAATCGCTTGTTTTATTGGACGAAGTTGGGGACGGCACCGATCCGGACGAAGGCGCCGCGCTTGCAATAGCTGTTATTAAAAAAATACTGCGCTCCCGTGCCACCGCCGTAATTACAACGCACTTTAATTCCGTTAAGGAATTTGCGCTCGGCAACAATGGTATTGCCAATGCATGCATGCAGTTTGACAATGTAAATTTTAGGCCGACATACAAGGTCCTAAACGGAGTGTCAGGCTCAAGTTATGCCTTGGAGATTGCCGAGAGATTAGGACTTGAAAATGAGATAGTCATGGATGCAAAAGCGGCGCTTAGTGCCGAAAAGGTTGCGTTTGACAGAATATTGCGCGAGGCGGAAAATTTGCGCAATCAAGCGGAAAAAGAAATGGCCGAGAGCAAAGCTCTGCGTGTGCAGGCAAGCGCAGACGCCGAAAAGACGCAATTACTCAAACTGGAATACGAACAAAAGCTTGCCGAAATCAACGAAAAATCAAGAATTATGATTAAACAGCTTGCAGATGAGTATTCGGATAAAGCCGAGTCGATTATTGCGCAAATAAAGGACTGTTTAAAAGCCGCCGACGAAGCCGCGTTATTCAGGGCAAGAAAAGCCGCCAAACAGATAGCAAACGACGTGCCGTTCGAGCAAGTAAAGCCCAATGTTTCGGATAGACCGCCCGACCCAAGCGAGCTAGAGCTAGGCAAAAGCGTATTTGTAACGGGACTGGATAAGCAGGGAATTGTAGCCAGTCCGCCGCGCGGCAACAAAGTTATAATAGCAATCGGGTCTGTAAAAACGGAAATCCCAATATCATCCTTGCTGCTCGTTACGGAAAAGCAGAAAATAGACAACAGACCTGTTATTTCTCCTAACAGGGAGCCGGAAAACAAAGAGATAATGTTGTTGGGCAAAACCGTCGACGAGGCTACTGCCGAGCTTGATATAATTCTTTCCGATATAGCGTCTAAAAGTATATTAAGAATTGTTCACGGCAAGGGTACAGGTGCGCTCGGCAAAGGCATACAAGCATACTTAAAGCGTCACAAAAGAATCAAATCGTTCCGTTACGGCAGATACGGCGAAGGCGATACCGGAGTCACCATTGCGGAAATTAAATAAAATAAGGCAAAAACTACCGCACTTATCAATAGTGCGGTAGTTTCATATTGGCTAATTCATCATATGTATACGCTAAATAATATATTTCTTGCGGTTTGAGTTGTTTGTTCTTTGATAAATCCACAGAAATTACATATATAATATAGTTTGTTGTGCGCATATTAAGAGCTTTGATTATTTTATAATCGTCGCCCAAAATGCTGCGCGCATATTCTTCAAAACTTTGCTCAATAGGGAAGTACGCGCTGTCAACGGTAGTATAAAAAGATCTGTTTCTGCGCCGAACGCACATAATAATTTCGTCTGCGGATGTCGGAGTAATTTTATCGTTTAGCAATAAGTTGAGTGTAACGCAGTCACAAACCAGTTTGCTGGAAAGATAATGCATGCTTCTGAAGTGCTGCGAAACCGCACTTGCAACCTGCGCTCGGCAACTGCTTTTAACAGACGCTTCCGCAAGTCGGAATATTGTATTTTCATCGATTGTTGTTTTCATATTTTCACCAATGAATAGTTAAAGTAATCGCCCGAAATGTTGCATAATGTATTATAAAGCGCAGTTGCATTTATATCCGTTTGCAATACTTGTCTTATTTCTGAATCGTTTTCCGCTGCTGTTTTTATATCGGCATTGTTTGTTTTTACACATTCGGGAAGTAGAGTAAAATCAAAGTCTTTTTTGCACGCCAAAAGGCGAGTGCAAAAACGTTTTTTCACAAGTTCTTTTTCTATTCCCAAGAGCAAATCCAAAAACAATCTATACAGGCGTTTTTTACTGTATCTTTTGCCCGTCGCATTTTCTATTATCTCGTCAAAATCACTCAAATGCGATATGTTTTTTAATAAATACTCCATGCCTTCGGAGCAATCTCTAAGCTTATTTATTTCTTCCGGTTGCGCACGTTTAAGCGCGAACAACGCAATTTTTTTGTATAATTTTATATCAGCCGCAAAGTTATTCCTGTAATGACAAATTTTATCAAAGTTGAACGGAATATATTTTTGCATAGTGGCAAGATTTCCGCAATCGTCGAAAGCGCGTATTGCCGTAGCGGAAACGTATTGACCATCGGTAAAAGTGTCGTTATGCAGTGCGCCTTTGCGCATTATAATCACAGGTTCGATATTAGCGCAGTGCTTGTATATTGCGGAAATATATTCGATACACAGTATGTTGTTGGCGTCGTCAAAAACATGGGAAACGGACGGCTTGTCGGGATAAAGCTCGCCGTATAGTTGCGTAAGTGCGACAGCAGAAGCGGCATTATAGCTCATTCCGCGTTCCAATTCTGATTTAAGGGCGCACGAAAATCTGTCTGAAAATTTTGTTTTAATTTCAGCAATTCTCAATATTTCGTCGCTTTTTGCCACAGCGCCCATTGCCAAATGCGTTATGTTTTTAATGCCTGAAATGATTTTCAGTCCGCCTTCCGCAAATAGCTGTGCGCTCGCCGTTGCATATACGGCGGGTAATTCAATTACTGCACTCGCTCCGCCGAGAACAGCACATTCCGCACGCAATGCTTTGTCGCAAAAAGCGGGCATTGCCGCCTGTACAAACGGTCCGCTCATTACACAAAAAATGTTGTCAAAGCCGATTGCGTTAAGCACATCCAGCTGATACTTGTGACCGCTGTGAAACGGATTATATTCTGTTATGACAGCACAATTTTTCATAATAAATACTTTACATTACTCTCGGACAAGTGTATAATGATAAATGGTAATACAATCACAGATTGATTTTTCGATTTGATTGCTGTCAGCTGATATCGAAACATTCTTTCCGTAATTAAGTTTTTTGTATTATACCATATCACACTTTAATTGTAAATAATTATCGGAGGACTATCATGAACGATTTGTTAAAATCTGTACGCGAAAAAGCCAAAAGCCTAAAAAAGACCATCGTTTTGGCGGAAGGCGAGGAGCCGCGCATAATCACCGCTGCGGCACAGGTGCAAGCCGAAGGCATTGCAAAAGTTGTTTTAATCGGCAATCCGGAAGTAATCAAACAGAAATGCCCCACGGTCAAGCTGGATGGAATAACAGTTATAGACATAAATAAAACCGATATCGAACCGTATGCCGAGATGCTTTTCGAACTGCGCAAGGCAAAGGGTATGGATATGGACACCGCTCGCAAGCTTGCGCGCAACCCGCTTTACTTTGGCGTTCTTATGGTAAAGCGCGGGGAAGCGGACGGCATGGTTGCAGGCTCTGTCAATGCTACCGGCGACGTCTTGCGTCCGGCGCTTCAGATTATCAAAACCGCACCGGGGATTAAAACGGTCAGTTCGTGCTTTATCATGTGCCTTGACAAAAATTCCAAGTACGGCGAAAACGGTATTATGGTTTTCGGAGATTGCGCGGTCAATCCCAATCCGGACAGCCAGCAGCTTGCGGATATTGCCGTTGCATCGGCAGATACAGCCGTAGCGATTACCGGAATTACACCCAAAGTTGCGCTTTTGTCGTATTCCACAAAGGGATCGGCAAAAGGCGAGCTTGTGGACAAGGTTACAAAAGCACTCGAACTGGTTAAGACCGCCCGTCCCGACCTTAATGTAGACGGTGAATTGCAGGCGGACGCGGCGCTTGTGCCCACGGTTGCTGACTTAAAGGCGCCGGGGAGCGCTGTTGCGGGCAAGGCTAACGTGTTGATTTTCCCCGATCTTCAAGCGGGCAATATAGGCTATAAGCTGGTGCAAAGGCTTGCCGGTGCGGAAGCAATCGGACCTATTTGTCAGGGCTTTAACAAGCCGGTAAATGACTTGTCCAGAGGTTGTAGCAGCGAGGACGTAGTTAATGTTGTAGCCATGACTGCACTGCAAAGTACAATTACAGAATAATGAAGTTTAAAAAAATCACGGTAAATTGTTCGTCGGAGACCTCCGATATCGTGTCCTTCACACTACACGAAGCGGGCAGTATGGGCGAGGTGTTTGATGACTACGCAAATATAGAGCAAGTACTGGACGAAAAACGCTGGGACTATGCGGACGCACAGCTTTTTAATCGCACGGAAGGATGCACCGTAACAGGTTATTTTACCATTGAATGTTCGGAAGATTTGATATTACAAAAGATTGCTTCACTTAAGTCATACGACTTTGCGGATTTTTCCATGTTGAGCGCAAACTGTGAAATAATCGATTCCTCCGAATGGGAGAATGAGTGGAAAAAATATTATAAGCCGTTTAACATAGGCAAGATTGTTATTGTGCCGGAATGGATAGACTACACTCCTGCATGCGGGGACGTAAAAGTCGTGCTAAACCCCGGTTTGGCGTTTGGTACAGGTATGCACGAAACCACTTCCATGTGTGTTGACTTAATGCAACGCATATCATTGCAAGATAAACGTGTGCTTGATTTCGGTTGCGGCAGCGGCATACTTGGCATTTGTGCCACAGCACTCGGCGCACGGTCAGTAATTTTTGCCGATACGGACGAACAGGCGATTAGCGCTACGCAATACAACTGCGGAATAAACGGCATTAAGAATCCCGAAATTTTTTGCCAAGATGTGCGCGAAATGAAGGAGCCTGCAGACGTAATTATAGCAAATATAACCGCAGATGTTCTTATTGCCGTTATGCCGATTATAAAAGAATCGCTCACTCGTGGAGGATATGCAATAATCAGCGGCATTATTTCCGACAAAAAGCAACTTGTGTTAGACGAATATTTAAAAGATTTTACCCTGATTCAATCCCAACAAAAAAACGAATGGAGCGCATTTTTATTTAAATCATGAGATTTTATTTACCGAATATCAATAAAAATAATCCGGAACTTGTCGGTGAAGCTCATACACACGCGGCATATGCTTTACGTATTCGGGTAGGCGACTACATTACGGTGTTTGACGGACTTGGGCATGACTATTCATGCAGAGTTAAGGAAATAAAAAAAGATAAGACGCTTCTCGAACTTTTGGACACTTCGGAAAACGTAGGCGAAACCGATATTTCCGTAACGCTTTTTCTATCTGTAATCAAGCAGGACAGATTTGAACTGGCTGTTCAAAAAGCGACCGAACTCGGCGTAAAAAAGATTGTACCGGTTTATTCAACGTTTACTCAACGAAACATCAGCCTTAATTATGATAGGTTAAACAAAATCGCCATTTCCGCATGCGAACAGTGCGGAAGGAGCAGAGTGCCTATTATAGAGCAGTCACTTGATTTTGACGAACTGCTTGACCGTGCTAAAAATACATATATTATTTTTCCATGGGAACGCGAAATGCACGGGAACATCCGTTCTTCAATTGATAAAAGCAAAACGGATATTTCCGTATTCGTCGGGCCAGAAGGCGGTATTACAGAGGAGGAAAAAAACAAGCTAACAGAAGCGGGTGCAAAATCCGTAACACTCGGCGCACGCATACTGCGTGCGGAAACCGCCGCTATTGCCGCACTGTCTGTTATATTATACGAGATGGGAGAGTGGGTTCTTTGATCATACGCGTAATCACACTCGGCTGTAAAGTAAATCAATGTGAAAGCGCTTCCATTGTGGCAACGCTTAAATTAAACAACTATTCTGCGTCGGAAGGTTTGGCACCTGCCGACGTTTATATATTGAACACCTGCTCGGTCACATCCGAAGCGGATAAAAAGTCAAGACAATATATTGCCAAAATGCGCAAGCTTAACCCGACGTGCGCAATCATTGTAGTAGGGTGTAGCTCGCAAAACTCACCGCAAAAATTCAATAAAAGCAATGTTGTGGCAGTCGGCGGTACACTAAATAAATCCAATTTTGTTCTAAAAACAGTTAATAAATTATATAAAAATAATCATTATAATACTCTATCAAATATAATACATTTAGACAATTTTGTCGAAAGTGTTGAAAAATGTAGGAATTATTGCTATGAAGAATATCCTGTATCCGATAAAACAAGGGCGTTTGTTAAAATTCAGGACGGCTGTAATAGATTTTGTACGTATTGCATAATACCGTATTTGCGGGGAAGAAGTCGGTCGCGTAGTATAGACGATATTGTAAATGAATGCAATAAAATTAAATCAAACGAAGTAGTTATTACCGGCATTGATGTATCGGAATACGGTAAGGATATCGAATCCGATTTACCGTCACTTTTAAAAGCTTTATCAGGCAATGGAATGCGAAAAAGATTAAGCTCGTTGGAATGTGAGGTCATAAATGAGTCTCTGTTGGACGTAATGTCAAAGGGGGATTACTGCCCGCATTTTCATTTATCGCTCCAAAGCGGCGATAATAACGTGCTTAAAACAATGAACAGGCGGTACGATACCGAATATTATTACAATAAGGTTCAACTAATACGGCAATATTTTCCTTTAGCCGGTATTACTACCGACATAATAGTGGGGTTTCCTACGGAAACAGATGAATTTTTTGAAAACAGCTGTAAATTTATTGCAAAATGCGAGTTTTCCGATATCCACGTATTTCCGTATAGCAGGCGGGAAGGAACTCTGGCTGCCAAAAAGTACGGTCAGTTAGATCCCAATATTGTTAAGAAACGCGTAAATAGATTGCTTAACATAAAAAAAGAACTTCGTACACATTTTTTTGAAAAAAATCTGGATAAGGAATATCCTGTCTACGTTGAAGATACCGAAGGTGAATTCAATGTGGGATATACGCCAAACTATATTAAAGTTTATTCGCATGCCCCATGCGGTGAGATTGTAAATTTGCGTTTAACGGCTATAAATAGTAATTTTGGTATGTTCGGAGAATGATTGTTTCATATAATATACCCGAATGTGCGCAGTGGGGAATAAATATGAAAATTGCTCGATTTTTTACTTATCACTTCGCAAAAGACAGCTTTTGCGAAGTGATAATACAATAAAAAGGGTGAAAAGGATTTTAGAGCGTATTTCAACGCGTACTTATTGCAAAGATATTTTTTGTATCTTCTTTATGACTATTTATATGTATAACATGTAAAACCGATTAAGATACTATTTATATGAAAAAACCTTTAGAAAATAATGTCATAAAGATTTCTCTCATAATCGTTGCTGTGATTATCGGGGTTGTTTTGCTTACAATAGGTTTTTTCTTTATTCTTATAGAGCCTGATATTACAGCGTTTGGCTCTGATAGACTTGACGTAGACAAGCTTAATTCGTATTCTCAGTCCGTAACGTTGCTTGACGTCTTTGGTAATCCCATCGATGATTCAATATATTTCGGAAATAATAATATTTCGGTCTGTGTGGACGATTTACAGGACCATACTTTAAACGCCTTTATTGCTATAGAAGATAAGCGTTTTTATTCCCATCACGGTGTAGATTATCGGAGAATGGCGTCTGCGCTAATATCAAACGTAAAATCGGGCGGATTTAATGAAGGTGCGTCTACCATTACGCAACAACTTATCAAAAATACGCATCTTTCAAATAAGAAAACGATAAAAAGAAAAATCAGCGAAATACGCTTGGCGCGCAAGCTTGAGCGCGTATACGGTAAGCGTCAAATACTTGAGAGCTATTTAAACGTTTTGTATTTTGGATCGGGCATTCGCGGCTTGGGCACTGCAAGCCGCGTTATGTTCGACAAACCGGCGTCCGAGCTTACACTCGCCCAGTCTGCCGCTTTGGCGTCTATAATAAATAATCCGTCAAAATACAGCCCGTATAATAATATCGAAAATCTTGATAAACGCAAAAGGCTTGTATTAAAGCAAATGTTAAATCAAAAAATGATTAGTAACGCCGAATACAGTGATGCCGTAAATGAACCGCTGATTTTTGGAAATAACCGTAATATACAGTATGTTACCGGCGCGCTTAAAGCGGCTTGTTCTTCGCTTAAATGCTCCGAAAGGACTCTGTTTTTAAATAACTATACTATTTATACTTCTTTTAATCCAAAAATTGCCAATGCGGCACGCACCATTCTTTTAGGTACAGACGATTACAATGCTCGTATACTTGTATTAAACAATCATACCGGCGGTATCGCATGTGATGAAACAAATTGCACTAAATTCATAAATCCGCGTCGCTCGCCCGCGTCCACTATAAAGCCGTTTATTTCATATGCGATAGCGCTGGAATCGGGGTTAAATCCCCTTTCTCAAATTGTCGATGAACCTACATCATTCGGTGATTATGCGCCAACCAATTACAAAGGAGTGTACCGTGGCTATATTTCCTTAAGTGATTGTCTTAAATATTCATCCAACGTGGCGGCAGTAAAATTGATGAAACAATTTGGTGTGGAACAGTCTAAGTCGATGGCTCGGCAATTCGGAATTAAATTTGCGCAATCGGATAATACGCTTGCTTTAGCGCTTGGCGGAATGGAAAACGGCGTTACCCTGCCCGAAATTGTAAATGCATACAGAACTTTGGCAAACGGTGGCAAGTATTCGGAAGTGAGTTATTTGGAAAAAATAAAAAACGGCGATTCTGCTGTTACTTATAAACCGGAAAATAAAACAACATCTGCGGTAAACGATGATACAGCGTATCTTCTTACGGATATGCTTATTAAATGCGCGCAATCCGGCACTGCCAAAAAACTGAAAGACATAGGTATTATTGCGGCAAAAACCGGTACAAACGGCGATGAAAAAGGCAATTACGATTGCTACGGTATTGCATATACACCGGAATATACTATTGCTGTTTGGTTTGGCGCAAAGGATAAACCTATACCGAATTCGGTAACAGGCGCTTCGTGTTGTGATATAATAGGTCGTTTATGCAAAACAGCAGATTTAGATACGACAGAACCGTTTGTAATGCCAAATTCAGTCGCTTATTTTGATATAGACTATAAAGAATTGGCGGAAAATCACGAGGTCTATCTTGCCGATCCGCTCTTGCAACCGCGATACAGAGTATCGGCCTTGTTATCTAAGCGGCATCTCCCTATACGAAAAAATGTAGATATACTGGACTATTACGATAGTTATATGTGGGAAT
The DNA here is from genome assembly GCA_022508405.1 of Clostridiales bacterium. Lineage (GTDB taxonomy): Bacteria > Bacillota > Clostridia > Christensenellales > Pumilibacteraceae > Anaerocaecibacter. Next base: position 31,703 of record JAFLVI010000014.1, read on the forward strand.
AGTATTCTATTTTAGCTGAATAGTTTCTAATCCGGAAAGTGCTCGCTCGATAAGTTCATCATAGCCTTTAATGTGAGATTCTTGCTCTTCCACCTTATCCACAGTCGGTTTAATCAGCGGAAATTCGGGCAGAAATACTGTGCAGCAGTCCTCGTACGGTTCGATTGATTTTTTGAATGTACCTATATTTTCGGCGATTGCTATTATCTCGTCCTTGTCCATACCTATACACGGACGAAAAACCGGCATATCGACTACGGCATTGGTTACAGTTATGCTTTCCAACGTCTGACTTGCAACTTGACCGAGACTTTCACCGTTAATCAAACAACCGCAACCATATTTGACAGCCACCTTTTGCGCGATTTTCATCATAAATCGCCTAACAAGCGTAATCATATAATTTGGCTTGCAGTTGTTATGAATCGCTTCCTGAATTTCCGTAAGCGAAACACACATTAACTTTATGTTTGGACAGTATTCCCCAAGTATATTTGCAAGGTCAATCGCTTTTTGCTTTGCAGCCTCCGATGTGTAAGGATATGAATGAAAATGCAGCGCAAAAATACTCATGCCGCGTTTTGCCATCATGTATCCCGCAACGGGGCTGTCTATTCCTCCGGATAACAAAAGCAATCCTTTTCCACCCGTACCGTAAGGCATTCCGCCGGCGCATTTTACGGTACTGTCATAAAGATACACATCGCCGTTTTCACGCACGTCTACATTTAAGGTATAATCGGGGTTGTGTAAATCCACTTCGAGTTCGGGTTTTGCTTGCAAAATGCGCTCCCCCAACTGCATATTTATTTGCAGTGAATTCAACGGATATTTTTTGTATGACCTGTGTGATGTTACGCGAAAAGAGCCGTGATTGGGCGTCATATGTATCGCCAGCTCGGCAATCTCGTTAAAGTCATAGCCACACCGCCGTGCAACAGATACAGAATGAACGCCGAAAATTTGTTTAAGTCGGGAAATAATATCGTTTTCAACAGCTACGTTATAGTTGTTTACAACATATCTTCCCCGCCCGAAATAAACTGAGCAGTCTATATCGGAAAGCTTATCCTTTATATGGCTTTTGAGCATATTCTCAAAGTAATCTTTGTTCTTTCCCTTAAGATATAGCTCTCCGAAACGTATTAAAATAACATTGCCAAACATGATATCTCCCGTAAATATTATTGCAAACAAGAATCGGCAATAATTTTTGCCGCAGTAAGCGCATCTTCGCGTGTGGTGTCGATAAAGAAACTGAGCCGTATGCACCGCTCCACTTCCTCACCCTTAAGTCCCATGGCGGACAACACACGATTGCCGCGTTTAGACCCCGAACACGCGGCGCCCTTGCCGATAATCACACCCTTGTCGTGAACGATGTTTTGCAGTATTTCCGCTTTAAATTTCGGCACGCAAAGACAAAGAATAAAGCCGCTGTTATCGCTTTTTGACCCACCGACTATCTTAAATCCTTTTTCCGAAAAAAA
>JAFLVI010000015.1 GCA_022508405.1 Clostridiales bacterium
TTGTTGTCAATCCCTTCGTTTATAACAAGCTCTTTAAAAATAGTCGGTATCCTCCAAAAAGAAAAAATTGCGAGCGCAGAATTTTACTCACAATCAAAAACAACAAGTATTTTGGTGTTTTGACCGTTCCGAGTAAACCCGAACGGTGAGATAAAATCTGCTTTACTCGTATATTGTATAATAAGAAAGGCCGTTTGTCAACAGAATTAAAGCATATTCATAAATTTTTTGTGAATAAATTATACGTTACGGCAAAGACTAAAGTAAAATCTTAACCGATTGGAGACCATTATGAAAAAAGCCGTTACCCTTACCTTGAGTACACTGTTTGCCGTATCCGCGCTTTGTGGTTGCAACAAAGCTCCGTCGCACTCATCAAATGCGCGCACAACGGAGCAGCCCGATACAAAATCCACGCAACAGACCGAAAATATAAACAATGACGATATAAATAATGTCGAAAGCAAAAAGAACGAAAAATCTCAAAAGCGAATAAGGATTATACTTGACGGCAGTGAATTGGACGACATAATGTATAATCGCAGAAGAGCCCCGATTTCCGGCGTGCGCCGCCACTTATCTCCCGACAAAAGCGGCAAATATACGGTTGAATATATACACACGCCGTACGGAATAGACAAGGACGAAACGCTAGACTATAATTTAGTGCTAAACAATGACAACACGTTTGAGTTTACCGTAGTTTCGGACGGCGTAACCGCCGAACACAGCGGACGATGGTACGAGCGCCGCGGTCAAATTATACTGTTTTACGATGAAGAGATTGAACAGCCCCAGCACAATGTTTACGTTGCAGACAGCCTTTACGCCGAAGTGTTGCCCAAAGGAAAAATCATGTTTTACGACAACTGCTACACAGTAGTTTTGTCTAAGCAACGTGACGAATACGAAATACAACCGCTATAATGCGCAAACTGCAATAATAATCGCACAGACCGCCAGCGAGTACCAACTCACGGCGGTTTTGCTTTTGCCAAGCATTACGTGCTCGCCCGCCACAAACATCACTGGATAGCACAAAAACACCGCCCAAGCGGACTTAAGCGATATAACTATATACGGAATATGCGCAATTCCGTATGCGGCATAGTCCAGCGGCATAAGTAGATACTTGCTTGCAGTCAGCACCGCGCCGCAATTAGGAATAACGGATATGGGCAGCAAGCAAACTATTGATATAAACACAACGGATATGTACGGCAATAAAAATATGTTTACAAAAAAAGACAAAAGATGCACACTGCCGAAAAAGTATGCTTCCGCAGGCAATATTCCGATTGTGGCGGAGAGCGATCCGCCTATTGCACTACCCAACTTTTTCGGTGCACCGTGCTTTACCGTAAACCTGCGAATAATGCCCGAAAATACTGCTATGCCGAAAAGAGCGCCAAAGCTCAGTAAAAACCCCGCTTCAAACAAATAAAACGGCTTGACGGCAAGTATAAGCGAAAATGCGCAAAGCAGTGACGACAGTAAATCGCGCCTGCCGCCCAACAGTATGCCAATGCCGGAAATATAAACCATTATAACTGCACGGACGACGCTGGGCGAAAAATCCACAAATACCATGTACGCAAAAAGCAGCACGGCGATTATCGGATAGCGTATCTTTTTGCCCACTTTTTTCAGCACAAAGTTTAAAATCAACACCAAAAATCCTATATGCAAGCCGGAAACAGCCATGATATGTCCCAATCCCGCCGCAGAAAAATAGTCGAAAACACCTGCGCTCAGCCCATGCTTATCGCCAGTCAACATGGAGAATGCGATATTCCCGTACTTTTCGCCCATATTGTCGGTAAGCTTGCTTCTTAGCGCAATACCAAACCTTTCGAGTAATCGCGGTTTCCCAAACTTTTGCACTATCCCGTCCGAAGAAACCGACGTGGTGTATCTTACGTCCGTTCTGTACGCACTGCCGTCTATTTTTCCGCTTTCCGTTGCGAGCGGAACGGCTTTGATGAATGCACCGAACTGAAGCGTATCTCCAATTCGCACCGTATCGGCTATATTTTGGTCTTCTGCCGCAACTTTAACTCGCAGTATACCGCTTTCCGCCTTACCGTTAAGCACCAAATCGTCCAAAAACAGTACATACCGCCCGCTTTGAGTATCTATATCACACACCCTGCCGCTTACAGAGCGATATCCGCTTATCATTCCGCGCTCCCATCCGTCCACAGTCACTGTGCCTATACTAAACGCACAAATGCACAGCACCGTGGCAAGCGAAAACGATATTGCAACAACAAGCCTAGACCTATTGCGAATAAATCTGTAAATAAACAATGCGGCAAACCCGCCGCAAGCGATTATACACAGCACGCCCACAATAATGCCTGCCACCTTGCTGTATGCATAGCAATATACGCAAAGCACAGTAGACATTACAAACAACGCAACTATTATAAACGCTCTAAAATTCAATATTTTACCGTTCATTTCAATTCATCGTAACGGATTTTATAAACTCCGGCGCTTTAAATGAATTTATTATGTTCGCGGAAACGCTTTCGTCAACAATAAGCGCATCGGAAAGGTTGCGGGCACGCTCTATTATGTGACTGTCGATCTCCATATTTCCGCTTCCGTGCTGTCTGAGCCCCACAAAATCACCCGCGCCGCGCAATTTAAAATCCAATTCTGACACGGCAAACCCGTCCGATAACTTACAAAAATCTTTTATTCGTGCGTCGCTTTCTTCACTTCCGTGCTCACTTACCAAAAAGCAATACGATTCCTTCGTGCCGCGCCCCACTCTGCCGCGTATCTGGTGCAGCTGTGACAGTCCAAAACGCTCGGCGTCGAATACCACTACAGTAGTAGCCTCCGGCACGTCAATACCCACTTCCACCACCGTAGTGGACACCAAAATCTTGATTTTTCCGCATTTAAAGTCGGACATAATGCCGTTCTTTTCGGCGTCGCGCATTTTTCCGTGTATACATCCAACCAACTCGCCGCACTTCGTTCGCTTTAATATATTATAAATATCGTCCACTCCGGTAACATCGTCGTCGCCGCCGTCTATGCGCGGACATATTATATACGTGCGCTCGTCAACCGCCGCCTTTTTGATTATATAATCATACATATCGTTGATTTTTGAAGGCGGTACTACCGACGTATGTATTACGGGACGATTTGACGGAAGCGTGCGAATTTCGATTTGCTCAAGCTCTCCGTACAGCGACAGTGCAAGCGTGCGCGGAATAGGCGTAGCCGTCATAACTATCATATCCGTTTTTCCGCCCTTGCTCTCCAGCTTTGCACGTTGGTTTACGCCAAAGCGTTGCTGTTCGTCGGCAATAACCAATCTTAAATCACGAAAAACGGCGTCGTCACCAATCAGCGATTGCGTGCCGACAATACACGAAGCGTTTCCGAATTTTATGTTAAACAGCGCAGTTTCCTTTTGTTTTGCCGTCATGGACGCGCACAGCAGCTGCGATTTTACGCCAAGCGGCTCCAAATATTTTACCATTGTGGCATAATGCTGGCGTGCCAAAACCTCGGTAGGCGCCATTATTGCCGACTGAAAACCGCATTTTGCGGCATAGTACATTGCGGCAAGCGCAACAACAGTCTTTCCGCAACCGACTTCGCCCTGTACCAGCATGTTTGTAAGCTTGTCCGATCGCAACGCCGATATTATATTTTCTATTGCCGAAGCTTGTTCGTCCGTTAAAGCAAACGGCAAACTGTTTATAAATCTGTTAACCGTTTCTTTGGGCTGGGAGTACGAAAAGTCCCGCCTATCGTCTTTTAGCAGACGGTACGATGTTATGACATAGCAAAGATTTTCCACGGCGACCGAGCGCTTTGCTATGGCAAGCTCCATCATATCGCGCGGACAATGTATACTGTATAGTGCCGCTTGCAGCGGCATAAGCCCGAATTTTTCAGCCAGCCGTTCGGGAATAAAGCTGTTTACCCGCACGCTGCCGAGCGCGGTTTTTACCGCCGCTTCAAATGTGCGTGACGGAATGGACGTTTTGTAAACGGGCACAATGCTCTCGTCGGTCGGTTGCGGCGCAAGCAACGTGGGATTGACTATTTGAACTGCGGACTTAAACCGTTTGACCTTTCCGACAACGTAAACCTTGTCGCCCTCGTTTAAATTACGGGCGGCAAACGGCTGATTAAACCATGAACAGCGCACTGTAATTCCGTTGTTTTTAAAACTGCAATTCACTACGCTAAGCCCGCGCCTAATATACGCACGCTTTGCGGAACCTACCGTTTCGCCCAAAAACGATATATTACCCCCGTCCTTGAGCGTCCTATCCACCTTTGCGCTTACGTCTATATACTTGTCGGGAAAACGCAACAACAAATCGGACGGAGTTAAAATCCCCATCTCATTCAACGCCTTTAAGCGTTTTACGCCTATTCCCTTAATTTCAGACAGTTCCAACTTATGTAAAAAACCGTACCGGTATCTTACCTACCGGTACGGCGCAATTTATTCGAGAGCAACTATAAAGTAGTACAAAGGTTGACCGCCGTAATGCACGTCCACATCGCAAGACCTGTACTTTTTGGTAATATCGGCGGCAATCGCGTTGGCTTCTTCTTCCTTAACATCGTTGCCGAAGTACAAGGATATGCAGTTTACGTCATCGTCCATCATTTTGTCGATAAGCTGTTCGGTGACTTGACTTACACTGTCGCCCTTGGCCACGATGTCTTTGGCATCCATGCCGATTATGTCGCCCTCTTTCAAATCAAAATTGCCGATTTGAGTGTTGCGAACGGCATATGTGACCGAACCCGACCGCACGGTGCCGAGAGACTCGTTCATGTTTTTAAGGTTGCCGTCCACGGTGTCCTCCGGATTAAACGACAACACTGCGGAAAGTCCCTGCGGTATGTTGGTGGTGGGTATTACGTGCAACGTGCGCTTGGAAAGCGCTTTAGCCTGATTGGCGGCAAGAATAATGTTTTTGTTATTGGGGAAAACAAACACATCCTTGGCGGCAACGGCGTCGCAGGCCTTGGCAATATCGTCCGCCGAGGGATTCATAGTCTGTCCGCCCTCAATAATGTTGTCTACAAGCAAATCCTTGAATATTGCGGTAAGTCCGTCGCCCGCGCACACGGAAACAAGTCCAAACGGCTTTAATTCCTCTTGCTGTTTGCTCTTGAGTTCGCGGTTTTGCTGCAACATATTTTCGATCTTTAGGTGATCGAGTTCGCCCAGTTCCAGCGCGTAAGTAAGTACCTGTCCGGGGACATTGGAGTGAACATGCACCTTGACCAAGGAAAGATCGCCTATAACAAGCACGCAGTCGCCTATTTCCATAAGCTTTTCCCTGAACTTGTCTATATCCGCTTCCGTTGTCTTTTTGTAAAGATTGATAATAAAGAACTCGGTGCAGTACGCAAATTCGATTTCGGCAAGGTCGTTGTAGTTAAAGTGCGATTGCTCGTCGTACGGACTGCTGCCGGACGCGCCTTGCTTGTACGCGTCGTCGAATTCCATATTGTACGCTTCTTCCTGTCCCAAAAGCACATTCAAAAATCCTTGGAACAATATAAGCAAGCCTCTGCCGCCCGCGTCTACCACGCCCGCTTTTTTAAGCACGGGCAACATTTCGGGCGTTTGCTTGAGCATTTCCTCGCCCGCCGCGATAACGGTAGCAAAAAAGTCTTTAAGTTCTACATTCTTTTTGGCGGCTTTTTCCGCAGCCTCGGATACGGCGCGAATGACCGAAAGTATTGTGCCTTCTTTCGGCTTGGTAACCGCCTTGTACGCGACTTCCGTTCCCGCCGCAAAGGCTTTTGCAAAAGTTTTGGCGGTAAGCTCCGTGCTGAGAGCAAGCACCGAAGTCATACCTTTTAGTATCTGACTGAGTATTACACCGCTGTTGCCGCGTGCGCCGCGAAGGGCGCCTTTACTGACTGCATCGCACAGTTCCGGCATATTGTTGGTTGAGCATCCCGCTACCTCGCGAGAAGCGGATAGCATTGTCATTGACATATTTGTGCCGGTATCACCGTCGGGAACCGGAAAAACGTTAAGTTCGTTTACGTGCGCCTTGTGCGCATCGAGAAGTTTGGCGCCGTTGACAATCATCTTGCGAAAAGTAGCGCCGTTGATTGATTTTTGCATTTTAATTTTTAATCCTCCGAGATTTCGGGGATGCGGCTAAACCTTGATTCCCACGACATGGACGTTAATGGTATCCACAACCATGCCGGAAAAGCGCTCCACGCGGTACTTGACCGCCTTTTTGAGCGACTGTGCCACAGCCTCGATGGACAGACCGTACTTTATAATGACGTAAAGGTCAATAAAGATTCTGTCGCCGTTGGTGAAAACATTTACCCCGCGTGACAGACGCTTGCGCCTGAACAGGTCCGACAGATTATCGGAAAAAGTTTTGGAAACCAAATCGACAATGCCGTAGCAGTCCAAAGCGGTATCGGCAGCAACTTGTGCTATCGAGTCTTCCGTTACCGTTATTCTGCCATAAGCATTAGAAGTATGAACACTCACGATCGCTCCAAAACAATTAAGTATATGTATTTCACTGTTATATTTTAACCCATATCGAATATTTTTGCAAGAGTTTTAACTTATTTTCTTAAAATTTTAGCAAAAATATGCTCATTTTCGGTTGCAAAAGCGCTTAAAAAGTGGTATATTGATTAGGATAATGATTTAGTCCGCCTTAGGAGGTCAAAAACATGAGCAAAGTATGTATTATGTGCGGCAAGGGAAAAGTGGCAGGCAACAACGTGAGCCACTCGCACAAAAAGACTAAGCGCACTTTCAACGCCAACGTCCACAAAGGCACGGTGGTAATTGACGGCGAGGAACAGTACGGCTATGTTTGCACGCGTTGCTTGCGTACAGCCAAAAAACAAGCGGACTGATTTCCCCTATTATGTTTAAACCAAAAAAGCCCGATGGACGTCGGGCTTTTTTTTGCATAAATTATATTAAAGTTATTTATTGCGCTTGAACAGCCGCACGAATTTTCCCAAAAACTTGGGCAACTTAATGCAAATGATTTTGGACATACCCCGCACCTCCGTTTTTGCCTTTCTATATTGTTTATGCGTTTGGGAGCGTGCGCGTTACAAATATTGCCTATTCCCCGCGAAGCACCTTTACCGCATCGCGTCTGTCCGCCGCGCTAAACACGGCGTTGCCGGCGACCAGAACATCCGCGCCCGCAGAAAAAATGCTTTCGGCATTATCGGTAGTCACCCCGCCGTCCACTTCCACAACCGCTTGCGGCGCGTATTTGTCCCTAAGCTGTTTTGCCCTTGCGATGCGCTCCAATGAACCGTCTATAAACTTTTGCCCGCCGAAGCCGGGGAAAACAGACATCACCAAAATCAAATCAAGCTTGGGCAAATACGGGATTATCACGTCCACGTCCGTATCGGGATTTATGGCAAGTCCGCACTTGCAGCCCGCATTTTGTATTATCTCAAGCGTACCGTCTATATCTTCTTCCGCTTCAAAGTGAAAGGAAACTAAGTCGGCGCCCGATTCCACAAACCGCTTTATATACCGCTTGGGATTGGTTATCATAAGGTGCGCGTCAAAAAACAGATCGGAAAGCGGGCGGATGTCCTTTATCATTTTAAAGCCGAAAGTCAGATTGGGCACAAATACTCCGTCCATGACGTCTATATGGACCCAGTCCGCGCCGATAACGGACATACTTTTTACTTCGTTTCCCATGTCGGCAAAGTTGCCGCTGAGTATTGACGGTGCGATTAGTCTTTTGTTCATGGCTATATTTTATCACACCGTCGCCGATCAGTCAACAGATTGCGACATGTTGAGCAATTACCATTCGCTGATAAAGTCGTCCAAAATGTCCTTATACCCTTTCTTTTGGCAACCGTTTTTTGCCACGGCGGAAACAGTACCGCATTTTTCGCCGTTTACGAATATATTTACCGTGCCCACCTTTTGACCTTTGGTAATCGGAGCGCTAAGCCCTTTAATATCAATCTGCAAAGTGACGTCGCTCTTGTCCCCGCACTTGACAAAAACCGAAAAGTCGTCCTGCGCAACGGCGGTGATCTTGTCGGTCTTGCCGCCGTCTACACCGTATTCGCCCAGCACTTCGCCTTTTTGCACGGCGTAAACTGTTTTGTAGTTGGCAAATCCGTAGTTGAGCATTTCCGACACTTCCTTGTTGCGCGTTTTGGAATTTTCCGCGCCGATTGCAACACAAATAAGCCTTGTGTCGCCGCGCTTTGCGGTAACTGTTATGCACGAGCGCGCCGCGTCGGTATAACCTGTTTTGCCGCCGTCACAGCCGTCGTAAAAACGAATAAGCTTGTTGGTGTTGGTAAGCCCCGTCACGCGTCCGCTTGGATGAGAAAAGTCGTACATCCACACCTTGGCGTACTCAAAAAACTTTTCGTTGGACATAAGGTCTTTAAACATCACCGCAACATCGGCCGCACAGCTGTACTGTCCTTCCTTGGGTAAACCAGTACAGTTGACAAACTTAGTGTCGCTAAGCCCCATTTTTTGTGCGCGTTCGTTCATTGCGGCTACAAACGAGTCCACGCTGCCGTATAAATATTCCGCAACAGCCACGCACGAATCGTTTGCCGAAGCCACAACTATGCTTTTTAACAGTTCGTCCAAGCGATACTGTGCGTTTGCGTCCAAAAACGCTTGCGATCCGCCCATAGCGGCGGCGTTTTCCGACGCCGTTACAGCGGTATCAAGCGAAATTTCGCGCTTTGCTATTTCGTCAAACGCCAAAGACAGCGTCATGATTTTTACCATACTGGCTATTTGCAAATGCTGTTTTGTGTTTTTTTCAAAAACAACCGTGCCGGTATTTGCGTCCAGTAGCATGGCCGACTTGCAAGTAGTAGCCAAATTCGGTTGCGCCGTTTCGGCGTGCACGGCATTGGAAGTATGCACTTTGCCGAATATCGGCGAAAAAGCTATTATAGCCGTAAGAATTCCGGCTATGCCTATTAAGATTTTTTTATTCATATTCCCTCCGAAGAAATCCATACAGATAGTGTGGATAATCGGAAAGAAAAAAATTCATCGGAATAAAAGACGCGTATAGATATTTTACAGCATTTTTTATCTTATAAAACGCCTATCAGCGCCGAACCGAAAAGAACAAGTGTAACCGCCTTAATAACCGAGAAAATGACAAGAACAAAAATATATGATAACAGCCCTTTGTAATACATCTTAATATCCACACCGGACGGAGTACCTCTGCGGTTTAGCGCCGAAAACGAAAAGCACCTAAACGAAATCATACACAAAATAGCAATCTCGATTATACATACCGGAACAAATGTTACAAACAGCATGGGCAATGCCGAAACGGAAAACACTACTATAATTATACACGTGTTTACGCCCAGCACATATGAGCGGTATGCGCACGGCACGACCGAAACAAAAGTGAGCGCGCGAAAGAAAAACATGGACGCGGCAAACAAGCAATACACGCAAGATAACAATAAGTCTATAAAAAAGTACGCTACTATGCCGTTGTCGCCGCGCAAAAACTTGAATATTGCCGCCCCGTTGCGCAGGACATAGTCCGTTTTGTCGGACATATTTGCGCCCACCGCAACGCCAACCACCAAAAACAGCAGACACAACAGTGTGTACAAAAGCACCCACGGCTTGTTGCGCCTTACCGTGTGCGAAAGTCTGTAAAAGAAATCGGAAATAACATACGTGCGTTTCATATTTTAAATCTATGACGGACGCATTGTTGTTATTCGTCAAAATCGAACAAAATTCGTTAATTCATGAATTCGGCGTACACACCGTAGCCTTTGGTAAAATCGTTAAGAAATACGTGCGTAACTGCGCCGACCAACTTGCCGTCCTGCAAAATCGGCGAACCGCTCATGCCGCGCACAACCCCACCGGTTATATCAAGCAAGCGTTTGTCGGTAATACGTATTACCATACCCTTTTCCTTGCGCGAGCTTTGGGACGAAGCCTTGATTATTTCTATATCATAATACTGAGTCTCGCCGTTTACTGAAGTTCTTACCTTTGCCGCACCCGCGTGCACCTCGCTTCGCTTTGCAATAGGCACTTTTTCGCCCTTGCAAAAAGATGAGTCAAGCTGTCCAGCTATTCCGAACCTATTGTTGCAGCTTACCGACCCGTACACCTTTTCAGGCGAAAGCGACGCGAGAATTGCCCCCGCTTCGTTTTTTGTTCCGCGCTGTATCCCTACAACCTTGCATGCGTGCACATGTCCGCCAACAAACGGGATACTGCTGCCGTCATGGGATATTTCATGCCCGAGCGCCGAAAAGCTTCCGTCACTGCGCACAAAGGTGACAGTACCCACGCCGTAAATCACGTCTTTTACCTTTATTCCAAGTCGCGGTTTTTGGCTGAACGCCTCTATCATTGGCTTTACTTCAAACGACATATCCACTCCGCCGCGCGATAAAGCAATAGTTACCGCGTTGTCGGTTGTGATTATTTCCGATATGTCGTCCACGTCGTTTACATCTTGCCCGTCTATTTTTTTAATAATATCGCCTTTTCTGATTCCTTCCACTGCGGCAATTCCGTATTCGGTTTCCACTCCGGTTACACTTTCCACAAGCAGTCCGCCTACGTCTATGGATATACCTATCGGATAGCCGCCGATATAAACGCTTTGGCTATTTTCCGCTACCGCGTATCCCGAACATATCGGCAAAGCCGTAACACATAAAAACAGCGCAAAAAAAGCGCATAAAAAACTACGTAACTTTTTCATCACGTATAGTTTTTGTCGCTTGTCGAATTATATACTTCTTAATCGAAAATAACTGCGGCTCTATCCTACCAAGCCGGATTTAAATTTGTCGCAAAAATCCTTTAGCTCAGTCGCATTTTTGTCCGATGAAGACGACACGCCTTTTGTTCCCGAAAGTCTGGAAATTTCGCCTATCATGCCGGACCTTTCAAGCGGCGTAACGCTTGTTTCCGTGTCCCCGTCTATCTCAGATTTTTCTATAAAATAGTGACCGTCCGCCATTGCCGCAATCTGCGGAAGGTGCGTCACGCAAAGAACTTGATGTCCGCGCGAAAGCTGCGCCAGTTTTTTTGCCACGCACAAGCCTATAGCGCCGCTTATACCGGTATCCACTTCGTCGAAAATCATTGTGCCCATACTGCTTAAATCACCGGTAACAAGCTTGATAGCCAACATAAACCGCGACATTTCGCCGCCGGATATAATTTTTATAAGCGGCAAAAGCGGCTGTCCCACATTGGGACTCAGATAAAACTGAAAATTATCAAACCCGCTTGACGTCACGTGCGCGGTAAAATTATCGTAATCGGGCATCTCATCAAACACAACCTCAAATGTAGAATTCGCCATGCCCAAATCGGACAACTCCGCCACAATGCGCTTTTGCATAGAGATCGCTCCGTCACGGCGCAAATCGGAAAGCTGTTTACTGCTATCGTACAGCGCTTTCCTGACCTTTTCTTCCTTTTTGCACAGTTCTTCATACAGTTCCGCGCCGCGCGACAACCGCTCGGCTTCAGCTTTGGCGTCAGCCAAAAACTTTTGCATTGCCTCGTACGCGCCGTACTTTGACTTTAGCGCGCGTATTTTATCGAGCCGAGCGGACACTTCGTCCAGCTCTCTTTCGCTTCCGTCCATGCCGTCCAGCTCGTCTTTTACACACTCGGCAATGTCGTTAAGTTCGATAGCCGCAGACCGCAATCTGTCATACAATGCGGAATACGAGTTTCCAAGCGAAGAAATGCCGTCCATGGCGCGCATGGCGATGTCCACAGTTTCGCTCGCACTTTGGTCGCCGTCCAGCGCTTCATAGCAATCGGCAAGCGCGTTTTTTATGCGTTCGGATGCCATAAGTACGTGTCTGCGGTCTAAAAGCGCCTGTTCCTCGCCCGCTTGCACGTTTGCCGCGGTTATTTCTTCTATTTGGTAGTTTAGTATATCTATGCGTTGGGCGCGCGCAGTTTCGTCCCCTAACGAGTTTATTTCCGCGCACAGCTTTTTGTATTGGTCATATAGCTCACGCTGTTTCTTTAACGGCGAATCGTCCGACTTAAACACAAAGTAATCGACGATCTTTTTCTGCTCGGATATTTTCATCAACGATTGATATTCGTTTTGACCGTAAATATCCACATAGTTTTGCATAAGCTCGCGAAGCATAGCAGTAGTCATCTGCTTGCCGTTTACGCGAATATCGTTTTTTCCGTCACGGAAAAATTTGCGCGTTACGATAAATATCCCGTCTTCGCAGTCTATACCCATGCTTTCGAGCGGCGTCCTGTCGTTAAAGTCAAATACGCCTTCCACATACCCGCTTTCCGTGCCGAATTTAAGCAAGGACTTATCGTACCTTCCGCCCACAAGCAACATGAGCGAATCGACTATTATAGACTTGCCTGCGCCGGTCTCTCCCGAAAAAACGTTGAGCTGCGAGGAAAACTCAATCTCCAAATGCTTTATAAGCGCAAGGTTATGTATTGTTATCCTTTGTAACATCAGTCCTCCGTAGCCGACCAAGCGTTAAGCTTGCTTAACACGCGTGAATAAAAGCTTTTTTTGCCAAACCGAACAAACAGTGCGCTCATATCCCAGCCGGTTACCGCAACGGAATTGCCGCTTATTAAGCCGCCGATATGTTCGCCGTCTACATACACGTCCGCCTCTATGGGTCCGTTATTTTTAAGCATTATTTGCTCGAATGACCCGACCACAACCGGTCTTGTACGCAACGTGTGCGGATTTATGGGTGTAAGCGCAATCACCGGCGTGTTCGGTCCGATTACCGATCCGCCCGCCGAAAGCGAATATGCCGTAGAACCTGTGGGCGTACAAGCTATGTAACCGTCGCAAGTAAACTTATCTATAATTTCTCCCGCAACACTGACTTCCATGGACATCATTCTGCCGTTATTCGACCGCACTACAACATCGTTTAACGCATAAAAATGCACGCCGCCGACGCTTGCGTCAATCAGCGCGCGGCGCTCCAAATTGTAATCGCGCGATAAAAGCCTTTTTAGCGCATCGGAAATATCATGGGGATCGATTTCTGTCAAGAATCCGACCGAGCCCATATTCACGCCCAAAATCGGCACTCCCGATTTTGCGCTGTCTTTTGCAATGCGCAATATTGTGCCGTCGCCGCCTACCGAAACTATAAAGTTATACTTTCCGCCCGCCACATACGGCTCGACGGAAATGCCGTTATCTTCCGCCGCGGCAAACACGGCGTCCCGTACCGCACCGTTAGGGTCTTTTATTGGATTGGAATACACACCGATTTTCATATGTACATTATATCCTGTTTCATTCTATTATTCAAGGCTTTTAACTACGCTTAGCAAGTTTTCCGAAGTAATTCCCGATTTTTTAAGCGATGAAGATATATCGCGGTCGTCTATAAACATATCGTCATGCGCAAGAGCAGCGCATTTGCACAGCATACCGCGCGAATTGAAATACTGCAAAACGCTCATACCAAACCCGCCCGAACGCATGTTGTCTTCCACCGTAATCACAATATTGCCTTTTTTGTTTATTCCGTCCAGATACTCGGTATCGAGCGGCTTTACAAACCGCGCGTTAATAACATTGATTTTTTTGCTTTCGGCAGCGAAAAGCGCAATATCCAGCGCCCGCCCGCCCGCGCACAAAACATATACTTTGGACTTTTTGTCAACGGAAATTTGCTCCCACTTGCCGTAAACGATTTCCGTATGCGGTCGGTTTTGTGAATACGATTTGGGATAACGCAACGCAAGCGGTGCATTAAAGCCAAGCGAAAAATCCAGCATTTTTCTAAACTCGTCGCCATCCGTAGGACACATTACGGTCATGTTCGGTATAGGCAACAAATAGCTCAAATCAAACACACCCTGATGAGTTACGCCGTCCGCACCCACAACTCCCGCACGGTCTATACACAATGTAACGGCGCGGTTACCTATGCACACATCGTGCACAATCTGGTCGAATCCGCGCTGTAAAAACGTTGAGTACACCGCAAAGTACGGTTTTAGTCCGCCCGCCGCCAATGCGGCACAGTACGTAACGGCGTGTTCTTCCGCAATCCCTACGTCCTTAAACTTATCGGGAAAAGCTAAAGCAAACTTTTCCAGTCCGGTGCCGATTGCCATTGCCGCCGTAACCGCCGTGACGCGGTTGTCTTTTTCCGCCGCTTCCGTCAAAAACTCGCCCAACACTGCCGAAAAATCATCGCTTCCTATAGTCCCGACGGAAGAAATGCCGTGCGAGTGTTCGGGATCGGTCACCGCGCTTTTTAGTCCGTGTCCTTTATCGGTGATTATATGGACTATGGACGGGCCCTGCTTTTTTTTGACCTGTACGAAAGTACGAATAAGTTCGCCCACGTTGTGTCCGTCAAACGGACCGTAATACGATATTCCCATTTCCTCGAACATCTTGTTGGAAAGAATAATGCGCTTGAGCAAACTTTTGCCCTTTTCCAAAACGTGCAGTATGCCGTCGCCGAAAAGCGGAATTATAGACACTGCGCGCTTGATTTCGTTTTTCATGCCGACATATTTTTTGCTTACGCGAAGCCGAGTAAGGTATTTACTCATTGCGCCCACATTTTTGCTTATGGACATGTTGTTGTCGTTTAGAACTATAGTAATGGGAAGACCTTCGCTGCCTATGGCGTTGAGCGCCTCGTACGCCATGCCGCCGGTGAGCGCGCCGTCGCCTATTACTGCAACCACATTGTCGTCGGCATTATTGCGCCGCGCCGCCTCGGCAAAACCGAGCGCAACCGAAAGCGATGTGGAAGCGTGTCCTGCGGTAAACGCATCGTATTCACTCTCTTCGGGCTGCGGAAATCCCGAAATTCCGCCGTTTTGCCTTAGTCCGTCAAACGCCTGCCCACGACCTGTAAGAATCTTATGCGTGTAAGACTGGTGTCCCACGTCAAAAATAATCTTATCCTTTGGACAGTCGTAAACATAGTGCAGTGCAACGATAAGCTCCACCGTGCCCAAATTGGACGCCAAATGTCCGCCGTTTTTTTCCACGACGTTGATTATTCGTTCCCGTAGCGTTGCGCACAGTCCGTCAAGTTCGTTAATATTAAGCCGCTTAAGTTCGGTCGGCGTTGTGATATTGCTGTAATCCAAAGTTATACAATAATAAACCTATTTAGCAGTTCTCGCAAATACGTTGTGTCGCCGCTCAGCGGCTCCAATGTGTCCGCGGCGTCGCCCAAAAGCGTATTTAACATTTTTTTTGCCTCGTCCAAATCGACGTAGTTCATGACGCTGGTGCTTGAGATTTTTTCCCCGTCTATATATTCGGAAATATCATCGTACAACTGGAACGCGGCGCCGAACGCTTCGCCAAATCCGCTTGCCAAAACATAATTAAGCAAAAGTCCGTCATTCGACACATCGGATGACACATCGGCACTATCTTTAGTCCCGCCCGGCTGCGCACCCATAATGGCGTTGCATTTTTTGTAATCCAGATTGTTTCCGAGCGCATAACCGCTGATGCACGCCAGCTTGATAAGTGCACCTGTCTTGTGCCTGCACATATCCAGCAAATCGTTTAGATTGTCTATTTTGCCGTATAAATCGCAGTACTGCCCTTGAATAAGCCCCATGTCGCCGCACAATTCCTTGAACATCCAAAACGGACCGACTTCAAAAGAAGGCGTGGGCATGCTCAAAATTCTGTATGCCAAATCCAAAAGCGCGTCGCCTGCAAGCAGCGCCGTACCTTCGCCGTACTTTTTGTGAACGGTGAGTTTACCCCGTCGATAGTCGTCGTTGTCCATGCACGGCATATCGTCGTGGATAAGCGAATACGTGTGCAATATTTCCAGTCCGCAGGCGTATCTGAGCGCGTAATAGTCGGCAGGCGCAAAAAGATTGTGCCACTCCAACATCAATATGGGGCGAAGCCTTTTTCCGCTCGGAAAAAGCGCATATTCCAGCACTTCTTTAAACTCGGCGGAATAGTTGAGTTCGCCTAATATCTTTTTAAGTTCGGCGTCTATCTGTTCTTTATAGCCGTCGGTGTACCTTTTGTACTCTTCAATTTTCATCGCTATCCCCAAACGGCGGCATGCACAACACCAAATCAAGTTGCTTGTTGAGCTCGGATATGCGCGTGTTTAACTGAGCCAAATCGTCCACGCACTCTTTGGCAATTTTAAGGCCGCTTTCGTACAAACCGATGCTGTCTTCCAAAGTGACTGCGGAGTCGTTTTCCAATCTACTGACTATCTTTTGCAGTTCGCCAAGTTTATTTTCAAAATCGCCCGAACCGAGCGAACGCGTTTTTTCTTTTTCCATAATTTTATCTCTCCTTTATGCCTTAGTATCGCGCCTGACGTCTGTGATATGCGCGGTAGCTATTCCGTCCGCAAATATCAAATCTATGTCGTCGTTAGGCTTTAAAGCGGTAGCACCCGCAATGCGCACGCCCTTTTTGAGAACGGCGGCATACCCCACCTTGATTATCCTGTGCGGATCGAGTGCGTTAAGCAGTGCAAAAAGTTTATCGGTTTTTTCTCGGTTTGTCGAGTACTTAACAGCCAAAGCGGGCTTAAGTTTTTCGGCGCAATCGGCTGTCGCACGAGCGGCGGACTCAAGCAAGAAGCTTGTACGCCTGCTCATAGCGGAAGTCGCAGTGCGCAAAACATTGTATTGCTTGCTTATGCGCGTTGTCGCGGCATAGGTAGTCGCCTTGCCCAGCCTATTCATCTTTAGCACACTGCGCTGATACTTGCTTTCCGTAAGCGATTTTATAGCCGTAACATACACGGCTAAGTCAGTCATAATTCTACCGGCATGCGCGTTTACTATTTCGCCCGCAATCGAAGGAGTGCCGGCGCGCGTCCCAGCGCAAAAATCGCACAGAGTGTAATCGATTTCGTGTCCCACAGCGGAGATGACCGGAATGCGAGACGTAGCCACCGCCACGGCAAGCTTTTCGTCGTTGAAGGCGTCCAAGTCTTCGTCACTGCCGCCGCCGCGGCAAAGCACAATCGCGTCGGTATTGTACGACTGAAGCTTGGCTATTGCGTCGCACATTCTATTAGCCGCGCCTTCGCCCTGCACCTTAACCGGAAATACCTCTATCCTTACAAACGGGTTTTTGTCGTGAACAACGCGAATAAAGTCGCGGATTGCCGCGCCGTCCGGACTTGTAACCGCAACAACGCGCACGATATACTTGGGCAGTTGCGGTCTGTCCGTAAAGTATCCGAGATCGCTCAGCTTTTGCTTTAACTCTAAAAGGCGCGTGTTTTTATCCCCCACGCCCTGTAAAAAATATTCGGTGTAAGTAAAAGATACCGAACTGCGCTTTTCGTAAAAATTGACCGACCCGCGCAGTGCGACAACCGCGCCCTTTTCTATCCTGTCGCGCGAGCAAAAATGAACGCATCGCACGGAAAAAGCTCCGTCCGTCAGCACGATAAACGTGTGCTTGTCCGAGTACGATATGTCAGACACCTCGCCGCTCAGCGTTATGTCGTGCAAAAGCTCTTCGTCCTCGAACACACCTTTTATATATCGGGACAACTGCGATACGGTCATTTGTCTATTCATGCATAGCACCGTCCACAGTATTGCACAGCAGCATTGCCACCGTCATGGGTCCTACTCCGCCTGGGACGGGAGTTATATATCCCGCAACGTCCTTTACGCTATAAAAGTCAACGTCGCCGCAAAGCCCGTTTTCGGTGCGGTTCATGCCGACGTCGATTACTATTGCGCCGCGTTTAACCATATCCGCCGTAATAAAATTGCTTTTTCCGACGGCCGCAACCAAAATATCCGCAGAAAGCGTTATGTCTTTAAGATTTTGTGTACGGCTGTGGCAAACGGTTACCGTGGCGTCGTTTTGTAGAAGCAGCATAGCTACAGGCTTACCCACAATGTTGGAACGCCCAACAACAACAGCGTGCTTGCCGCTAATGGGAACGCCGGTTGATTTGATAAGTTCTATTATTCCGCGCGGCGTGCAAGCAACCGTACCGCCCTTTTCGCCCAAAAACAGCTTGCCTGCGTTTACGGCATGAAATCCGTCCGCGTCCTTATCGGGCGTAATTTCGGAAAGTACGACACGCTCGTCTATATGCTTGGGCAACGGAAGTTGCACCAATATGCCGTCCACATCGGGCTCTTTATTAAGCTTGTGAATGAGTGCAATAAGTGCATCCGCATTTACGCTTTCGTCAAGCTCATAAGAGAGCGAACGAATATTGCACCTTTCGCACGCCTTAATCTTGTTGCGCACGTACACGGCAGACGCGGGATCGGCGCCCACGCGGATTACCGCAAGCCCTATCTTGCGCCCCGTCTTTCGCTCGAATTCGGTTGCACGAATAGCTAAGTCCTGTTTTATTTTTTCGGCAATGGCCTTGCCGTCAAGTATCTCAGCCATTACCCACCTCTTTTATGACCGAAGCGAGTATTCCGTTGATAAACGTATGGCTCTTTACATCGGAATAGGTTTTGGCGATTTCCACCACTTCGTTTACCACTACCGCGTGCGGAGTGTCGGTATATTTAATTTCGTAGCACGCAAGCAACAACAGCGCAAGATCTGTCTTGTATATCCTGTCGTACTCGTAACCTTTGGCATACTTAATAATAACGGATTTAAGGTCGTCCAAATGCTCCGCTATGCCGGAAGTCAAGCCATTTATATAATTGACGGAATCGCTGTCGATTTCTCCGGACAGAAGTTCGTCGCGAGTTTCTGCATTGAACTGTCCGGTCATAATCATCTCGTAAGTGAGCTTAAACGCGATCTCACGCGCGGCACGTCGTTTCATGCAAGGGGCTCCTAATGCTTTAAAAATTTAACCGAAATAATATTTATGTTGATTACGCCCATTTTGTAATCGGTCATTGTTTCCACAGAACGCTTGATGTTGTCCTGAACGCGGTACGCAATATCGGAACAGCACACTTCGCTGTTCACCTCCAAATACACGTCCGCGTCTATCGTGTCGCCGTAAATGTAACAGCGCACACCCCTTCCGCAAACCGATTCGACCCCGCTTATCTCTTGCGCAGCCAAACGTATAATCGACCGCAAAACGTTATGTCCGTACGTTATGCCGTTCGATAATGTATTGTTTCGCTTTGCGCCCATTTACAACCTCTAAAAAATACTGATGACAGATAGGTAAAATCCACCACGTAACTAGTATAACATATTGCGGCTTAAAACACAAGCCCTTGAAAATAAATTTCAACACAAAAAAACGAGCGGATATGCCGCCCGTTTTTTACATGTTTGCTTTACAGATCGATTGATTTGACGCGAACGTAATCAATAGTCTTTCCCGTTTCCGTGCAAACCATGTCGAGTAGCTGTGCGGTTTCCTGTTCGGTAAGCGCGTCCGACTTGACTATGACGTTGATTTTTTCCTTGCCGACCGTTACGATGCAGTCGTCAAATCCAAGCGACTTAATAAGCGTTTCCAATCTTTGCTCGGTGTTGATTCCGTCTGCAATAGCCGCAAGCTCGGCTTCGGCATTAGCCTTTGCTTCCGCCGACGACGCTGCGTCGTTTTTGATCATATTGTAGTACGATACTGTTTCCGCACGAGCAGCCGCTCTGTCTGCGCGCGATGCGGCAAAGTAGTCGCTGTAAGTCAAAGTGGCTTCGGCATTGGCGGTTTGCGTTGCGGGACGGTTGAGAAAGTAATTTAAACAGCCCGTCAGCACCAAAAGCGCGACCATACTTGCAAGCACGATGATTTTTTTCTTTTTACTCATATAAAGCCTCCTATTTTGATTTGGGATATACCATTATTCTATCTATGGACAGATCGAGCAGCGTAGAAACCGCATAAATCACGTCCAGCTTTACCTTTGTATTATTTCCTCCGTCGCACACTATCAGCGCACCTATTGCCTTTGGATTTTCAGTGACGCCGCCAAACGTGGATTGCGCTCCGCTCCTGTCCCAGTTGATTACAACTGAAGCCGAGCCTACGCCGGAGATTTGTGACACTATTTTTTCCACCTGAATACGCATTGACGTACAGTAGTCGGTACTTGCCGTATCGGTTTCGACAAAGGTTGTTGCGGATTTGTCCGAACACGACGCGCAAGACAAATAGACCGAGAGCACCGTTATCAGCACTACAACACATGCGATTATCTGTACATGCTTAAAATTTTTCAGCTTTTCCAACCAGCCTGAAATTTTACCCATACGCCATAACCGCCTCCTTTTCTATGCCGAAGTACTCGGCAAGCAGTTTTTTAATTTCACTGTTATTTATATGCGTGTCATCCGGCTTAATGCTTGAATGTACAATTTTTGCGGAAACCGATTTAACTTTGTATCCGTCCATTGTTACACTGACTTCAATGCCGTCGTATCCGCTTTGGGCAAGATACACTTCCGCGGCGCGCGCCAAAATCTCCCCGCGCTTTTGCGTGGTGTATTCGATGTACTCGGTGTCCAATTTTACGGTATCTTCGGTAAAATCGAAATCAAATCCGTTTTTTAAAAGATTGGGCAACGGCGTGACTATAACAAGCACTGCAACGGTAGCCATTACCGAGCGTATTACGCCACGCGTTTTGCCGTGCGGCAACAGCAATTCCGCAATAGTGCAGATTACCGCCAGTCCCAAAAGCGTAAGTCCCCATGCCGCAAACGAACTCATATTGCCATATTCCCCGTACAGATCGTCATGGAAAGGAAAAGTATGTACAAAAAAGTCATTGCAAACACAACGGCGTTCATGGCAGACGATGACTTTGATATAGATGTAAGTATTCCGCAAAACTTATCCCCGCCGAGCGGTTCCGCTATTGCCGCAGTAAGCTTTAGCGTAAGTGTAAAAACCGCAAGCTTTGATATTACCGGCACGGCAAACAAAACGATAAGCACCACCGCGCTTGATCCCAGCGCGTTTTTTATAAGCACATTGCCCGCCATAACAAAATCGAATCCCTGCGAAAGGTACCCGCCGATTATCGGCACGTACTTTGACATGGCAAACTTGGCGGCACGCACTGAAATTCCGTCGCGCACAGACGCCGTTATTCCCGCCACGCCTATCACTGTTACAAACAGGAAAAATGCGGTACCCAAAAACCATTTACACGCCGAGCGGAAAAACTCGGCTGTTTTATCCAGTTTGACAGTGCCGAACACCGAGCCGATTATGTCGAACACCATGGCCATAAGAAGCGCCGGAAACGCCAAATACGTCACTACATTTGTCATTCCGCTGCCGAGCACGGCAATGGACGGCGCGTACACGCTTGCGGAAGAAGTTGCGCCCGCCGCGGTCATCAGCGTAATCAAAACGGGCGCTACGGCGTTGATCTGCGTTTTGAGCGACACGACAAACTTGACCGCATACACCATAACGGACGCAAAGTACCCCACAACCAGAGTTACAAATATCGTGCCTGTGCCAAAGTAAACCGCCGCGCCTACAGCGTCGGAATTTGATTTGCTCTTTACGGAACTTACAATATTGAACGCCAAAACTATAGTCAAACAGCCTATCAGCATCGGCATAAACTCAAAAATATCCGCACCGAGCAGCGCCAGCATGTAAGTAAAAATGCTTTTAAAGTCGTTTTTGAATTCCCCGTTTGCAACAGCCCTTATGCGCTTTGCTATGTCGCTAAATCCAAACACGGCTATTCCGTCCGCAGAAAGTGTATTAAGTATGTTTTGTATTTCCTGCAGGTTAAGCTTTGAGAGCAAATCGTCCACGCTGTCCCCGCCGCTTGTGCTTTCGGAAGCAACAGCAATATCGCCGTCCTTTTTTTCGGCGCTGCCGGCGCCGCACAAGCATAACAGCGAAAAGACTATTATTATCGCAAGCACAAGTTTTTTCATGTGAGCATTCCCGCAATAAAATTGAAAAGCTGCATCACTATCGGCAGCGACATAACCACAATAATAAGTCTGCCGGCAAGAGTCACCTTGTCCGACAGCGACGACATCCCCATGTCGTCTATGACGGACGAAGAAAATTCGGTTATGTACCCTATTGCAATCACCTTAAACAGCAACGTCATTATTGACGAAGCAATGCCCGCACGTTTTGCTATTGCCGAAATTACGGAAAAAACGTCCGAAAAATAATCGATTACCGAAAGCAATACAACAACGCCGCCGGCAAGCGCAACAATGGGTGCAAGCTCGCTTTTTACCTCGCGCAACACAAGCACGCAAAACGCCGTGATAAGTGCAATAGCCGCTATCCTGAAAATTTCCATCTTTTAGTACATTCCGAACACCGTTTTAAGCGTGTCGAATAATTGTCCTATCATGTTGACAATCATAATCAACACGGTTACAAGTCCCGCTAGAGTGACGAGCATTGCTATTTCGTCCTTGTCCGATTTTTTAAGTACTTGATTGATTATCGCGGTTATCAGTCCCACCGCGGCAATCTTGAAAATAATGTTTATGTCCATAACGCTCCTATATCGCCAAAATGCCCACGCCCAGTCCTATTAAAAACCCGAGCTTTACCGCGACCGCACCCATATTTTTGTACTTATTCTCCGCCGTCTCGCGCAGTTTTTCAAATCTAGCGGAGAGCGCTTCCAATCGCGTGTTTTGAGAATGCTCGTCCGAGCCGCCTATTGCCTCAAACAAATCCTTTACGCCGTCAAAGGTGGCTTGCGGCAAAAATCCGCGGCTCACTTCCCGCTTGTCCGACTGACCGCGGGTAAAATCTATGTACTCCTGTATGTTCTTTTTTAGTTGCGCACTGTTAACATTAAGCCCGCTTAAGACCACCGGAACAGAATCTTTTTTGTAAGACAGGTTTTGTTTAAGCGCACTTATCATGCCGCAAACGTCTTGCAAATACAAGTAATTCCTTTTATACGAAAACAGAATCATGTACCCGCAAAACGTTCCGCCCGCGGCACAAACAAAAAGTAAAAAAAGTCCCATACCCATTACACTACCCCCTCGAATACCGTTACGGTGCGTGCCGGCGGAGCGGACAGCACCACATAACTGTCAAATACTCTGTGATTGACAATGTCCGAGTATTCCGGCTTAGCCTTTAGTTCGTCTATGTTTTTTGCGTGCGCGGTTGCAATTACGGCAATGCCGCAAGTGGACGCTCGAACAACATACGGCAGGTCTGAGGCAAACAGCTCGTCCGTCATTATTACGTGCGGGCTCATATTTGCAATACCCATTTCAAACACGCGCGGCTTGTCCACCCCGCTTATGACGTCCGTACAGCACCCAACGTCCAGCGCGGACACCCCGCCCGAAACGGAAGCGATTTCGTACCGTTCGTCACACAGCAAAACATTGTAACCGCTATCCGATATAAGCCTGCACAAATCGCGGAGTATTGTCGTTTTGCCTACGCCCGGGGAAGAAAGTATCAACGCGTTTTTTATGCTTCCGCCGCACATCAGCTTTGGCGCAAGAGCGTTTGCGCAACCCTTTACTTCGTGCGGCAATCTGATGTTTACCGAATAAAAATTTTTAACCGCAAAAAGCGCTCCGCCCTGCATTACACCCGCGCCGCACACGCCAACGCGAAGTCCGCCCGCAACGGAAATATATCCGCGCTTTAACGTGTCGGTCACCGTAAAAAGCGAATGCGAGCAAGCGCGCATGACTATCTGTTCGGCGCTTCCACATTCCGCCGTAAACGCGGCGGATCTGTCCTTTGTGATTCCCGTGCCGCACAAAAAATAGTAAGCACCGTCATAGCACACCCTTATAGGCGCGCTGTTTATAATGCGCACTTCGCTCAATTTTTGCAAGCTGAGCCTTGCCGCAATCACGGCGGAATACTTATCCGGAATAAGCCTAAAAAGCGCTTCCATACCGTTATATTTATGGGACAAGCCGCGCTATTATGTTATGCGGCGGCAAGTAAAACGGCACAAAAAACCCGAGAGCATGTTTACGTTATGTCTCGGGTTTTGTATTATTGATAATGTTCGGTAATTATTTTACGCGTTCCATATATGTGCCGGTGCGGGTATCCACGCGGATCTTGTCGCCGATGTTTACAAACAGCGGTACGCCGATAACAAAACCGGTTTCCAGCGTTGCGGGCTTGTTGCCGGGTTTGCTTGTATCGCCCTGTATGCCGCCTTCGGTATCTGCGATTTCAAGTTCGACAAAGTTGGGCGGCTCAACGGCAAACGGCGATCCCTTGTACGAAGAAATAGTAACGGTCATTTCTTCCTTTATAAAGCGCAAAGCGTCCTCGCACAAATCGTGGTTGAGCGGCAATGTGTCGTATGTTTCGGTGTCCATAAAGTAGTACAAATCGCCGTCTGTGTAGGAATATTGGTACTCGCGGCGCTCGATGTGCGCCTCCTCATACTTATCCGAGGGGTTAAACGTGTTTTCCAAAACCTGCCCCGTAATGACGTTTTTGATTTTTGTGCGCACAAATGCCGAGCCCTTGCCCGGTTTTACGTGCTGAAACTCGACAACGGTGTAAACCTTGCCGTCCATCTCGAATGTTGTGCCTTTGCGGAAATCTCCTGCCGATACCATAAAATCCTCCTCGGAATAATTTTTTATTAGTTTTTGCTTTAAGCAAATGTTAACGAATTAGATATTGAATTTTTTATCGTAAGTAGTAAGATTGACAACGCCGTTTTCCTTTACGACCAGCATATCTTCTATGCGCACGCCGCCAACGCCTGCAATGTATATCCCAGGTTCCGCCGTGATTACCATGTTGGGTTGCAAAACGGTTGCATTATTTGCGCCTACGCGCGGAGCCTCGTGTATTTCCACACCCACGCCGTGACCGAAGGAATGTCCGAAGTTGCTACCGTAGCCGCGCGACATAATGTATTCCCGCGCAAGCGCGTCCGCATCGTTGCACGTCATACCCGCTTTGATATTCTTTATGGCATACTCCTGCGCTTCCTTAACAATACCGAACACTTCGGTAAGCTTTTGTCCGGCATTGCCCAAACAAAATGTGCGCGTCATGTCCGAACAATAGCCATGGTACTTAGCGCCCATATCGACCAAAATAAGCTCGTTTTTTTCCAGCTTTTTATCGGACGGATGGTGATGCGGCTTTGCCGTGTTTGCGCCGAAAGCCACAATGGTTTCAAACGAATATGTTTGTGCGCCGGCAATAACCATTTCGTAGTTTATTTCCGCCATGAGCTCGCGCTCGGTAATGCCCGCCTTTACTCGGGACATGGCGCGCTTAAGCGCCGTTTCCGCAATCTGCTGAGCGGTCTTGATAATGGCTATTTCGTTTTCGGTCTTGATCGCGCGCTTTGCCGCGATTGCATCTTCCGCCGGTTTAAGCTTGAAGCCGCTAAGCGCGGTCTTAAAGTCGTTAAACTCATCGATGTACATTTTTTCGCCGTAGCCGACATTTTTTGCGTCTATGGAAGATAACACTTCGGCAATTTTGGCGTACAGCTCGGAATACGTGGATATGATTATCTCAAAATCTTTGACCTTCTCTCTCGCCTCGGTCTCGTAGCGGAAATCGGTTATAAACACGTTGCGCTGCGGCGATACTATCACCGCTCCGAACGAAGTTTCCATCTGCGTAAAGTAATAGCGATTGGCTTCGTCCAAAACTACAAACGCGTCGATTTTGGGATTATTCTCAAACAAGTCTGCTGTATTCATATAAACAGTTTTATACTCCCTGAGTAATTACTCAATCACAAATCGTTTATATTATATCATAGATTGTGTCGTTTGTTAAGCGTTTTTGTGTAAATTTTTCATTATAAGTGCATCGTCCGACATTGTACCGTCCGATTCGCAAACTACATACGGCGACATTTTATATTCGTCAAACAGCTCGGCAAGCGGCGCATAATCCGGTCCGTACTTGCTGTCTTCAAAGGTCAAATGCTTTATCTCGCCCTTATCTCCGTACATTATCTTGGAAAAATGCACGTGCATATTAGACGCCTTGTCAAAGCCAAGCTTGTCTATTGTATAGTCTAAAATGCGCCTGTAATCGTCCTTTGTCTTAAGTCCGCCGCGCATATACGAATTGATATGCCCAAAGTCGAAGCACGGATAAAACATGTCGTCTATCAAGCAAAAATCAACAATCTCCTCCACCGTGCCTATCTGATTGAGTTTGCCCATTGTTTCCGCGCACAGCTTAAACGGGAACGTTATGTCACGGCAACGCTCCGCAAGCAACTTTAGATTGCGCTTTGTAGCCGCCACGGCATCCGCCCTTACCGCTTTTCCGCACGCCGCAGGGTGAAACACCACGCGCTCCCCGCCCATTTTGTTGCAAGCATAAAGCGACTGCAAAATATAGCCTATGGACTTGTCTATCATTTCGGGGTCGGGATTGGCAAAGTTGGTGTAGTACGGCGCGTGAACGCTGATCGCTATGTCGTACTTACCAAACTCGGTTTTAATCTTGTCCGCGGTTTCATCCGACATGGACACACCGCGACCGAACGAATACTCAAATGCGTTAAGCCCAAGCGCATGCAAAAACTCGCCTTCCTGAAAGGTGTGTTTTCTGCCCGACGCATAAAACGAATTGCTGTTGCCCGACGGTCCTATCCTTATCATTTGTACCACTCCATATCCTTGTGAACCTGTTTGGAAAGCAACGCGGGCGTCTCAAACCGTTGTACTCCGCGCAAATACTTATAGAAATATACTTTAACTTCCTTATCGTAGATATTATCGTGAAAATCGGCAATCATGGTTTCCACCACGAGTTTTGAAAGCCCAAACGTGGGACGTGCGCCCACGTTTGTGGCGCCGTAGTATTTTTCGCCGTCAATCTCGGTAACCGTGCCGTACACACCCGCCGCAGGCAAAAGCTTACTAGTGCCGTATTTGATGTTGGCGGTGGGGATATCAAACATTCTGCCGGCGCCTCTGCCTTTAACAACCTTGCCGCACAGCATAAACGGCTCGCCCAAAAACGCATTTGCCCTTTCTATATTGCCGGACGTCAAAAGCGATTTGACTTCGGTAGTGGACACGCGCATGCCGTCCAACTCGAGCGGCGGCATAACTATGCAATCCACACCGTGCGCCTCGCTGTACGCCTTTAACAGCTCCGCGTCGCCTTTTGCGCCCGCGCCGAAAAGATAGTCGTAACCGCATACAACCGCTTTTATATTATACCGAGTAAATAAACCGTTTAAAAACTCTTCCGCCGTGTGGTTTTTCAGCCTTGCGTCAAACCGCATCGGAAGAATATAGTCGCACATATCGTTTAACAGATAGCACCTTTCGGCATATGTATAAACTTGCTTTTCTTCCGGATTGAAAAGTTTATAAGCATTGTTGCTGAAAGTAGCCACACACGCACCGATATTGTGCGCAATAGCGTACTCACGCGTTTTTTCAATAAGACTTCTGTGTCCCAAATGCACGCTGTCGAAGTAACCGAGTGCAATGCACACTTCTTCCGATCCGAGTTCTTTCATAATCCCCTCCGTTATTCATCACGTAGATATGTCTTGATTTTTAATACGCCGTCCACGCCGCGCCCTATGCCGAAAAGAATACCGTTGCAAAAGATAAAGCTATCATCTTCCACATTACACTTTATCTTTCTGCCGTGTACCATATCGTCATATAATGCGCCGTCCACTTGATAAACCGGCAAATCCAAAGCATCTTGCGGACTAATAATCGCCTGCTCCTTAATGCGCTCCAAATTCTCCAACCGCACGCTGTCCTTTACGTCGAAGTTGCCCGACTTTGTGCGCTGTAAGTATGTCAGCGTGGCAAGCGATCCGCACATTTTGGCCACATCGCGGCAAATTGCGCGAATGTATGTACCCGAAGAACATGTTACGGAAAAAACCATTTCGTCCATTTTAGGCTGGCATATCAATTCGGTATCATATATAGTGACGCGAACAGGCTTTAAGTCCACCGCTTGTCCGTCACGCGCTAGGGCGTACGCTCGCTTTCCGTCCACATGCTTCGCGCTGTAAACAGGCGGGATTTGCTCTATGTCGCCGACCAGCGAGCACATGGCGTGCAACACGGCATCTACCGACGGAATGTCGGAAGTGGTTTGCGTTATGTTGCCCAACGCGTCCAAAGTGTCTGTTTCATAGCCGAATTTAAATTTGGCTATGTACGATTTTTTCCGTCCCGAAATGTAATCGAAAAGCCGCGCGCATTTGCCGACACCTATGACAAGCACACCCTCCGCCATTGGATCGAGCGTGCCCATGTGCCCCACTGTCTTTTCGCCGAGCAACCGTTTTACTCGGGAAACAGCTTGTGCCGAAGACATTCCGCTCGGCTTGTAAAGGTTAATCAGCCCGTTCACTGTTTAATGCAGCGGTAGCCGCCGCAACCACCTTTTCCATAACGTCGTAGCGATTGCCGGAAATCATACAACCGGCGGCAAGTCTGTGTCCGCCGCCGCCGAACTTGGCAGCCGCCGCAGCTACGTCCGCCGCCGCCGACCTAAACGACACGCGGTATACCGATCCCTGCTGTTCGCACATGGAAATAGCTATCCTTACGCCCGAAATAGCGGACGCATTGTTAATAAGCCCTTCAGTATCTTCCGAGGTGCAACCGCAATCCTGCAAATCCTTTAACGATATATTCATCAGCGCGATCTTGCCGCCCTCGTAAAGAATAATACCGCCGAGAGCCCGCGCCGTAAGCATAACCTTGCTGAACTTGTTATTGCAGTACAGACTGCGGTTAAGCGCGGCTATGTCTATACCGTATTTGCAAAGCTCCGCCGCCGTGGAAAACACTTCCGCCGTTGTGTTGGAGTGCATAAAATGTCCTGTGTCGGTGGAAAGCCCTGTGTACAGCATTGCCGCAGATTCGCCGTCCAACAGCCCGTCCACGTCCTTAAACATATTGTAAAGAATATAACACGTACTGCACGCATCACCGTCCACGTAGTTGATTTTGCAATATTTGGGATTGGTGGCGTGGTGATCTATGTTTATGCTGTTTTTTGCGCCGACAAGAAACGCACGGCATTCGCCCAAGCGACTTTCCGTTGCGCAGTCTACCGAAATAAAAAGATCGTACTGCTTATAACGTGGTGCGCAAAAATACTCGTACTCAGGTAAAAACGCATACGTATCGGGCTTGTCGCAGTCGCACATGGCGTCGGCAGTTTTACCCAGCTTTTCGCAAATATGCCGCATGGCCATAACCGAGCCCACACAGTCACCGTCAGGACGAACATGCCCTACTACCAGCACCGTTTGAGCGGCTTTTATGGCGTTTAATATTTCAGTCGTTATCGCTTTCATTGTGAATTCCCTTAATAACCTGCTCTATTCGCTCGTAGTAGCCCTGCGTTTTGTCCATAACAAACTTTAACTGCGGAACACCGCGCATTTCGCTGTTTTCTTCGGCGAGAACGTGACGGATATATCCCGAACATCCGTTTAGCGTCTTTACTACTTGCTCGTCGTTTCCGTCAACAGTAACAAACACGGTGGCATATCTGAGATCGCGCGACATTTCCGCGTCCACGACCGTAACGCCGTGTACGCGCGGATCGGACAAAGAATCAACTATGACCGACACGTCGCGCGCTATCTGCCTTGCCATGCGCTCCTGTCTGTGATTTGTTCCGCCGCTTTTCACTTACTCTCCTTTTCCACAACGTAACATTCGATTATATCGTCTTCCAAATATTCCAAGCAGTCGGCAATGGCGATACCGCATTCCAGCCCGATAGTGACTTCCTTGGCGTCGTCCTTAAACCGCTTTAATCCGACTATATTGCCTTCGTGAATAAGCTTGCCGCCGCGGTACAGCCTTGCCTTGCCGTTGCGCACAATCTTGCCCGACTGAACATAGCTACCGCCGACAAGACCGACTCCCGACACCTTGAACATGGCGCGAACAATGGCTTTGCCCGTAACGCGCTCGACAAACTTGGGCGCAAGCATGTCTTCGATTTTGGACTGAACGTAGTCCATTGCTTCGTAAATTATGCCGAACATTTTAATTTCCAGACCGGCGCGCTCGGCGGCAGTTTTTGCGTCGTTATCCGGCTTAACGTTAAAGCCGATAATGTTTGCATGCGCAACTTCCGCCATCATCACGTCGGACTGGCTGATAGCGCCCACGCCGCTATAGACAATGCTGACCGTAACTTCTTCGTTGGAAAGATTGCAAAGCGCTTCTTTGAGCGCCTCGCTCGAGCCTTGAACATCCGCTTTGACAAGTAGCTTGAGTTCCTTAGACGTCTTGCTTTCCAAATCGTTAAAGACATCGATACTCGCTTGCGGCACGTCGGCGAGCATTTCGTTTTTGAGTTTTGCGGCGCGTTCTTCGATGACCTGCCTTGCCATTTTTTCGTTTTCCACAACGGCAATCGGGTCGCCGGCGGAAGGCACTTTTTCCAGACCGTAAACGGCGACGGGCATGGACGGACCGGCCGACTTAATCGTTTTGCCCTTGTCGTCCGTAAGCGAACGAACTCTGCCGTAGGTAGTGCCGGACACGATGTAATCGCCCACTTTGAGCGTTCCGTTTTGAATGATAACGGTAGCAATGGGGCCTCTGCCCTTGTCGAGACGCGCTTCTATAACGTAACCGCGCGCACTGCGTTTGGGGTTGGCGCGAAGCTCCAAGACTTCGGCTTGGAACAAAATATTTTCCAGCAACGTGTCTATACCCTTATTCTGCTTGGCGGAAATGGGTATCATGGGAACGGTGCCGCCCCATTCTTCGCATATCAAATCCTTTTCGGCAAGCTGTTCCTTGATTTTTTCTATATTGGCACCCTGCTTATCTATTTTGTTGATTGCAACCACAATGGGCACGTCCGCTTCTTTTGCGTGCTTAATAGCTTCGACAGTCTGCGGCATTACGCCGTCGTCCGCCGCAACAATAAGCACCGCAATGTCGGTGACTTTTGCGCCGCGCCTGCGCATTTCGGTAAACGCTTCGTGTCCGGGGGTGTCAAGGAAGGTTATCTTTTCACCGTTAAGGTCAACCGAGTACGCACCGATATGCTGGGTAATGCCGCCCGCTTCGCCGCTGACGACAGACGTCTTGCGAATAGCGTCGAGTAACGATGTTTTGCCGTGGTCGACGTGACCCATAACCGTGATAATGGGCGGACGCTTTACAAGGC